>CAYLMR010000094.1:0-8398 GCA_964384885.1 uncultured Bacteroides sp.
GGGCGAAGGTTTTGGGGGATTTGTTGGGTGGGGGTGGAGGAGATTGATTAATTTTGCAGGTGGAAATCTAATCGCGGCGCGATGGCTCAGAAAGAAAGTAATATTTTCAGGCTAAAACAGTTCTCACTCGCCAACCGGCGCGGAGCAATGAAAATCACCACCGACAGCATTTTGCTCGGTGCGCTTGCTCCCGTGGCGGAGGGTTGCGCCCGCATTGCCGACGCCGGAGCTGGCACTGGTATCATTGCGCTGATGATGGCTCAGAGATGTTGTGAGGCTGAGGTCACCGCATTTGAAATCGACCCGGAGGGATATGAGGAGTGTGCCGCCAACTTCGCCTCATCGCCGTGGGCCGACCGGCTGAGAGCTGTTGAGGGTGATTTTGCCGTCACGGCTCCCGAGACAGGGGTTTATGACCTGATAGTGAGCAATCCCCCGTTTTTTAATACCACGACCCAGTCGCCTGACTCGCGGCGCGCCTCGGCCCGTCATGAAGGAACCCTCACCTTTGACACCCTCATCTCAACAGCCTCCAAGATTCTCAAACCAAGCGGGAAGCTGACCTTGATTGTGCCCCGCGACAGAGTCGCGGATCTGGAATATCTCGCCATCCTGTCGGGCCTGGAGCCTGCGCAACTCGTCGAGATAGCTCCCTCACCCGATCAATCGCCTATCCGCGCGGTGGTGACATTCACCAAAGGGCGCTCAAACTCCCCTATCATGACCATGAGAGTTGACATCCGCACTCCTCTCGACGAATATTCCGACCAATACCGTCAGCTCACCAAAGATTTCTATCTTGACTTCTAACACCCCACAATAACTCATGAGCAAATCAGTCAATCCTCCCGTATCGAGCGAAAAAATAAGGTTTACCGTCAGCGGGCCGCAGAGAATAGTGATGTTTCTCTGCGTCACGATTTTATGCTTTGTAATAGGGTCGGTGATAATAGCCATGACGGGAGTTTCTACCACTCCACGAATGAGGATTTCTACAATCGTTCAGGATATTGTGGTGTTTATCCTCCCGGCCATAGCCACAGCAGTGGTGATAACGCGGCGCCCCGCCGACCTGCTGTTGCTGGGCCGACGCCCGGGCGCGGTGATAACGGCGGCAGCCCTCTTAGGCACCATTGTGTCGATACCGTCAATGAATCACCTTATTGACTGGAACGCCTCTCTGCCTCTGCCCGAAGCGCTCCGCACAGCCGAGGAACAGGCTCAGGCTTCGATCAACCTGCTTGTGGGCAACGGCTCCTGGGGCTCGCTGGTCATCACCCTGCTGATAGTGGGAGTAATGGCCGGACTGAGCGAGGAGTTGTTTTTCAGGGGGTGTATGCAGCGCATACTTTCAAAATCAGGTTTGGGAACACACGGCGCGATATGGGTAACAGCGATAGTTTTCTCGGCCGTTCACATGCAGTTTGAGGGCTTCGTGCCGAGACTGTTGCTCGGCCTGTGGTTCGGCTACCTGCTGGTGTGGAGCGGATCGGTGTGGCTCCCCGTCATGGCCCATGTGCTCAACAATCTGCTGGCCGCCACAGCCCTATGGCTCGGTATGCGCGACCCGGCTGCCGGTGAGGCTTTGAGCAAATTTGGCAGCGACTCGGTGACACTCGCCATCATCTCGCTGGTGCTCACGATAATAGCCGTAGTCATAGCGAGCCGCAATGTGGCCCGCATCAATAGCGAGGAGAAAAGCGTCAGCTAAACTTCTTGCGGTTAAACACAAAGTTTCTGCCAAGATATTTCTCCCTCACGATGGGATTGTCGACAAGCTCCTCTGAAGTGCCCTGAAAGAGGATTCTGCCGTCAAACAGCAGATAGGCGCGGTCGGTGATGGTGAGGGTTTCGTTGGCGTTGTGGTCGGTGATCAGAATACCGATATTCTTCTTTTTGAGCTTATAGACAATGGCCTGAATATCCTCAACGGCCACCGGGTCGACACCGGCAAACGGCTCGTCGAGCATTATAAACTTTGGGTTGATGGCGAGACAGCGGGCTATCTCGGTGCGTCGGCGTTCGCCGCCCGAGAGTCGGTCGCCGAGATTGCGTCTCACCTTCTCGAGGCTGAACTCGCTTATGAGACTCTCAAGCTTATCCTGCTGCTGCTCCTTGGTGAGGTCGGTAAATTCGAGCACCGAGCGGATATTATCCTCCACGGTCATTTTTCTGAACACCGAAGCCTCCTGAGCCAGATAGCCAATGCCCATGCGCGCACGCTTATAAACGGGCAGCTTGGTGATGTCGTTGTCGTTGAGGAAGATACGCCCTTCGTTGGGGGTAATAAGGCCCACGGTCATGTAGAAAGTGGTGGTCTTGCCCGCTCCGTTAGGGCCGAGAAGACCCACAATTTCACCCTGGGTGACATTGATCGACACATGGTTGGCCACGGTGCGTTTGCCATATTTCTTCACGAGATTGTCGGTGCTGAGCACCATCTTCCCCTCTTCGGGAACCGGAATGATAATCTCCTCAGTCTCGGTGATAATAGTTTCGCTGCTCATAGAAGAAAGGGGGAGGGATTAAAAGCGGGGTTGCTTGGCTTTGCGCAGACGTGCCTCAACATAGTCGGTGAGGAGGTTGATGGCCACGGCATTGCTGCCACCCTGAGGCACAATCAGGTCGGCGTGACGCTTTGACGGCTCGATATACATCTCATGCATAGGCTTGAGAATTTCCTGATAGCGGTCGATGACCATCTTGGGGGTGCGTCCGCGCTCCACACAGTCGCGGGCTATGACGCGAATGAGACGCTCGTCGGCGTCAGCGTCAACAAACACCTTGACATCCATCATGTTGCGCAACACAGGGTCGGTCAACACGAGGATACCCTCGACTATCACCACATCGGTAGGCTCGACACGCACGGTCTCTTCCTGACGGGTGCAGGTGAGATAGCTGTAGGTAGGCATTTCGATTGTCTTGCCCTCGCGCAGCTGCCTGAGGTGGTCGACCAGCAGGGTCCATTCGATCGACGCGGGTTCGTCGAAATTGATCTTGCTGCGCTCCTCAACCGGAATATGACTCGAATCCTTATAGTAGGAATCCTGAGGCATGACCGACACTTCTCCCGCGGGAAGCGAGGAGATAATCTTGTTGACCACAGTGGTCTTTCCCGAGCCGGTGCCTCCGGCGATGCCGATTACCAACATATTGAATATGAAACGATGTGTGGGGTTAAAACTTGATTTTATGCAAAGATAGGTGTTTTTTGCGAAATGTGCAATTATTGACATAACGAGCATAAGCCTGACCACCCGCAAAGGGGCGATCAGGCTTATGAAACTATAGTGTCGGGACTTTAACCGGCGGGATTACCAGTCGCAGTCGATAAATTCAAACTGACCGGGGCCAACAACCTGATAGCGGATCACATGCTCTTCGGTCACACCGGTATAGGTCGAGAAGTTGATGGTGTAGATCACGTCAACGCCGGGAATAACGTTGGCATCGGGATGAATCACCGAGAGGGCGGCTGGGAACACCTCGCTCTCAAATCTCTTCTTCATCACGGCCACGACTTCCTCGTCGGTCATGCCCTCATAGCCGGCGGCATACTGCGCACGGGCCGAGCCGGGACGGAGGTCAACATTGCCCTGATAGGCAGAGGCACCGGTGTAATACTCATTGTTGCCGTAGGAGGTTACATAGGTGGCGCCGGTGGGCTTGTCGATGTTGGCGGCTACCCAGTCAACGCAAGTCTGGAAGTAGAGGGTTGAGATCTCGATGCCCTTGCCTGCGGGAAGGGTGATGGTGACATTGGGGTCATAGATCCACTTGCCGCCGGTCATTACAAACTGAGAGGTCTCGGTAACAACGCCGGTGAAGTTGCTCCACTCGGTGCCGTCAAACTTATAGGCGTCACAGCGGAGTGTGGTGGCCGACGAAGCATAGTAGTTATAGACAACATACTTGATGTCACCCTCAACGGCATAGGGGAAGTTAACCTTGCAGTAGTTGGCGAGATAGAGCTCGGGGCCGTCGTTTGACAGGTTGTCATATTTCTGACCCATAGCCTGATAGTCGGAATGGTTGAGCACGGTGTAGCCTGAGGCGACGCTCCAGCGGCCTGAGTTGTAGACATACATCACGTTTTCCTGCTCGGAAGCGATGTCAACCGAGCGGCTTGCAATCTTGGCGGCGCCGGCAGGAGTGATCTCGGTGGCCACGAAGTTGCAGTAGCGTTTGCCGGCGATAGCGATGAAATAGCCGGTAACGGTCACTGTCGAACCGTCGACGAGGAGAGCTTTCTGAGCGTCGGTGGCATAGTAAACACCACCCTGAGCTGTCTCGGCGCCCTCGACTATGATATTGATGTTGTTGCCGCTTACCGACACAACACCGGTCATGGTGCCGTAGACGGCGAGCTCATCACCTTCGCGGGCAAGAGCTGCGTCGAGCTCAACGCCGGTAAACTGTTTGGGAGCGGGATAGGTATAGGTGCCCTTGCCGGTAACCTCGATAGTGGCAGAAGCGCCCGAGATCTGGAGGCCGCGGTTATAGGAGCTTACCTCGCCGGCAATGTTTACCTCATCGCCGATGGCATAGTCAGCCTGATTGAAAGAGTTGCCGACATATACAAACACGGCGCCTGACCTGTCGGCCACGATAAAGCCGTTGGCGCAGATACCGGCCACATAGCCGGCGATTTCAACCTGGTCGCCCTTGGCGATAGTGCCGATAACGTCGGTGGGCACAAACTCGTCGCCGGGCTGATCGGGAGCGGCGTTAAACACGGGGTCGACCGAAGCAACCTGATAGGAAGCGACCACAAGGTCACCCTCCTCGGCGTCGGGATAAGCCTCGGCGAGGATAGAGGGCACATAGCGCGAAGCTGCCTTTGAGGGAGCGAAAGCGTTGACAAAGTCGTTGTCGCTTTCCCACACCTCCTGATAGTCGGCCTCGGTGACGAGATAGGTCTGAGCCGACGCTGCGGCAACGACCTCCTCGGGCATACCTTCGCTCACACGGTAGGTGAGCTTGATGGCTGAGCCGTCGGTGAGGGTGAAGTAGGGGAAGGAGGGGTCGGAGAGAAACGCGGGCACATAGTCGCGGGCAGAAATCTCCGGAGTGAAATAACACTGGGTGCCAACGGCCCTGAGCTGAGAGGCGAGGGCGTCGCCGGCAAGTTCCTTATTGGTTTTGTTGACGGCAATAAGGGCATAATCGTCATCGGTGAGGGTATATTCGATGGTCTGCACATCGGTTATCCCCGGTTTCTCAAATCCGTCAAGCTCATGGTCATTCCAATAGTTTTCACTACAGGAAGCCATAGCCACAGCGAGTCCGGCCGCAAGGGATATGTTGATTATAGTTTTCTTCATTTTTATGAAATGTTGTGGTTATCAGAAGTTGACACGCATTTTAACCGAGAATGTACGGCCGAATGAATAGAAAGCCTGATAGGCGTTTTCCCATGTTCCGACTGCCGACACCGGGCAATAAGCCTGGGTGATGTAGTTGTAGTCGAAGAGGTTGTTGACATTGCCGAACACGGTGGCATTTACGCCGCCGAGCTCAAAGCTGTAGCTGGCCGAGAGGTCCATCGAGTTGCCCCAGGGAATTCTCCAGGGTTCGCCGGCGTTGATGGTACCGCCGTTCTGAAGGGTCGAAACGGTGATGTTGAGGTCAGAGTAGTTGCGTGCGGCCATTGTCCAGTCGGCACCTACGCGGAAGCCTTTGAAAGGCTTGAACACTACACCGAGAGCGCCGGTGGTCTGAGCCGAGCCGCCCACCTTCACGCCCTTCTGATCGAGGGTTGCCCTGAGGTGGTCTTCAGCCATGATGCCCGAGGCAACGTCGCCCTGCACATTCTTAAGAGGCTGACCCTCCTGGTTGTAGAAGTAACCGGTGGCATTGCTGTCCCACTGCCAGTCGCCGAGCGAAATCATACCGTTGACTTCCATCCATGTGGTGGGAAGATAGGTGAAGTTGAGCTCGAGACCCATGTGACGTGAGTCAACGCCTTCCATGTTAAACTCATAGCGGTCGCCTTCGTGAACGCCCGATTCGATATAGCCGCCCTTGGCCATTGTGCGGTCCATCCAGCGAGTGAAGTAGCCGTTGAATGTGAGGGCAAACTGGCGTGAGTGGAAGCCGTAGCCGATCTCAAAGCTGACAACTTTCTCGTTGACGGCGTTGGGGTTGGTGATGTTGGAGTTCTGTGAGTTGAGGAACACACCGCCCGAGAAGAAAGGTGCGCGCGAAATGTAACCGGCGTTGAAGAACACGTTGTTGTTGCGGTCGATGTTGTAGTTGGCACCGCCTTTGATTGTGCCGCCGATAAAGTTCATGGTTTCAGAGCGCTCATGCTCCTTGTCATAATAGAAGAAGTCGCGGCGCCAGTAGGTGTTGTTGTTGAGGGCACCCGAGAGCACGAGGTTGAGCTTCTTGTCGAGCATTGAGTATTCGCCCTGCACATAAGCGCCTTCCTGAGCTGTGTAGCCGTTATAGTCGCGGGCCACAACGTCGCCCACCTGCAGTTTTTGATAGATAAAGTTGGGGTCGCCGGCGAGGTTGCTGTTGCGGGCCTTTACGTTCTTACGGTTGGCGTCGTCGATATAATAGGCGCCGTCCATGAGGTTGTCGATGGTGTTTTTGTGATAGCCGATATAATAGCGGATGTCGATACCGGCGGTGAGGTTAAAGCGGTTGCCGTTGTTCTGGGCAAATTCCTTTTTGTAGCTCGACACAAGGCCATACCACTGGTGGTTGTTGTTCTTGCGGGCGAGAATCATGTTGGCGCCGGTGGTCGAAGCGGCATTCATTTCCTGAATGGCTGCGTAGTCGAAGGTACCGTCGGCGTTGCGGAATTTCATGTTGAGCACACCGTTGTTTGAACCATACCAGTCAGACGAGCCGTAGCCGTTGCGGCCGTAACCGCCGAGACCGTAGCCCGAGGCGATCGAAAAATAAACCGCGCTCGACAGCGATGAGGTGTTATCGATCTGCCAGACGTGGTTGAGTGAAATCTGAGGCTTGTGGTAAACATTATAGTAGCTCGACATCTGCTTACCGTTTTTGTCGAAACCATATGAGGGATTGTAGCGATACATGCTCTCACCGTCCATATAGTCTTTCACCTTCTGCCAGTTTTCAACGGTGAGGCCGTCATAGCTTGAGCGCTGGAAGTGGGTCTGGGGAGCGCCGAAAGCTGTGAGTGAAATCTGATGATCCTCGTTGAGACGCTTCGAGAGGTTGAAGAAGTAGTTGTAGGCGTTATAGTTGGTGCCCTGGATATATCCGTCACCCCACTTGCGTGAGCCGAGGAAGGTCATTGCCCAACCGTTTTTCATGAGGCCGGTCGACACTTTAACGCCGATAACGTTCATGTTGTCGTTGCCCATGCCATACCATGCCGAGCCGCCGCGCTCCACGTCGATGGTGCGGGTGGTAATGTTGATCGTACCGCCGATCGAGGGGGTCGACACCATTGTGGCGCCGAGACCGCGCTGGGTCTGGATTGATGAAGCTACGTCGCTGAGGCCGGCCCAGTTGCTCTGATACACGCCGCCCCACTCCATGTCGTTGATGGGAATACCGTTGACCATCATGGCCACGTTGGCGCTCTTAAAGCCGCGCATACGGGTTTCGGCATCACCGAAGCCACCGCCCTGACGTATGGTGTAGACACCGGGAGTGGTTTTGAGAAGCTCCATAAGCTCCTGACCGCCAAGTTTAAACTCAATATCACCCGAGCCGATCGACGACATGGCCACAGGGGTTTCGCGGGTCTTGGCGATTGACTGGGTAACCACAACATCGTCGAGCATAACCGATTCTGATTTAAGCACGATTACGCCCATGTTGCGGGCAGGCACAAGCTCAACCGGTGAATATCCCACATAGGTGATTCTGATCTTCGGGGTTGAGACGGGAACTGACAGCGAGAACATGCCGTCAATGTCGGTGATGGTGGCGAGGTTAGATCCGGGCACGGCCACTGTGGCTCCGATTACCGGCTCATTCTGTTCGTCCACCACCTGACCGGCGCACTTGAGTGTGGGGGCCGCATAGGCTGCCGCACAGATCAACCAGAGAGCTCCGGCTAAGAGAAGTAGTCTCTTCATGAATTTTGATTTTTGTTAGTTGAAATATGATAATAATAATAGATTTGCCGTTGGGCTGAGAGGCTTGTGACGTTTATATCATTCATCGCCCCTGATGGCTTTAAAAACTTGATTTGAGGGTGAGAATCGAAAGCGCAAAATTACACATTTTTAGGCACATTAACAATTTTTTCATGTCACCCCACGAAAAAATCCCGCCGTGAGCCAATCAGGCCTCACGCGGGATTTTTAAGGCTCCCCTACTGTGGGGGAAGCGTCAGGTAAGAAGATATTTTCTCAACGGGGGTTTATGCCTTGCAGCATACCATCATGCCCTGAGCAAGCTG
>CAYLMR010000095.1:0-8062 GCA_964384885.1 uncultured Bacteroides sp.
CCTTTGCGGATGCCTTCGCGCATTTCGTCTTCGGTGAGGTGGCCCTGGTCAAAGAATTTCTCCATGAGGGTCTCGTCGTTTTCGGCAGCTGCCTCGACGAGTTTCTGATGAAGCTCGTTGGCGCGATCCATCTCCTCGGCGGGAACATCCTCGATGGTGGGCACTCCGCCGTCGGGTCCCCATGAATATTTCTTCATGAGCAGCACGTCGATCATGGCGTTGAAGCCGGGGCCGGCATTGATGGGATATTGTATTGCGGTTACCTTGGGGCCGAACACCTCGGTCATCTGTTCGATAGTGTTCTCATAGTCGGCTTTTTCGCCGTCGAGCTGGTTGATGGCAAAGATAACCGGCTTTTTGACTGAGGCACAGGTGCGGAAGATGTTTTGTGTGCCGACTTCCACACCATATTGGGCGTCGATGAGAATCACGCCGGTGTCGGTAACGTTGAGGGCGGTGATAGCGTTGCCAACAAAGTCATCGGCTCCGGGACAGTCAATCACATTGAGCTTCTTGCCGAGAAATTCTGCATAGAAGATAGTTGAAAACACTGAGTAGCCATATTCTTTTTCAACGGGGAAATAGTCGCTGACAGTGTTTTTGGCATCAATAGTGCCACGACGTTTTATCACTCCACACTCATAGAGCATCGACTCTGCGAGTGTGGTTTTACCGGAACCCTTGCTACCGAGCAGGGCAATGTTTTTGATTTCGTTGGTCTGATAAACTTTCATTAATTAAGAAGTTTATATGGTTTGATATTAGATTTTTATGAGGAGCGGAGAGAAGATTGCTTTTGAATTGCGGCTCTAATGTAGGGATAATTTTTGGGATAGAGCGGTTTTGGAAATATGTTTCACAACATATTTTCTGTTTTTGCCTGATATATAATAATTATGTGTGGAGGTGTCGAAAAAAAATCGTAACTTTGCACCCGTTTTTCGCAAATCAGCTCCCGCTCTCAGGAGGGAAGCCCGGATTTGACGACAACTTTTTGAAATATAATTCACTCCGCGAAGCATGGCAAGCCACGACTCTAACAATTTCGACAACCTGCCCGACAACGACATTGACCGTAGCGAGGGGGGAGGTCACATTTTTGCGTTTGAGCAGATAGTTAGCAATACAGGCAAGGAATCAGACACCGACTATAACGACCTGCCCATATTGCCGACTCGCGACCTTGTGCTGTTTCCGGGGGTGACTTTCCCCATTACTCTCGGCCGCGAACGCTCGGCCAAAACCGCTCAGGAAGCCTCCGACAAGGGCATATATATCGGCATAGTGTGTCAGCGCGACCCTATGGTCGAGGAGCCCTCGGTGCCGGTTGACCTCTACCGCTATGGAGTGTTTGCCAAAGTCATCAAGCTGCTCAAATTGCCCGACGGGCGCCAGACAGCTCTCGTGAGCGCGGGCGGAAAATTCAAGATACTCGGCGCCGGAGAGGGTAAGCTCATGCCGGGCGCACCCTCAGCCTCGGTCAAGCCGGTCAAGGAGGTGCCTGCAGCTCCTTTTGACCGCGAATATTCGTTTATCGCCGAGCAGGTTAAGCACACCGCTCTCGAACTCCTGAGGCCGGTGATTGATTCACACTCCGAAATGGTGGTCAACATCGAGAGCAACGACGATTATGACGACACCATCAACCGTGTGGCCACTAATGCCCCCATCTCTCCCGCCGAGAAGATCGAAATGCTCGGTCTCTACCGCATGAAAGACAGGGCTTTCGCTCTGCTCACAGCCCTCAGCCGTGTGAGCGAGATAGCCGGCATGGTAAATCAGATAAAGGAAAAAACCTCACAGGCTCTCAGCGAGCAGCAGCGCTCGGCCTTTCTCCAGCAGCAGCTCGAGGTGATAAGGCAGGAGCTCTACGGAGCGCAGTCGGACGACAGCACCAACCTGCGCGAGCGCGCCGCCGAGGTGAAACTCACCGACGATGCCCGTAAGATGTTCAACCGCGAGCTCGATAAGCTGCAGCGCCTCAATCCCCAGAATCCCGACTATATGGTGGCCTACAACTATCTCGACCACCTGCTCAGTCTGCCGTGGGGGGAATATTCTCCGCTCCCCGAGGGGAGTGTGGCCGATGCCCGCGCTTGTCTCGAAAAAGACCACTACGGTCTCGAGAAGGTGA
This sequence comes from uncultured Bacteroides sp., assembly GCA_964384885.1. Classification (GTDB taxonomy): domain Bacteria; phylum Bacteroidota; class Bacteroidia; order Bacteroidales; family Muribaculaceae; genus Paramuribaculum. The sequence continues at coordinate 2,135 of CAYLMR010000095.1, forward strand.
AGGAGCGCATCGTGGAGCAACTGGCCGTGATGCTCAACAATCCCGAGGGCAACAGCCCCATCATCTGTCTGGTGGGCCCTCCCGGAGTGGGCAAGACCTCGCTCGGCAAGTCGATAGCCGCCGCCCTGGGCCGCAAATATCAGAGAGTTTCGCTCGGCGGTATGCATGACGAGAGCGAACTGCGCGGCCACCGTCGCACATATATAGGTGCCATGCCGGGCCGCATAATCGACGCCATTCATCGCGCCGGCACCGCCAACCCGGTGCTTCTGCTCGACGAAATCGACAAGATGAGCTCTGATTATAAAGGTGACCCCGCCGCCGCGATGCTTGAGGTGTTAGACCCCGAACAGAACTCACGCTTTCACGACAACTATACCGACGTGGACTTCGACCTGTCGAAAGTGTTGTTTATCACTACTGCCAATACTCTCTCAACCATTCAGCAGCCGCTTCTCGACCGCATGGAGGTGATCGACATCTCGGGCTATCTTCTTGAGGAGAAAGTTGAGATAGCGCGCCGCCATCTGTTGCCGCGACTGCTCAAGCAGCTCAACTTCGAGAACTCAGGCTTTGAAATCTCCAACTCCGCTCTTGAAGCCCTTATCGAGGGCTATACCTCGGAGAGCGGTGTGCGTCAGCTCGAAAAACAGCTCGCCTCGCTGGTGAGAAAAGCGATTCTCGCCAAGATGTCAGAGACCGCTTTCCCCACCCCTGTCGAGGCCGCCGACCTCGAAAAACTGCTCGGCGTGGCTCCCTATACCCGCGACCGCTATGAGGGTAACGATTTTCCCGGAGTGGCCACCGGATTGGCGTGGACACCCGTGGGTGGCGAGATACTCTATGTAGAGACCTCGCTCGCTCCCGGCAAGGAGGGACTCACGCTCACCGGCTCGCTCGGCAACGTGATGAAAGAGAGCGCTTCGATAGCCCTGCAATATGTCAAGGCCCATGCCGAAGAGCTCGGCATCGACCCCAAGAAACTCGAAACCAACGCCGTGGCCATACATGTGCCCGAAGGCGCCATACCCAAAGACGGCCCCTCGGCGGGCGTGACCATGATCACCTCGATAGTGTCGGCGCTTACCGGCCGCAAGGTCACCGCCGGCATAGCCATGACCGGCGAGATAACCCTGCGCGGCAAGGTGCTTGCCGTGGGAGGCATCAAGGAGAAAATCCTCGCTGCCAAGCGCGCCGGCATCTCCACCATAGTGCTTCCGGCCCAGAACCGGCGCAACATCGCCGAGATTCCCGAGCGCTATGTAAAGGGCATGACTTTCCATTATGTTGACAATATCACCGAACTGCTCGACTATACTCTGGCCTGAAAAATTGGTGAATTGGCAATTTTTGTATAATTTTGCAATATTAACAACCATCACATATTAAATCCATCTTAGCATTATGGCTGACAATACACCTGTAAAGGAATCAGAGGAACTGGTAAACTCCAAGGGCCTCAATTTTGTGGAGCAAATCGTGGCCGACGACCTTGCCGCCGGTAAAAACGGAGGACGTCTCAACACCCGTTTCCCACCCGAGCCTAACGGCTATCTCCATATCGGTCACGCCAAAGCTATCTGCATGGATTTCGGTGTGGCTGAGAAATTCGGCGGCACATGCAACCTGCGCTTCGACGACACCAACCCCGTCAAGGAGGATGTGGAATATGTCGACGCCATCCGCGAGGATATTCACTGGCTCGGCTTTGACTGGGGCGACCGCGAGTATTATGCCTCCGACTACTTTCCTCAGCTCTATGATCTCGCAGTGAGACTCATCAAGGAGGGAAAGGCCTATGTCGACGACCAGACCTCAGAGGAAATAGCCCGTCAGAAAGGCACACCCACCCGTCCCGGCGAGGCAAGCCCCTACCGCGACCGCACCCCCGAGGAGAACCTCGACCTCTTTGAGCGCATGAACAAGGGCGAATTTGACGAAGGCGCCCGAGTGCTCCGCGCCAAAATCGACATGGCCTCACCCAACATGCACTTCCGCGACCCTATAATGTATCGCATCATCAAGACCCCTCACCATCGCACCGGCACCAAGTGGAATGTCTACCCCATGTATGACTTCGCCCACGGCCAGAGCGACTATTTCGAGGGAGTCACCCACTCGATATGCACATTGGAGTTTGTGGTTCACCGCCCCCTCTATGAGTATTTCGTAAAGGAACTTGCCGACGACAGCTATTGCCCCCGTCAGATTGAGTTCAACCGCCTCAACCTCACCTATACCGTGATGAGCAAGCGCAAACTGCTTCAGCTTGTCAAGGAGGGTCTCGTGGCCGGTTGGGATGATCCCCGTATGCCGACCATCTCGGGTATGCGCCGCCGCGGCTTCACCCCCCGCTCTATCCGCAACTTCGTTGACCGCATCGGCTATACCAAGTTCGAGGCCCTCAACTCGGTGGCTCTGCTCGAACATGCCGTGAGAGAAGACCTCAACGCCATCTCAACCCGCGTTATGGCAGTGCTCAATCCCGTCAAGGTGGTTATCACCAACTATCCCGAGGGTCAGACCGAAACCGTTGAGCTCGAAAACAATCCCGAAGATCCCGCAGCCGGCACCCACTCGATGCCCTTCAGCCGCGAAATCTATATCGAGCGCGAGGACTTTATGGAAAATCCTCCCAAAAAATTCTTCCGCCTCGCTCCCGGCGGAGAGGTGAGACTCAAAGGCGCCTATATCATCAAATGCACCGACGTGGAGAAGGATGCCGACGGCAATATCACCACCATCTACTGCACCTATGACCCCGAGACCCGCAGCGGCCTCCCCGGCTCTATGCGCAAGGTGAAGGGTACCCTCCACTGGGTAGCCGCCGATACTGCAGTCAACGCCACAGTGCGCCTCTATGACCGCCTGTTTAATGTCGAGAATCCCGGCGCAGAGACCGAGCGCGATTTCCGCGAACTGCTCAATCCCGATTCGCTCAAGGTGGTGGAAAATGTGAAGCTCGAACCCTATATCGCTGAAAACGCCCGCCCCGGTGAGCATTTCCAGTTCCAGCGCGTGGGCTACTTCACTCCCGACTATGACAGCAAGCCCGGCAACCTTATATTCAACCGCACCATCGCGCTCAAGGACAGCTGGGAAAAAGAGCAGAAAAAGCAGTAATCTCAGCCAACTTAACCCTATCTTAACCTGTAAGTGAGTCAAGAGAACAACAGCGGCGAGGATTCGCGTCGCGAGCTATATGAACGTTTTTCCGGCGATCTGATCGAAAATCGCGGGGCGATGTTCTATGACCGTGAGGATCTGGTGGAGCTATATGATTATGCCACCGATGTGGAAGACCGTTATGTGGCTCTTGAAGTGTTGTTCTGCGGCGAAAGGCTCTATCCGGGCGACACCGCTCTGGCCGAACGCCGGGCGCTCTACTATTATTCGCTCGATGAGGGAGCCTGTCGCAAGGCTATCGCCGCCCTGCCCGACGACTCGATGATAGGCAAGCTGTTGGCTCTGAGACTCGACCGTGTAGGCAAGGATGAGGCTTCGCGCACTTTTGAGGGGTTGCTGATGTCGCGCCCCGAGTTTACCGACGAGGAGATAATTCAGCTTGCCGACACCGCCGAGGAGCTCGACATGTATCCCTGGCTTAAGGAGCATAAGGATGCTATCTGCGCCCACACCGACTATCCCCAGACATTTCTCTATGAGCTGTCGCAGATAGCCATGGAGCAGGACCCCGAATATGCCGTCACCATACTCGAGGAGCTCACGATGCTCGAACCTTTTACGGCCGATTTCTGGCTGTCGATGGCTCAGGTGCTGATTTCCGACCATAAGGCGCTCGACAAGGCTCTCGACGCCATAGAATATTCCCTGGCCATAGAGCCTGACAATGCGCGGGCGCTGATGATGAAGGCTCAGTGTTACAACGAGCTTGACTATCCGCTCGATAAGGTGGAGCCGATTCTCCGCAGGGTGATCGAAATGACCCCGCAGATCTCGGCGGCCACGCTTGCCCTCGCGTTGCTTTATTCAAATGTGGGGCGCAAGGAGGAGGCGATGAAGATGCTTCTCGACTATAACACAAGCTATCCGGGTGATCCGCAGGTGCTTGAGGTGCTTCTCACTGTCAGCAACGGCAACCTGTCGCACAATCTCGTGAAGTCGTTTCTCAAACCTGAGCTCGCGCCCTATCGCGATAACTTTGTGGAGATGTCGGAAAAGCTTGCCTCAGAGGGTCTTCACGGCGGCGCCGCCATGCTGCTCACCGCTCTTGAGGAGGTCTACGGGCTGCCCCACGACCTCGACCTCATGATGGAGGCGCTCTATCGCAACAACCGCTATGAGGAGATAATAGCCCGTTATGACGGTCTGCGCCACAAAGATGCCCTCGGCGCCTATCCCACCGAGTTGAGCGAGAGAATGGCCACGTTCTATTATCTGATGTCGCGCATAAGGTTGGGCATGCTGGCCGGGTTGCGCGAAAAGGTTAAGGGCTTAAAGGAAAATACTTTGGGTGGCCCCGACACCCCCATCGACGATTTGATGCGCAGCAGCGTGATTCTCAGCCTCTTCAGCGCGATAGAAAACCTGCTTGAGCGTCATGCCGACGGCAGCGAGATCACCGTCGACGAAATCAACGAAATCGACCCCTTCGGAAATTTGAAATAATTTTCGGGATTAATCCTGAATAATCCCGATTAATCGAGATTAATCCCGACAACTCCCGAGAAGGGGTGGTTAGGGGAGGAGGAGCTGGAGGGTGAAGACGTCGCGGTAGGTGCGGCCTTCGCGGAGCCAGCTGCGCAGGCGCCCGGTGATGTTAAAGCCCACGCTTCTGAAAAGCGCTAACGAGATGTCATTATCCTCAGGCACAAGACAATAAAGCTGATGCAATCCGAGGCACCGGCGGCAGTAGTCGGTGGTGAGGGTGAGCGTCTCTTTGCCATATCCCTGCCGTCTCTCCGATTCAGAAATCACGATACCCACGGCGGCTCTCAGGTTGAGCGGGTCGAACTCATAGAGGTCGACAGCGCCAACGGTCGCGCCGGTGGTTATGTCGGTGACCATGAGGCGCAGCTGCTGATCGGAAAATATGTCGCCGCAATAATTCTCGATATATTTTTTGAGACAGTGGCGCGAATAGGGCGCTACGGTTGAGCCGATGCGCCACAGGCGGGTGTCGTTTTCCCACTGTGTCATTATGTCGAGGTCGTCAGGCTCGGGTGCGCGAAGAATGATTCGGTCGCTTTGCAGGAAGGGGGAGCTGCTCCGGGTCATGGTGAAACTCTTTAAAAATCAAAACATCGACTCACTGAAATCAGTTCTTCCCGCCAGTGAGCGCGAGAGGGTGGCCTCGTCGGTATATTCAAGTTCGTTGCCCACCGCCATGCCTCGCGCCAGCTGGGTGATCTTAAGCCCGGGGTTGGCTTTGCGGAGCTTGCGGTAGATGTAGAAGCAGGTGGTGTCGCCCTCCATAGTGGAGCTGAGGGCAAGAATCACCTCAGAGATGGGGCGGGTGGTGACACGCTCCACGAGCGAGTCGATAGTGAGCATGTCGGGGGTGATGGCGTCGACGGGCGAAATCACTCCGCCGAGCACATGATACAACCCCTTGAAGGCCGCGGTGCGCTCAAGACTCATCACATCCTTGACCGTCTCAACCACACACACCGTGGAGCTGTCGCGCCGGGGATCGGAGCAGATGGCACAGGTGTCGGTGTCGGAGATGTTGTGACACACTCCGCAATATTTTATGTCGCGCCTCAGCTCGAGAATGGCGGTGGAGAGGGCTTCGGCCTCCTGAGGCTCGCGCCTGAGCAGGTGGAGGGCGAGACGCAGCGCCGTGCGCCGGCCCACACCGGGCAGACGTGAGAGCTCGGTGACAGCCCTTTCGAGCAGCGGACTTTGAAATTCCTCGTTCATCGTTGGGGGAGTGTGAGTGGATTGAGTTTATTTATGCAAAGGTAA
>CAYLMR010000096.1:0-6632 GCA_964384885.1 uncultured Bacteroides sp.
CCACCGCGCGGGCCGAGAACTGATAGTTGCCGGGCAGCTCGCCGTTGAGGCTCTCCTTTATGCCGCCGTTGTTTTTCTGACTCTCGCGATAGCGCTTGCCATCCTCAAAGAGTATTCCGCCGGTGGCGGTGGTATCCTCTGTCCAGTAGTCGCGGTTGTAGGCGTTGAGGTGACCCTCATAGAAACCGAATTTGGGGAGCAACACCGGGTTGCCGGTGAGCTGATAATAGTCGTTGAGCAATGTCACCGGGGTGGGGCTCACCATCACGAAGAGGTCGAGATAGCCGGTGTTGTGGCTCAGGGTCACGGTGTTGTCGGTGGTGGCGCCGAAATCATATTCGCCGGGGGCGAAGGTGTGCCACATCATGCCGTAGCCGCCGGTGCTCCAGAAATAGGGAGCGGGCGAGCATACGCCGCCGTCGGTCCATGAGTTTTCGTTTACGATGTTGATAATGCGGCCTTTGTGGGAGAAACGGCCGTTTTGCACACCGCCGCCATAGAAGTATTCTCCCGGCTTCTCGGAGAAGGCGATAGAGGTGGTGCCGTCGCCGTAATTAATCGGCGAAACCTGTTCTACCACAGTCACACCCCTTTCGAGGTCTTTGATTGAAATCAGGCCGGTGGAGCTGTTGACTTCCAGCATTATCTTGCCCGAAGAGATTTCAAAACCGTTTTGATCTCTGTTGAGCGTAATCCCGCCGACCGGTCGGCGGGGATTTTTTACGAGAATATCGGCGGGAGGGGTAGCCTCGGGATTGCGCACATCTCCTCCGGCGGGATCCTGAAACAGGCGGATGATGTTCGGGCCATAGAAGTCAACCGTCATTGTAGTGAGGTCGCTCCATACGATTTTAAACGAGGTGTCGCTGAGCTTCTCGATAGCCACGACTGCACCTTTGGTGTCGGGGGCTTGAGCAGCAACGGGCACCGCTATGGGCAGAGCGCATATTCCGGGCGCCGTGAGCATGGCGCCGCACAGAGTTGCACCCACAACCCAATGTGATAAATTCCTTTTCATGATAATGATTTATGGTTAAATTATTTTCGTCTGAATTTTGGTGCATGTTCCGTTATGCTGACCTCATGGTCGGCATAACAGAAAGCTGATAGCGGCAAAGATAACGATTTTTCCCCTCCCCTCCAAACTATAATCCCACTAATATATAGGAGGTATCAGGCGAGCAGGAGAACGAGGAGTATGCCGAGGATGATGAGGAGGGTGTTGGAGACGGCATAGGTGATGGTATAGCCGATGGCGGGGACGGAGCTGCCGAGGCGCTCCTGAATGGCGCCGAGGCCGGCGGTGGTTTTGCGTGCTCCGGCACAGCAGCCGAGGGCTATGGCGGGGTGGAATTTAAAGACTTTATAGCTCAGCCACAGGCCGATAAAGAGGGGCAGCAGGGTGACTATCAGACCTCCGACAAAAATCTTCGGGCCGACGGCCACGAATGAGTCGACAAACGAGGGGCCGGCGGCTATGGCTATCACGGCGATATAGAGGTTAAGGCCGAGATTGTTGAACACCCACAGCGAGGCTTTGGGAATGGCGCCGTAGACGGGGCGTTTGGAGCGCAGCCAGCCGAGTATCAGGCCCATCACAAGGGCGCCACCGCTGGTGCCGAGGCTCACCGACACATTGCCCCACTTCACAGCCAGGCAGCCCAACAGTCCGCCGAGCAGCACACCGAGCCCCACAAACACGAAGTCGGTGGCAAGGGTGGGTTTGTCGGCATAGCCGAGGTGGTTGGCGGCCTGTTCGAGATATTTCTTGCGGCCCACGATCTCGAGAATATCGCCGGCCTTGACAGTCACATCTCTGGAGGGGCGGATTACCTTGCCGTCGCGGCGTATGCGCTTTATCTCCACGCCATACATAAATTCATTTTCAACGAGCTGAGGCACAGTTTCTCCGGCATGTTCCTTGCTCACGGTTACCTCAACATCCTCAACCGGGAAGGTGAGGATGCCGATTCCGGCCACCTCCTCGCCGAGCCACTTGTTGTCGCCTACGATAAATTCCCTGCGGCCCGACACCACTATCACGTCGCCGGGATTGACAACGGAGTCTTTTGTGGCATCGCTCACTGTGCCGTCGGCCACTTTGATGCGTTCAACAAGCAGGCGGCGCCCCGACTCCTCAAACCGTGACTGAATCTCCTCGACTGTGTGGGGCGAGGTCATCCAATCGCCGTTGACCTTAAAGGCTCTGAAAGCCACGGGGCGGCAGGCATCGAAAAATGCGGGGTCGTCGGAGGCATCCCCCTGCGAGAGATTGCTCTCATACTCACGGGTGAGACGTTTCACCTTGTCGAGGCCCCCCATCATCCAGGGGCCCACATAGCCGATGAGCCACACCGCGCCGATAGTGCCGAACACATAGGTCATTGCATAGCAAACAGGTATGGAGTCGACCATGGCCTTGATTCTCTCAGGCGAGGCGTTGAGGGTAGAGACGGTGTCTTCGGCCGCGCCGACCACCGGCGAAGCTGTCGAGGCGCCCGCCATCATGCCCGCGGCCTGACCCGGATCGAGGCCGAGCCATATGGCCACCAGCCACGACATGCCCAATATCATCACGCACATCACCACCGCAAAGAGCACCTGCTTGAGCCCCTCGCCCTTCATTGACCTGAAGAACTGCGGTCCCACGCTATAACCTATGCAGAAGAGAAAGAGCATGAATGAGACGGTCTTGAGCGGACCGCCGACGTTGATGTCCATCTGGCCCACAAGCACTCCGACTATAAGCACAGAGGTGACCGTTCCAAGAGAATAGCCCTTGAATTTTATGCGACCGATCAGAAATCCGAGACCGATTGTGAGAAACACGGCCAGAGCCGGGTTATGCCTGAAAGTTTCTAAAAACCACATTATAAGCTAATTGATGAAATGAAATAATTTATTTTCCGATGTAGCGCAGGCACATTGCCTACACCACCTACTAATATAATGTATTTCACCCGCCCATTGTTTTGCAATCGGGCCCCGGCAAGCAAAAAATCTGCCGTTGCTCATCCTTAATCATTTAACAAAACCCGTTTAGAAATTTTAAGGACTTTTAAACATAGGCGATAGGGCATTTCGACGGGTGGATTGTTTTAATAGTGAGATTCGGAAAAACAACGGGTCTCACCTTAAATCCAAACCTGAAAAAATCCAAACCCCACCCTTATCCCCGGATAGTGATATTAGGTGATAAGGCTCTCATAAATAAATAGTTGAAACGTGAGAGGAGGAGCTGCACACCGTGTGGTTCCTCCTTTTGCGTGTTAAGACTCCGAAAATTAAATTTATAGTTAATATATGTTAATAAAGAGCACAATATCTGCGAATAATGAGGCAATTGCCTATCTTTGCAGAATAGAAAATAATAATAAACTACCAAATAATTTCTTGTCAATGAAAAGACAACTCCTGAAAAGCTCGCTTCGCGCTCTGGTTGCGGCGATGGCGCTGACCACAGTCGCCACCGGTTTTGCCCGCAAGCTCACGCCCGACGAAGCCCTCTCGCGAGCCAACGAGTTTCAGCAGGCTCCCGCCTCGGCTCAGTTTAAGGCTCCCAACCGCATCAATGCCCAAGGCAATGCGATGCAATCTGCAAAGCTTAATCTTGTCTATACCGCCGAAAAAGTGGGTGTCGACCAGGCTCCCGCTTTTTATGTGTTTAATAATAGCTCCTCCCCCGAGGGTAGCTTTATCATCACCTCGGGCGACGACCGTCTGCGCCCCGTGCTCGCCATGGTCGACAACTGCACCTTCGACCCGCAGAATCTCCCCGAAAACCTCAAATGGTGGCTCTCGGAATATGAGCGAGAAATCAACGCCTATCTCTCATCTACCTCCTCGATAGCCGCCCCCGCCATAACAGCCTCGACCGGAGGCTATTATTATGACAACTATGCCTCATGGTCGGCCATCTCGCCGATGGTGACCACCAGGTGGAATCAGGATGCGCCGTTCAACAACATGTGCCCCACCTATGGCGGACAGCGCTGCGTAACCGGTTGTGTAGCCACCGCCATGGCTCAGATCATCAACTATCACAAATATGCCAAAGGTCAGGGTGGAACAAAGACCTACACCCCCTCCGGCTGGTCAACCAAGGTGAGCTATGACTTCGACAACGCCGAGTTTGACTGGAAGAATATGCTCGACTCATATAGCGGTTCCGCTACCACCGCTCAGAAAAATGCCGTGGCCAACCTGATGTTCGCCTGCGGTGTGTCGGTCGACATGATGTATTCCCCCTCATCGTCAGGCGCCTACAGCCCTGTCAACGGTTTGATTGACTATTTAGGCTATCACGAAAAAACAGCCGAGTTCAACCGCTCAGCCTATCAGGCCGCCGAGTGGGAGAGCATGGTCTATCAGGAGCTGCTCGAACGTCGCCCCGTTTACTACTCCGGCGCAAGCCAGGAGGGTGGCCACGCCTTTGTGTGTGACGGCTATTCTCAGGACGGCTATTTCCACATCAACTGGGGTTGGGGCGGAGCCTATGACGGCTATTTCGCCCTGTCAGCCCTCAGCCCCGAAGGCAAGGGTATCGGCGGTTTTGACGGTGGATATAACAGCGGCCAGACCTTTGTGAGAGTCATCACCCCCAACGACCCCTATGTCGATAAATATGAGGCAGGGCGCTATTCCGTGAATTACAACTCCGATTTCAAGCATGTGTCAACGAGCGGCAACAACGAGACTTTCAGCAACTCGATGTTCCTCATGCTCGCGCCCTCCTATCCCGCCACAATTAGTTTCGCCGTGTATGTAGTCCCGGCCGACGGCTCTTCACAGCCTGTCTATCTCGTATCGTCGACCGGCGGCTCGGTAAATCAATTCTATGGCTGGAATGTTACCAAATATAGCATCAACATGGGCTCAGCCAACCTTCCCGCCGGTGACTATAAGGTCTATCCCGCCTTCTATGCATCCGCTACCAAAACCTACGGCCGCCTCTACCCTGACGGTGGCAAAGTGGAGTTCCTCAACATGACCGTAAGCTCAGCCGGCAAACGCTCATTTACCTCAGGCGAGAAATATGATATTGAGATTTCTGAAATCGACGCTCCCTCCGAGCTCTATCAGAATTCTTCCTCTACACTGACCTTTACAGCCACCAACACAAGCAGTGTGGACTGTATCGACGAGATTGTCTACTCGCTTGTCGGCTCGTCGTCTTTTGAGCTTGGAACCAGCAACATGATTATCCGCGGAGGTGAAACCGTCACCATCCAGACCAAGATCCAGGCTGCCACTTCGAGCGGCTCGACAATACCTGCCGGAACCTATAAACTCACCTTTAAAGGCAAAAATTCAGGTAAAACCTTCTCATCTCCCGCTGTTAATATCACCGTTTCTTCAGGCAGCGACCCCAATATGCCTGACGCTGACCAGGTAATCACCTCGGCCGACCAGGTGCCTAAAGAGTGGCTCAACGGCGAAGAAATCTCAATACCCCTCACCTACTCCGCCACCAAGGCCGGAACTGTCGGATTGATGTATCTGTTGCTTGATCGCGGCACCTCCACAATTGTCTACAATTGGGACGTGTACTATAAATTGGATTTGTCGGCAGGCTCCGGAAACTTTGGATCCGCTGACTTCACTCCGAGATCAGTGGTGCCTGCGGGTGAATATGACTTCGTGTTCTATGACTACCTCAACAACACTATCATCTCTCAGCGTGTGCCCGTTACCGTAGGTCTCACTTCGGGCAAAATATCCTATCGTCTGGCAGTCGACGGAACCTTTGCGCGCGCCGCCCGTCTCGAATCGACCTCAGCGACCGAAATCACTTTGCCCGCATCAGTGTCGACAAGCACAAAGAGCTATCCCGTCAAGGAGGTTTCAGCCCAGACTATGGCCAACAACACCCGCGTTACCCGCGTAAACTTCCCCTCATCGCTCACCACTATCGGCAAAGACGCCTTCAAAGATTGCTCGTCGCTTAAATATCTCTTCTTCGACGGCTCGACAGTGCCCATGCAGAGCGCAAGCTCAGCCTTCTCTGGTTGCAGCAGCGACATGGAGGTATATGTGCCAGGCGACTCATGGAGCGGCTATAACAGCGCTTTCGGCTCGGTAGCCAAGGTCTATGCCAAGATCACCGGCGTGAATGTCGACAAAGATGTCACCGTCAAGAAGGGTGAGACCCTGAAACTCGACATCACCACCACCCCCGAGCAGAACACCAACCCCAACTTCACCGTCTCATCCACCTCTGACGGCATAGCCACCGCCAAGATTGAAAACGGTCAGCTCGTTATCACAGGTGTTGACTTCGGCGCCGTGACCGTGACACTCACCTCGGCTCAGCCGGGCGTAAACTATGTGAGAATCAATGTCACCGTTTCGGGCGAGGCGTCGGGCGACATTGCCGCCGAGAGCATCACTCTCGACAAGGAGACGCTTGAGCTCAATGTGGGCGAAACAGCTGCACTGACCGCCACAGTAGCTCCCGACAATGCTACTGACAAGACAGTGACCTGGACCTCTGACAATGAGGAGGTAGCCACCGTTGACGCCGAGGGTATCGTTACCGCCATCGCTGCCGGCGAGGCTGTGATAACCGCAACCTGCGGCGAGGTCAGCGCCGAGTGTAAGGTGACCGTTACTCCCGTTGTTATCGACGCCAC
>CAYLMR010000096.1:6732-7937 GCA_964384885.1 uncultured Bacteroides sp.
ACCGTCACCGACAACAGCGGCATCGACGCTGCCCTCGCCAATGAGCCGGTGATCACCGTCAGCCCCATGACTATCACTGTTTCGGGCGTGGCTGACGATTGTGCCGTGCGCATCTTCACCGTGAGCGGTCAGCTGATTGCCAAGGAAACAGGCAACTGCTCTGTCGCTCTCGCCTCTCCCGGCGTCTATATCGTGAAAGTCGGCGCCAAGACCGTCAAGGCCTCGGTAACCCGCTGATCCCATCCCCCACCCATAAGCAACCGGAAGGTCGCCTCCCCCCCCGAGGCCCCTTCCGGTTGTTTTTTTATCGCGGAGTTCATGAACAAATGCCGACGCTCGGTTTTTAATTAATATGGTGGGCTTCGGCGACCGAGCCGACCGATTGATTAAGACTTAAAAAACTTCTGACTATGGATAACAACTCTTTATTTGATCTGACCGGCAAAGTAGCTGTCGTAACCGGCGGTGGCGACGGCATCGGAAAAGCCTCGTGTGAAATTCTTGCGGCTGCGGGAGCCTCGGTAGTGGTGAGTGACATTTCGCTAGACAAGGCCCGCAAAGTAGCCGACGACATCAACGCCCAAGGTGGCCGGGCTGCGGCGGTGGCATGTAATGTGCTCGACACCAACGACCTGACACGTCTGATTGATTTTGCCGTCGAGCAGTTCTCCACTGTGAATATTCTCGTCAACAATGCCGGCCTCGGCGGCGGAGGACGCGAAAATCCGTTCAACATCGACCGTGAGTATGTTGAACGCATATATGCCATCAACGTCTTTGCGCCCTGGCAGTTATGCAAGCTGGCCGCGCCCCACATGCAGAAGTCGGGCTATGGCTGCGTGGTGAATATCACGTCGATGAGCAGCATCAATAACAGTCCGGCAATGGCTATCTACGGCTCCTCAAAAGCCGCCCTCAACCATCTGGCCTCTAACCTTGCGTTTGACTACGGCCCCATGGGTATCCGCATCAACAATGTCGGGCCCGGCGCCACGCGCACCCACGCGCTCTCGACCGTCCTGACGCCCGAAATCGAAGCAAAAATGCTGGCACACACCCCAATCCACCGTCTTGGCGAAGTGTCAGACATCGCCGGCGCGGTGCTCTATTTCGCCGCCCCTATTTCGGCCTGGGTCAGCGGCCAGACACTCATGGTGAACGGCGGCGGAGTCCAGACCCTCGACTAAAAGCCCCTAAGGCCATCC
>CAYLMR010000097.1:0-7881 GCA_964384885.1 uncultured Bacteroides sp.
GCGTGTATACCCCAAAAGGGTATCCCGAGTTCGAATCTCGGTCACTCCGCCATGAAAAGCAATCCCGTAGGTAATTATGCCTGCGGGATTGTAGCATTTGAGCTCATTTCAATTGCTCAACTATTGATTGTGGTGCGAATGAAATGAGCTGATAGTATGGCCATTATTTAATTTCTTTTTCTCATTATATGAATAAGCTCACCGATAATCCTTTCATGCGCAGGCCGGATCATCCTAATTATAACAGGCGGGCTTATCACCATAATTATCGGCGACCGGCTAAATATCTCATCACTACCCTGAAAAATCCGGCTATACCACCCTTTGCCAGAATTGAGGGGGACCCCCATTTTACTACAGGTGCCAATGCTCCACATACGGTTATTACTCCCACCGGAAATTTCATTCTTGAGGCTATGAAAATCTGGTTGGAGAAATACCATCAGATTGTGGTAGCTGAATTTGTAATAATGCCCGATCATATCCACCTGTGTCTTAATGTGAAAGGCTTTCTGCCCAATGGGTTGAGTATTGCTATGTCAGGACTTAAGGGCAAGGTGTCGAGTCTTCGCCATGAATCATTACCCAAGAGCATACGCCCTGATAAAATGGTTTCAGTTTTTGAGAAAGGATTTAATGACAGAATAGCCTATGACGATGAGCAGTGGCAGCGACAAAAGAATTATATCAAGGATAATCTACGCCGTTTTCTCATCAAGAGGTTATATCCCGATTATATGACCCGCAGGTGGAAAATTAAAATCGGCGATGAGGAATTTATCGCAAAGGGAAATATCCTGTTGTTGAAAGAACCGATGCTTTTTGTTGTGAAATACCGCAGGAAATGGACCAACAGCGAAAGTGATCTCTACCAAAAAACTTGTCGCCAAAAGATTGAAAATGGAGAAATTCCTGTTTCTCCTTTCATTCATTCCAAGGAGAAGGAACTTCGCGATTATGCTATTGAAGATGGAGGCTGTTATATCAGAATTTGCGACAATGGCTTTGCCGTAAGACAGGCAGCCACCGGGTTTGAATTCGACATGATGGCGTCGGGGCGTTTGCTGCTTATCGCTCCACTTGAGCATGACACTCAAAAGAAAGAACTCAGCTATTCTTATGCTCAGGTTTTAAATACCCTTGCTGTGCGATTGGTGGATTTGCACGACAAAGGAATCTCAGGGCTAATCTGCGAATAACAACAGTCTCTTTGTGGGGAATTGGAAGAAAAATGCGGGGAAAGGGGTGAGGGGAGGGGGTGGAGTCGGTGAAATGTGTTATCTTTGCGGATGGTTTGCGCCGGTAAGGGCGTTGACTCTCCAATGATCAATTATTATGCAACAAACTGTTGAGCTAAACGGCTGTTTAATAAACTATGATGTGACGGGCGAGGGCAAGCCTCTGATTCTGATGCACGGGTGGGGTTGCGACCACACTACCGTGGCGTCGGTGGCTCGCGTCGCAGCCGAAACACATAAGGTTTATAATATAGATTTGCCCGGATTCGGCAAGTCACCCGAACCTGAAACTGCCCTCACCGTCGAGGGATATACCGACATCATCGAAGCATTTATCGACAAGCTCGGGCTTGAGAAGCCTGTGCTGGCGGGTCACTCCTATGGAGGCCGTGTGTCGATTCTGCTTGCTTCGCGTCGCGCGGTTGACAAGGTGGTGCTTATCGACGCCGCAGGTGTTAAGCCGCGCCGCTCCATGAAATATTACATTAAGGTGTGGAGCTTCAAGCTTGCCAAGAAGTTCTGGAAGCTGGTGCTCGGGCCCGAGAAAGCCGAGGCGCGCATCGAAGCTGCCCGTCAGCGGAAAGGCTCGGCTGATTATGCGGCGGCCTCACCCGTGATGCGCCGGGCACTCTCTTTGGCGGTAAACCATGACCTCACAGGCGTGATGCCGCTTATCAAGGCGCCCACCTTGCTGATATGGGGCGAAAACGACACCGCAACCCCGCTGAGCGATGCCAAGCTGATGGAGAAGCTTATTCCCGATGCCGGACTGGTGAGCTTTCCCGGCTGCGGACATTATAGCTTTCTCGACAATCCTCAGGGCTTTGCCGCAGTGTTGCGCAGCTTTTTGAGATCATAACAGATAGTAAAAATTTCAATAAATCATCATGAGTTTTCTTACGATTATATATATCCTGACCGCTCTGGCAGCCTTCGCCAACCTTTATGCCGAGCTGAGGCGCGACCTCACCATGCTTCAGCAAAATTCATATCGCCGCGAAAGGTATATGAACTGGATAAAGCAGAGCGGCGACACCACCTCCACACCCCGTTTGCTCGGAATGGCGGTGTTTCTGCTGTCGCAGGTTGTGTGGGCTTCGGCCGACTGGGCGGTGTGGGTAATGCTGCTGTTTGCCGTGTGCAACTTCATCGTGTTGCTAAGAAAGAAATACAAGAAGCCGCTGGTAATGACTCCCCGCGCACGCCGCATCATGACGGTCGACTGTGTGATATGCCTGTTGGTTGCCGGAGCGGTGGCTCTGCTGTTCGGACTCACCAGACCCGAGGATATACTTTATGGTGTGTCGCTGGCGGCAATCGCCCTCTATGTGTTGTCGCATGTGGTAACTATCTGCTCGCTCATGATTCTCATCCCCGTTGAAAAACATATCAATCAAGGCTTTATCGACGACGCTGCGAGGATTCTCAAATCAATGCCTCAGCTCAAGGTCATAGGCATAACAGGCAGCTATGGCAAAACCTCCACCAAACATTTCCTCAACACCATCCTCTCCCAGAAATTTGATGTGCTCATGACCCCCGGCAGTTATAACACCACCCTCGGAGTGGTGCGCACTGTGAGGGAAATGCTCAAGCCCTACCATCAGGTGTTTATCGTGGAGATGGGAGCCAAAAACATCGGCGATATCAAGGAAATTTGCGACCTTGTTCACCCCTCGTCGGCCATTTTGACCGCTGTGGGCGAGCAGCACCTTGAGTCGTTTAAGACTATTGAGAATGTGCAGCGCACCAAGTTCGAGCTTGTCGACTCGCTTCCCGCCGACGGTGTGGCTGTGGTCAATAACGATTTCCCCTATGTTGCCAACCGCTCGGTTGAGAATGTCAGCACGCTTAGATATGCAGTGACAAATACCGAAGGGGCCGACTTTATCGCCACCGACATTGTCTATACCCCCGGCGGCAGCTCCTTCAGGGTGAAAGGTACCGACGGTACCGACTTCCCCCTCACCACACGCCTTGTGGGCGAATGTAACATCTCCAATCTGCTCGGCGCCGTGGTAATGGCGCTTCAAGAGGGGATGAGCTATAAAGAAATTCAATATGGAGTGGAGCAGATCGAAGCTGTGGAACACCGTCTCAGCCTTAAGCGCACTCCGGGCGGAATTACAATCCTCGACGACGCCTTCAACTCCAATCCGGCCGGCTCGAAAATGGCCCTCGATGTGCTCGGGTCGATGACCGGAGGAAGGCGCATCATCATCACCCCCGGCATGATTGAGCTCGGCACACGTCAGGAGGAGCTCAACTGCGAGTTCGGACGCCACATAGCCCGCTCGGCCGACATTGCCGTGATTGTGGGCAACTACAACCGCGAGGCTATCTGCTCGGGCATCGAGGAGGTTCTCGCCGAAAAGGGGGATGCTCCGAAGTGTCAGCTCATCAAAGTGCGCAGCTTTGCCGAGAGCCAGCAGGTATTGGCTCCCATGCTCCGCCAGGGAGATGTGGTGCTTTATGAAAACGATCTCCCCGATACCTTTAAATAATCAGGCAAACTATCTGACTCATATTATCATAAAATGAAAACAAGAATAGGCGTATTGTTTGGCGGCCGCTCCACCGAACATGAAATATCCGTTATCTCGGCCTCACAGGCCATGGCGGCAATCGATCGTGACTCTTATGATGTTACCCCCATATATATCACCAAAGAGGGATGCTGGTATTGCGGAGAAGCCCTGCTCGACCTCAAGGCCTACCGCGACACCGCCTCGCTGATAAAGAAATGCGAGGAGGTTTACATGCAGCCCAATCATGGCGACTTCAACCTCTATCGCTGTCACAAACCGCTGTTTGGCTCAAACGTCTTTGCCACTCTCGACGTGATGATTCCGGTGCTCCACGGCGCCAACGGCGAGGACGGCACCATCGAAGGACTCCTCGACCTTATCGGTATTCCTTATGCCGGATGTGATGTGCTTGCCTCGGCCAACGGCATGGACAAGATTACCATGAAAATGATTCTCGCAGCATGTTCGATTCCTGTGGTTGACTATGTGTGGATGACCGATCGCCAATGGTTTGCCAACCGCGAGCAGCTTACTGCCGAAATCGAATCAAAGCTCGGCTATCCCGTGATAGTCAAGCCGGCCAACCTCGGCTCAAGCGTGGGTATCAGCCGTGCCGACAATCGCGAGGAGCTTAACTCCTCAATCGACGATGCGCGCCGCTATTCCACCCGTATCATTGTGGAGCATTGTGTCACCAACCTCAGGGAAATCAACTGCTCGGTGCTCGGTGATGCCGACGAATATGAAACTTCGGTGTGCGAGGAGCCTATCAAGTCGGGCAAAATTCTTTCCTACACCGATAAGTACATGGGAGGCGGCGGCTCCAAATCGGGCAGCAAAGGCATGGCGGCCTCGCAGAAACGCATACCTGCCGACCTGCCTGTGGAGATGAGCGACAGGATTCGCTTCCTCTCGGGTGAGACATTCCGCGTATTGTCATGCCACGGAGTGAGCCGCGTTGACGTGATAGTCGACGCCGACACCAACCAGATCTATGTCAACGAGATAAATACCATCCCCGGCTCACTGTCGTTCTATCTCTGGGAGGCTACCGGCATCTCATTCCCCGAGCTGATGAACCGCCTGGTGCGTCTTGCCCTCAAACGCAAGCGTGAGCAGGACTCAAAGGTGTTTAGCTTCTCTCAAAACATTTTTGCGATGGGTGGGGGAGTGAAAGGTGGCACCAAAGGGGTCAAGGCCTGAGTTTCCTCCGCTCGCTGCATTTAGGGCAGTAGCCCTTCACCATATAATTTACCGACACTGCTTCATAACCCTCCGGCATATCCACAGGGGGAATCTTAACCGATTCCATACAGATTATATCCCCGCACTCCTGACAGGAGAAATGGATGTGCATATCGGTGGGGTTATGGCTCTCGGTGTCGCCACACACCTCATATTTCACCGAGCCCGAACCGTCGTCGATCGTGTGAACAATCCCGTGGTCGGCAAATAGCGACAGCACTCTGAAAATGCTTGACTTGTCGAGCGTTATCAAGCTTTCTTCGAGATGCGCGAGATTGACGGGACGGGTTTGTCTCATCAATTCGCGCATCACTGTTATGCGGTTGGCCGTGGGTCGGATGCCTTTCTTCTCAAGGCGTTGTTCGATTGACAGTTCGTTCATCTCGGAGGGGGTGTATCAGATAAGGGAAATAGCCATCAGCAAGGCTTCTGAAGTGGCTCGGTTGATTATGCGCTCACGGGTGCCTGAGAGGTGGAGTGTGGTTGACTTGACTTTTCCGTTGAGGGCCACCGCCACACACACCGTGCCGACAGGCTTCTGCTCGGTGCCTCCGCCGGGGCCGGCTATGCCGCTTGTGGCGATACCCATATTAGAACCTGTCGTGCGGCAAACTCCGAGGGCCATCGCTTCAACTACGCCGATGCTCACGGCGCCGTCGCGCTCGATAAGCTCACGGTCTACGCCAAGCACCTCTATTTTAATTTCATTGCTATAGGCCACCACGCCTCCCGACATCACCTCTGAGGCGCCGGGCACGAGAGTGATGTGGTGGGCTATGTTTCCGCCTGTGCAGCTCTCGGCAGTCGAGACCTTAAGTTTTCTCGCGCGGAGATGCTCAATGAGTATCTGAGCCGGAGTGAGGTCGCGGTCGCTGATCATCCACTCAGATGTGAGTTCGCGCAGCCGGTCGCCATATTTGCGGATTAGCTCGGCGAGATGGGCGGCATCTTCCGAATGGCCGTCGAGGCGCAATCTTATAATGCCCGGCTGGGGCAGATAGGCTAAGTGTAGCTCCTTGGGAAGTGAGGCCTCAAATTCGGCGAGGTGAGTAGCAAGTGTGCTTTCGCTCAGCCCGGCTATCACGAGGGTGAGGTGAGTCACCGACATGTGATTGTCAAACCTCTGCCTGAGCCGCGGAAAAACCTCTGACTCAAACATCTCGATAGTTTCAAAAGGCACTCCCGGCATGCACACGCACACCGAGCCGTTGTTTTCAAACCACAATATCGGCGCTGTGCCCACACGGTTTTGAATCACGGTCGCCACCTCGGGCACCATTGCCTGAGCTTCGGTGAGCTTGTTGAGCTCGCGGCCTCGGGCTTTCATCACCTCCTTAACGTTGAGCAGGGTGGTTTCGTCAAACCTCAGTCCGCCGCCAAACATCTTGCAGAGCGTCGGCTTGGTTATGTCGTCGGCAGTCGGGCCGAGGCCGCCGGTCACCAATACCACGCGGTTGGCTTTCATGGCGCGGCTTATGGCATCGGTTATATCGCGGGCATTGTCGCCCACTACTTCAACATGATCAACCTCCCATCCAAAGGGAGCCATTATGCGGGCAAGCGAGCCGCTGTTGGTGTCGACCACCTGACCTATCAGCAGCTCATCACCGATTGCTACTATACTGACTTCCATAATCTTCGCTTTATCAAACCATTACTCTTGTGAAAGGCACTTCGCTGTATTTGCAGAAATCCTTGTCGAGATATTTAAAATAGCCTGCTGTGGCCACCATTGCGGCATTATCGGTTGTGAACATTCTTTCGGGAATGAAAGCTTTGAGGTGGCGTCGGCTGCAATAATCGGCCACTGCCTGACGGAACTCCGAGTTGGCGCTCACGCCTCCGCCTATCGCCACGGTCTTTACTCCGGTGAGTTTCACCGCCTTGTCGAGTTTGTTGAGCAACACCTCGACCACAGTATGCTGGAAAGAAGCGGCGAGATCGGCCATGTTTTCCTTTATGAAGTCAGGATTTTCAGCCACATTGTCGCGCAGGGTGTAGAGAAATGAGGTTTTCAGTCCGCTGAAGCTGTAGTCGAGATCGGGGATGCGGGGCTTGGCAAATTTAAATTTCTTGGGGTCACCCTGAGCTGCGAGCCTGTCGATGTGAGGACCGCCGGGATAGGGGAGTCCCATCACTTTGGCACACTTGTCGATGGCCTCGCCGGCGGCATCGTCGATGGTGCGTCCGAGTATCTCCATATCCTTATAGCTGCGGGCTAAGACAAGCTGGGTGTTGCCTCCCGAAACCAGAAGGCAGAGAAAGGGAAACTCAGGCACCTCGTCGGTGGCTTCGCGGCGTATGAAGTGAGCCAGCAGGTGGCCGTGCAGATGGTTGACATCTATTATCGGCACACGAAGGCCCAGCGACATGCCTTTGGCAAAAGAGGTGCCCACGAGCAGCGAGCCGCTCAGGCCCGGGCCGCGGGTAAAGGCGATGGCCGACAAATCCTCAGGCTTCATGCCGGCACGTTTGAGCGCCGTATCTACTACCGGCACAACATTTTGCTGGTGGGCGCGTGAGGCAAGCTCAGGCACCACACCTCCATATTCCTCATGCACCGACTGAGAAGCGATGACATTGCTTTTCAACATACCGTCGACCACCACGGCGGCCGAAGTATCGTCGCATGAACTTTCGATTCCTAAAATGGCTATGCTCATTACGGGTCTTAGAGTCTTTTGTTCTGAAAATTCCGGCTCTCTTGATTGTGCCGGATTGACATGCAAAATTACCGAATTTTTTTGAATCGCGCAACCGACTCATTTTTTGCTAAAATTTTGGCGAATGGATTTTTTGTTGTAACTTTGCGCTGCATTCGGGGCGTAGCGCAGTCCGGTAGCGCACCTGGTTTGGGACCAGGTGGTCGC
>CAYLMR010000098.1:0-7379 GCA_964384885.1 uncultured Bacteroides sp.
TTTTTGTGTTTCGTGGTCCGGAATCTGTCCGACCCTCATAGTGGAGCTGGAGGGGTTTGAACCCTCGTCCAAACGCGGAATTAATGAGCTTTCTACATGCTTATTCTCTTGTTGGTTGTAGGGCCAAGGCAGAAAAGAGACATTCAACCTTAACCTTAGCCTCTAAAGTTTCAGAGAGCTATCGAGGCAGTCGCTCTCCTATACCCGATTTAGCTGCACCGCCTGATCAAGGAGTCTCGGGTCAACGACTCTTGGGCGATGTCTTGTCTCTGCGACTATCGCGGAGATTAAGCTGATCTACTATACTTCAATCAAGCAGCAAGAGCGTAGTTATTTTCGCCATTTAATTGTTTGATGCCTAAGATTATAGAGCACAGTCATCATCGCTCTGCATGCTTACCCACCACTTCTACGCGCTGTCAAAGCCAGTCAGCCCCGTGGTTGGAGATGCAAAGGTAAGCATTTTTTTTCAACCAGCCAAATTTCCTCTCTGAGAACTCTGAGAACTCTGAGATTTCGCCAAAAATAGTTAAATTTGGGGAGGAGGGTTAAACTTTTGGCCCGGTTTGCGTCATTATTATATAGTTAACCCGATTTATTAACCATAGTCCTCAAAACTCCAATGAAAGTTCTAAATCGCATTATGTTGCTCGGATTCTCTTTCAGCCTGTTGATGGGAGCGTCGGTCTATGCAGCCGATCAGAGAGACAACCGCAGAGAGCGCACAGAGCGTTCGTCAACACGTTCTACCCGGAGTAGTCAAACTGTAAGCGGTTCGCGCGGCACTTCCGCAACAGCCAACAAGCAGTCGGCTTTACGCCCCGGCGCAGCCAATAACAACAATAAGCATGATTCGGGTAAGAAAGATAATAACAACAATTTCCGCCCCGGCCAAGTAAACAACAACAACGGTAACTCCAACAACAACGGCGTCCGCCCCGGCCAAGGAAACAATAATAACAACAACGGCAACAACAACTTCCGCCCCGGTCAAGGCAATAACCACGATAATAACGGCAACCACGGAAATAACAACGGTGTGCGCCCCGGGCAGAATCAGAACAATGATAAGTTCCGCCCCGGAGCAGCCGGAAACCAGAACAATAACAACGGCAACCGTCCCGGCCAACCCAACGGTCCTCGCCCCGGCCAACCCAATCCCGGCCACAACGGTCCCAACCCCGGTCACCACCCCGGCCCAATGCCCGGTCACGGTTTTAATCCCCCGGCAGTGAGGCCTCCGTCCCACCACCCTGCCCGCCCCATGACCTGGCACTACACCGGCCGCCCCCTTCCCCCGCCCTCATGGCGTCCCTCGGGAGCGAGAGTGCTGTTTAACACAATGCTCGGCCTGGCCTTCAACACCACTATCAACGTGTCGATCAACACCCTGATCAACAACGGTTATAACGTCGACGGCTATGACAACAACACCGTGTTTATCAACGATGTGCGTCAGCTCGGCATGCTCTGGCCCTACGCGTCGCTCTACTATAACAACGCAGGTCTTCTCACCGCCGGCGAGTTTGTCTACAGCACAATCGGTTATAACACCTCGCGCTATTATGCCGCCTACAATCAGCTCTGCTCACTCTACGGCCCTCCCGTGAGCGTAAACAACAGCGGCCGCAGTCTCTCGGCCTCATGGTGGGGATTGAACAACCAGTATGTGTCGCTCAACTTTGATTTCCGTCAGCCTGTTGCGGGCGATTTCCGCTACTACACCACTCTGACTTTCGGTATCTGATATTCATAATTTTCTCATTTGTTGAAAAGCCGGCCTCTCGGGGTTGGCTTTTTAACTGAAAAATGATTACTTTTGCATCTCACTTCACCCCCTTTAAGCTATGATCAATGGATTCCTCCGCGTGGCTGCCGCAGTGCCACCCGTCAATGTCGCCGACGTCACGGCCAATGTCAACGCTATCATTTCAATGGCCTCCGAGCTCGACCGCGCCGGCGTGGAGCTGTGTGTCATGCCCGAAATGTGTGTCACTGCCTACACCTGCGGAGATCTGTTTCATAGCCGCGCCCTCCTCGACAGCGCCCTTAAAGGAATCGAGGCCATCACCGAGGCTTCGCGCCAATGGAATCTCGACCTTGTAGTCGGGGCGCCGCTCGAAGTCGACGGAGTGTTGCGCAACTGTGCCGTAGCCATCGGCGAGGGCAAGGTGAAACTCGTTGTGGGCAAACATTTTCTGCCCAACTACAATGAGTTCTATGAGCGCCGGTGGTTTGCTCCCGCTCCCGCCGACCAGCCGCGCATATTCGAGAGCCACGGAGTGAAGGTGGGCATCGAGATATGCGAGGAGCTGTGGGCCGTCGAGCCCCCTTCGGGCGCCATGTCGCTCAGAGGAGCCGAGGTAATTGTCAATCTATCGGCCTCCGACGACCTCATCGGCAAGTATGACTACCTGCGCAGCCTTGTCACCGGTCAGAGCGGCCGCTGTCTCTGCGCCTACGCCTATGCCTCGGCCGGATTTGGCGAAAGCACCACCGACCTTGTCTTCACCCCCAAAGCTATGATAGCCGAGTGTGGCACAATGTTGGCCGAAAACCACCGCTGGCAGCCCGACTCGCGCACCGCCATCGCCGACATCGACATCGAGGCCATCGCGCGCGACCGTCTCCACAACACCACCTTCGCCGCCTCGCAGGAAGATCTCCCCTCGCGTCCCGCCGAGCAGATTCCCGCCACACGCGCCACAGGTGTTACCGACACCGACATCCTCCCTCTCTACCGCAACGTCAATCCCCGCCCCTTCGTGCCCCCCACCAACGAGGCGCTCAATCAGCGTTGCAATGAAATTATCGACATCCAAACGGCCGGCCTCGTGAGGCGCCTCGGCTTCATTCGTGCCAAGAGCCTCACGGTGGGCATCTCGGGAGGCCTCGACTCCACCCTTGCGCTCCTTGTGGCCCACCGCGCATTCACCCGTCTCGGTCTCGACCCCAAAGGCATCATCGGAGTGACTATGCCCGGCTTCGGCACCACCCACCGCACCCGCTCAAACGCCACCAAGCTCATGGAGCGCCTCGGGGTGACAATCCGCGAAATACCGATAGGCCCCGCTGTAAATCAGCATTTCCACGACATAGGCCACGACCCCGAGGTGCGCGACATCACCTACGAAAACTCCCAGGCCCGCATGCGCACCATGATTCTGATGGATGTGGCCAACCAGACCGGCGGCATAGTGCTCGGCACCGGCGACCTCTCCGAGCTCGCCCTCGGCTGGGCCACCTACAACGGCGACCACATGTCGATGTATGGAGTCAACGCCGGAGTGCCCAAGACCCTCGTGCGTCACCTTGTCAACTGGTTTGCCACCACCGCCACCGACCCCGAGCTTTCCACCACCCTCACCGACATCGTCAACACCCCCGTCAGCCCCGAGCTTCTTCCCCCCTCGGCCGACGGCACGATAGCCCAGATAACCGAAGACAACGTAGGCCCCTATGAGCTTCACGACTTCTTTCTCTATCAAACCCTCCGCTATGGCTTCTCGCCCGAAAGAATCTTCATTCTCGCGCGCAAGGCCTTCACTGAGGAAGCCTATCCCTCGGGGGTGATAGCCAAATGGCTCGACACATTTTTCCGCCGCTTCTTTTCCCAGCAGTTCAAGCGGTCATGTCTTCCCGACGGCCCCAAAGTGGGCAGCGTGTGTCTCTCTCCGCGCGGCGACTGGCGTATGCCCTCCGACGCCTCCTCAGCCCTCTGGCTGGCCGAGACAAGCCGCCTGAAAGAAAAATACAGACTCTGATTATTAATCTCTTACAAATATACCATTTCATGACATCATTTCTTAAATCAATAGCCCTCGCCACAGTGATGGTAGCCGGCTCGACCGCCGCGGCCCTGGCCTGCACATCGCTCATCGCGGCCAAAAAAGCCACTACGGACGGCTCGGTGCTCGCCTCCTATGCCGCCGACAGCCACACCCTCTACGGTGAGCTCTATCATCAACCCGCCGCCGACCACGCCCCCGGCTCGATGCGCAAGATAACCGAATGGGACACCGGCCGCTATCTCGGCGAGATACCCGAAGTGGCCCACACCTATGCCACCTGGGGCAATATGAATGAACATGGCCTCACAATAGCCGAAAGCACCTGGGGCGGCCGCCACGAGCTCGCCGGCTCAGGATTGATTGACTATGGTTCGCTGATCTACATCACCTTGCAGCGCGCCAAGACCGCCGACGAAGCCGTCAAGATAATGACCGACCTCGTTGACAAATACGGCTATGCCAGCGAAGGAGAATCATTTACCATCGCCGACCCCAACACCGTGTGGATCATGGAGATGATCGGCAAGGGTGAGAAAGACAAAGGAGCCGTGTGGGTGGCCCGCCGTGTGCCCGACGACTGCATAGCCGGCCATGCCAACCACTCCCGCATACATCAGTTCCCCCTCAACGACCGCTCGGGCAACACCCTCTACTCGCCCGACGTGATCTCATTCGCCCGCAAGCAGGGATATTTTGACGGCGACGACAAGGATTTCAGCTTCTCGAGAGCCTATGCCGTTTATGACGCCACCGCCCTCCGCGGTTGCGACGGCCGAGTGTGGAGCTATTACAACCGCTTTGCCGACGGCATGGACAAATATCTTCCCTGGATTCTCGAAGGCAAAGGTGAGCCGCTCCCCCTCTGGATCAAGCCCGACAAGGATGTCAGCGCCCGCGACATGCAATGGATGATGCGCGACCACTTCGAGGGCACCCCCATGGATATGACCCTCGACATCGGCGCCGGCCCCTACAAGGTGCCCTACCGCTGGCGTCCCATGACCTTTGAGGTTGACTCGGTGGAATATCTCCATGAGCGCGCAATCGCCACCCAGCAGACCGGCTTCTCATTCGTGAGCCAGATGAACAGCTCATTCCCCGAAGGCATGGAAGGCATACTGTGGTTTGGCACCGACGACGCCAACACCTGCACCTATATGCCTATCTTCTGCGGCATAACCGAAGTGCCTCATCAGCTTGCAGTAGGCAACGGCGACCTCTACACCCTGTCGTGGGATGCCAACTTCTGGGTCAACAACTATGTCGCCAACCAGGCCTATCATCAATACAGCAAGATGATTCCCGACATCCGCCGCGTGCAGAAAGAGCTCGAAGACTCAATGGCCGTTGACGCCGATCAGCTCAAAACCGTTGTGGCCGGCCTCACCCCTGCCGAAGCCTCCAAACTGCTCAACGAGCGCAGCGCCTACTGGGCTGCAAAATGCACCTCCGACTATAAGAATCTCGGCGACTATCTGCTCGTGAAATTCATCGACGGCAACATCAAGAAGGAGAAAGACGGACAGTTTGAGCGCACCGAAACCGGCATGCCTGTCAGCCCCGTCTACGGCGGCTATGACGAGCGCTATTTCCGCTCTATTGTCAACGACCCGATGGGTGGCGACCGTCTCAAAGTCAACAAAGAGATAAAATAACCCTCTCCGCAATGAAAGATTTTGAAATCACCCTTAAGGTTGCGGTCAACACTCCCGAGAGCCTGTCGCCCGACGACAGGGCTCTCTGTGAGGCCGCTGTCGAGGCCACCTCGCGCGCCTATGCCCCCTACAGCCACTTCCATGTCGGGGCGGCCATACTCCTCTCAAACGGCGAGGTGATCACCGGAGCCAATCAGGAAAACGCCGCTTTCCCCTCGGGCACCTGTGCCGAGCGCTCAGCCTGCTTCTATGCCCATGCGCGCTATCCCGAAGCCAAATTCCGCGCCATAGCCATAGCCGCCCGCAACAGTGAGGGCCACCTCACCGAGCCTCCCACAGCCCCCTGCGGAGCCTGCCGCCAGGCACTCCTCGAATATGAAACCCTCGCCGGCGCGCCGGTAAGGGTTATGCTCGTGGGGAGGGAAAACGTGTTTACCGTTCCCTCGGTCAAGTCGCTGCTGCCTTTGGCTTTCAGCGAATTTTGACAGCCTTGTTTAACTGATTATTACAGCAATCCCAACTCGACTTTCACCGCTACCTGCTCGATGATGGCATCCTTGCGGTCTTTGTCAGGATTATAGTCACCCTTTAGATTCACGCCGAAAAACCGGCCGAATGTCTGCCAGAAACTGGCCCTGAAACCGCCCAGAAAAGCTTTGATGATTTCATAGCCCGACTGGTCGGTTTCGCGCTTTATGAGCTTAACCAACATGCGGGCCTGATTCTTTGAAAACTTCTTCAATACAGGTTTATATTGCTCGAAAATCGAGCTCTCCATATCCTTGAGATATTTCTCGCGCTCCTTTTGGGTGGGCAAGGTCTCGATATACTCATAGGTCTCGAGGATGGTTTCGGTGATGAGCTTGGCATAGGGAAGGGTGAGCTTCACATCCCTCACCGTGCGCCAGTAGTATTCCTCCTCCTTCTTGTTCTTAAACTTCAGAGGGGGATAGACGGTGACCTCGTTGAGCACCAATACCAGCATGTTTTCCCCGCCATACTCTCCTTCCATGTCGGCATGATAATAGCCGCGCACTCCGGGCAGACGGCCTGTGCCCACCTTAGGCGTCTCTCCCTGAGAGAGAGGCGACTGAGGCGAGCCGACAGCCGGTGCCGACAGCGAAGCGGTCAGACATAAGGCGAGTATATGGCTCAGGAAAAAATGTTTCATCTTATCTTTCTAACACCTGAGACCGGCAAATGGGTCAGTGAGAAACAGGCGGATAATCGAGAGTGTAGTGCAGACCGCGGCTTTCCTTGCGCTCTTTAGCCTGACGCATAATGAGATAGCCCACATTGATAATATTTCTCAGCTCGCAGATTTCGCGCGAAGCCTTTGAATATTTAAAGAGGCTCTCGGTTTCGTGATAGAGAATGTCGAGGCGGTTCCACGCCCTGTCGAGGCGCAGGTTGGAGCGCACTATGCCCACATAGGTAGCCATAATCTGGTTTACCTCGCGGATGCTCTGGGTAATGAGCACCATTTCTTCGGGATGGCGTGTGCCCTCGTCGTTCCAGTCGGGCAGGTCGGCGCGATACTCTATATCCTTCAATCGGTTTGAGGCATGTCGGGCGGCGGCTTCGGCATAGACCACGGCCTCGATGAGCGAGTTTGAAGCCAGACGGTTGCCGCCGTGCAGGCCGGTGCAGCTACACTCGCCTATGGCATAGAGCCGCTGAATCGAGCTCTCGGCATTGGTGTCGACCACAATTCCGCCACAGAGGTAGTGGGCCGCGGGCGCCACAGGTATATAGTCTTTGGTAATATCTATGCCGAGGCTCAGACACTTGGCATAGATGTTGGGGAAATGGGCCTTGGTCATCTCGGGATCCTTGTGGGTCACGTCGAGATAAACATGGTCGGAGCCGCTCTGCTTCATCTCGCTGTCGATGGCGCGGGCCACGATGTCGCGCGGAGCCAGCGACAGGCGGG
>CAYLMR010000099.1:0-7322 GCA_964384885.1 uncultured Bacteroides sp.
ATTAACCGGGAAATTCCCGATTAATCCCGATTTTCTCGATTAGTCTCGATTAATCGGGAGAATTAATCGGGAGAAGGCCGTTACAATTAGGATAATCGCTGCAGCCCCAGAATTCGCGGCCTTGTCCCTGCCCCTTCTTCTGCATTCTTTTCAGCATCGGCTTCCCGCACTTCGGGCATGCCGGTGCGCCGCCCGCCTTGGCCAGCGTCCTTCTGGCTTCAAGCCTCTCTGCCGTCATATTCTCCGTAAATCCACCCGTTTGCTTGAAACTCTCCAGCCGGCTCTGAATCTGAGATTGAAGCATCTTGTTCTCTCTCACACACATCACCAGCAGGGCGTTTGCCACCGTAAGGGGATTATTGCTGTTCAGCCAGTAATCAAACTTAGCTTTCTGCGCAAGAATGTGCTTTGCCGCGTCGTGAAGATAGCTGTTGCTATAGACCGGCGCGTCAAGGCGCATCTGCCATATCGCTTCGCGGTCTGCGTGACCGACAGACCAGATGTCGGCACTCCTTCTTAGCAGAAAGTTGAATATGTCACCCTGCAGCTCGTCGAAGCTTGCCCGGGCCACATCGAGCAATCTCATCTCGGTTTCGATGGAGGTGGAATGGCGCGCCGATCCCTCCGCAATATTCGCAACACCACATCGGGCCGCCATCACCATCTGATCATAAAGGCGGCGACCGGGATCAATGCGGTAATCAACAAACCTTTCGCAGAAATCCTGTGTGGCAAGCTGAATTATATTGGCAAAAATCCACGAATTGAGCCAATAATATGATTGCGAAAACTGAATATTAACGCCCATAGCCTATTGAGATAAGGGTTAGAGGGCGAGCCGGAGGCCCACGTTATCGTATTTCTGCTCGGGAGCATGGCAGAAGCGGAACGCTAAGTGGCAGTTGGTCGGGGCATTATACCAGCATCCTCCCCTCAACACACGGTGGGAGCTGTTGCGCGGCGAGTTATAATCAAAGCTGTAGTTGTCGGAAGTCCATTCCCACACATTGCCCGACATGTCATATAGACCCAGCTCATTGGCGCGCTTCTGAGCCACGGGGTGGGTCATCGAGCAGCTGTTTTCATCATACCAGGCCACGAGGTCAACATCATCGCTGCCGCTGAAGAAAAATCTGTGAGACTGATTGCCGCCACGCGCGGCAAACTCCCATTCCTTCTCGTCGGGCAACCGGAACTGACGCCCGGTGAGGCTGCTGAGACGCTTGATAAACTCCTGACAGTCATTCCACGACACCCTTTCCACCGGCCTTGTGTCGCCCTTGAAATAGGAGGGATTGGTGCCCATCACAGCAGCCCAGAGAGCCTGGGTCACCTCGGTGCGGCCTATTGAGAAAGAGGGCACCCACTCATAGTGAACAGGCTCCTCATCTTTATAGACAGTGCCACCCATGCGCAAGGTGCCTGCCTTGACCCATACCATCTCAAATTTCACGCCATTGACATCAAACACCTCCACGCTGTCTTTTTGCTGAGCGACAGAAGGTGACTGAAAGGTTTGCGCCGAAACATGTTGGCCGCCGAGGCAGAACAACACCATCGCAATCGCGAAAAGTAATTTTATCCTCATGGTTCTTAATTGATTGATAATAGGGTGACTGATGGTTAACCGCCACAAAAATAATATTATTTTGGCAGTTACGGAAATAAATAAAAGCATTAATTTTGCAGATGCAAGCAGTTGATTTTTTGTAAAAACCTTAATGACAAGAATAATATATCTGGCGGCGCTGATCACTCTGCTCACGGCGCCCCATGCCCGCTCCGACGAGCCGACCGACAGCATGGCGGGGCGTAATCTCAGCGAAATAACGGTGACCGCCAACTCCGCCCGTCAGCGCGTCAGCGACACTCGCATCGGCGCCCAGCGGCTCGAGCTCTCGCGCCTGGCCTCACTCCCCTCTTTCGGCGGCGAAAAAGACATCATCAAGTCGCTCGCCCTGCTCCCCGGAGTGAGAAGCGAGGGTGACGGCGGGGGCGGCTTTGAGGTGAGGGGCGGAAATTCCTATCAGAATCTCGTGGTGCTCGACGGCATAACGCTCTATAACCCCTCGCATGTGATGGGCATTTTCTCGACCTTCAACGACAATGCCCTCGGGAGTGCCACCCTCTTTAAGGGTCCCTTTCCGGCGGGCTATGGCGGCGCCTCGTCGTCGGTGCTCGACACCTCGCTTGCCGCCGGAGATATGGAGAGCTGGCACGGCTCGGCCACCGTGGGTATTCTCGCGGCCAAAGCCGAGGCCGACGGGCCGATAGTCAAAAACAAGCTGTCGGCGGCGGTGGCGGCAAGGCGCTCCTATGTCGACGCTTTTCTCAAGATGGTGCCGCAATATCGCAGCACGGTGATGAACTTCTATGACATCTCGGCCAAGGTGCGCTTCCGCCCCTCGGCTGCCCACCTTGTCGACGCCAATTTCTTTGTGAGCCGCGACAATATGGCGGTTGACGACGTGATGGGGTTTTACTGGGGCAATCTCGGCGCGTCGCTCAACTGGGTGGCGCGGACCAGCGACCGCCTCACCTTCACCACCCTCGCCTCTATGACCCGCTACACCCCCAAAATGTCGATGGATATAATGAACATGAACCAGACCCTGCTCACCTATATCCACAACTATTCGCTCAGCGAGAAGATAACCATTCAGCTTGCCAACAACCACACCCTCGAAACGGGATTGCGCTCCGAGCTGCTAAAGGTCAAATCGGCAGAATGGCTCGTAAACGATTCGCGCGAGATAGAGATACGCTCGCTGTGGGAAAACGCGCTGTGGCTCGACTATTCGGGCCGGTTTGCCGACAGGTTGGAGCTCATTGCGGGAGCGAGACTTAACTGCGCCTCGGTGCTCTCCCAACCCCGTTTCCACAAATTTATCTCGCTCAGCGGCGCTTCCGCCCAATTCTCTCCCAAAACCTATATCGAGGCCGAGCCGAGGGTGTCGGTTAAATATCTCCTCGGCCGCGACCACAGCCTTAAGGCGGGATTCGGCCTATCGTCGCAGAATCTCCACGCCCTGCGCCTCAACAACACCTCGTTTCCCTCCGACCGCTTCGCCCTTACCTCGGCCGACGTCAAGCCCGAGCGCGCCGCGCAGTGGGCCGTCGGCTATGCCGGCATGACAGCCGACGGCGCCCTCGACTGGAGCGCCGAAGCCTACTACCGCAACCTCAGCAATGTCTATGACTTTAAAGACGGTCGGAGCACCCTCTCAGACATCGCGCTCGAAAACATCATACTCGGCGGCAAAGGGCGCAGCTACGGCCTGGAGCTGATGGTGCGCAAAAACAGCGGCCCGCTCACCGGCTGGGTCTCCTACACGCTGTCGCGCACACAAACCAGGATTGCGGGCATCAACAACGGCCGATGGTATAACTCCTCAAACGACCACCGCCATGACCTAACCATAGCCGCCACCTACCGCCTCTCTGACCGCTGGAGCCTCTCGGGGTCATGGCTCTTCCTCTCGGGCCAGCCTCTCACCGCGCCCGACGTGAAATATGAGGTGGCAGGCATAACCTGCTATTATTACTCGGGGCGCAACACCTATAAGACCCCTCCCATCCACCGCCTCGACCTCTCCGCCTCCTACACTCATGAGGGCAAGCGTTTTACCTATCAGTGGGACTTCGGCATCTATAACGCCTATTGCCGCTATAATCCCTATATCATCTATTTTGAGGATGACCCCGCGAGTCCTTCCGGCACGAGAGCCGTTCAGCAGGCGCTCTACGGCCTGATTCCCTCGGTTTCCTACACATTGAAGTTCTGACGCCATGATCAAAATCATCAATATTCTCCTTGCCGCCCTGCTGTTAGGGGGCCTGAGCGCCTGCAAAAAGGAGCTCGACATCGACTATCACGACATTGAGCCGCTCACGGTGATAGAAGCCGAGTTGACTCCCCTCGGCATAAAGGTGGGCCTCACCCTCACCACCCCGATGGATGAGCCTATCGACCGCACGCGCCTCACCGACGCCACGGTGACTCTCACCGACCTCTCGGCCGACACTGTCTATATGCTCACTACCGATGCCGACGGCTTTTATATCGACCCGACCCCCGGCATAGAGGGTCACCGCTACCGGCTCACGGTGATTCGCGGACAGGAGCGCCACGAGGCCGAAACGGTGATGTATCCCCCCGTCGACTTCCTCAGCCTCGGCTTCAGCTGGATCAAAATGCCCTACGACCATGTGGCGGTGCTTCAGGGGCGTTTCAGCGACATTTCTCCGAGCGACAACTACTTCTGGGTGAAAATCTACCGCAACAACGAGATATATCAGTGGAATCAGATCAACGACAACGGCGCCACCGACCGCACAGTCACCTTCGTGACCATGACCTCGCGCATGGATACCGACGCCGAGGATGAGAGCGAGGTGCTCTATGACGGCGACCTGGTCTCGGCCACGGTCTCGGCGGTGTCGCGCGAGATGTATTATTATCTCGAAGCGCTGCAGAACGACAGCAGCGGCCCGGCAATGTTTACCGGCGAGAGATGTCTCGGCTACTTTATCGCCACCTCGCCTGTGGAGCGCTCGGTGGTCTTTCACCCGGATGAGATTGACCCGGCCTGATTCCTCTCTGAGATCTCTGAGAACTCTGAGGACTCTGAGGACTCTGAGGACTCTGAGAACTCTGAGGACTCTGAGCCTCTGAAAAAGTCAGCGGCCCCGGAGCGCTTTGAGCACTCTGAGACCGCTGAGATTATTAAGTATCCGCGGAGGGATTATTTCAGGTCGGAGGCCTTGACAGCCACTTTCGTGATTATACTAAACCAATAACAAGGTAAATATATCGATTTATTTCTTACTAAAAAAGTAATCTCTTTGATGGTAAAAATCTTCACCGAATCTTTCTAATTCAGATAACCTATGATTATCAGGATTCCAAACAAAACGTTCTTCACCTTCAGATGTGACTCCATCGTAATAGAGAATGGAATGTCCTTTTACGAGATTTTTAGTTCCTCTGCCAAGGAGACCTGCATAGTAAAGAACTCTATTAACCTCATTTATCACAAAACTTTTCCCTCCTGCAATTTTACGAGCCTGTAGCCATGAATAATAATAAGAAGGTTGAATTGCCCCTGTATTTAAGTCGGAAGTATATGAGTAAGTGGTCTCAACCCATCTCAATTTTCCCTGAGTAATAGCACTATTACCTAAATCATAATTCTCATAATAAAATTCTTTAACTTTTGACACATTGCCATTATTCCATGTAATTTCACAATGGCATGACACATCTATAGGTCTTGTACGCGTACCAAACCTAATTAATTGATTTTCTGAATTATACTTGTAATAATTTATTATTGTATCAGAATTAAGAGACAACATCACAGACTCAACTAATCCATTTTTCCCAAGAATTGCAGTATATTTTTCTCCATATCTTTTTATATAAACTGTATCTTGGGAATATTTTACATATATCGCGCTCCCCTCATCCATATTACGGTATGCAATAAGGAGAGGTCCGTCGTATTCCAATTCATCAACCCTACAAACTACAAGTCCATCATCATCGTCATGGTAATAGTGAATCGAATCAAGACGCATACCGGGAAAAGTCTCCTTAATCTGTGCCAATGTTTCCTTCGAAACATTGCCTGATTCTCCCTTAAAATCGGGTTCATCACCATTGCATGCAAATAATATTATAGAGAGGGTTGCAACCAGCAACACACTCATTATTTTATAGTAATTTTTCATTGTAATTCTTTTGATTTAATTATGTTCGTCCAATTTATTGCATTTGAAATTGCTAATTTTATGGCTGTCATTTGGATTTGAAAATTGATCAACAAACTCACATTGATCTTAGAAGCGGTAGGATGTTCCGAGTGCGAAAATACCGTAAGAGTTGGGATAGCCTTTCTTATAGCCCTTGATATTTGCGCTGATAAGACCTATCTGAGCGTCCAAGCCCCATTTTGAGGTAAGCATATATGTAGCTCCAAGATAGACGCTCATTGCCGGAACAATTTTAGATTTAAAACCCTCCCATTTCACATGGTCAAGATCGTTATACGAATAAGTTGTTGTGTAATTAGTTATGCTACTTTCTGTAGTTTTGTTATAATCAGCCTTCTTAAAACCCTCTTCATTGCGGATATTCGACACTATCCAATTCATATAACCTACACCTGCGCCAATTTTAAAGTAAGTATCTAGTCGTGATATGGGCGAATAATGAATAGCAACTGTAAACTGGGCATTTACATCCTCGCGAGCCACATCTGCGTCAGCAGTGCCCATACCTTGTCTCTTAGCTTGTTTATTATCGTTGATAGTTTCCCATTTTTTTGTTGAATATTTATATATCTTGCCATAGGTCCTGAAATTATAAGTATAGTCATATGTGCCTGCGATAACAGATTCATATGAACCACCATATGAGTTATTGATGTTGAATCCTATGCCAAGTGTAATTTTTTCGGCAATTGTACCAACTCCCCACTCCATACCAAAATGTTGGTCAAAAGTAGATCGCGATTCCTGATAGTAGGCTACCGTACCTACACCCACGGTAAGATCTGCCTTTCGGTCTCCTTTATTAAAAACACATTGTGCAACACTTGTTAAGCTACCGGCCATTGACAGTAGTCCTAAAATAAAAATTTTTAGTTTCATATAAAGAAACAATTGATTGATTAACGGATCCCAGTTCCGATGAATCCCTATAAAACACAGAAGCGTGGAACTGTATGCCACGTCCTAAAGTGAAGGTGCTAGGAAAACCTTTGAAAACAGATGTGGGTAAACAGTCCCACGCTATATGCGTGGAAACGGTCAGCCATTCTCTTGTTTTCGCGGTTAAAAGTTTCCTAGGCTTTTCACTTACAAGAAGAAGACATAACGCTTCGATTTTTCTATGTCGTTGAAACAGATAAACTGTTTCGGTTACAAAATTATTAAAGTTTCAGATAACTGACAAATCTTTCTATAAATATTGTCAATCACATGCCGATGATTAATACCACCATTAGCAAAGCTCATAATATTACTAAAGCGGGCCGCCCCCGCGTCGGGATGACGCGGGGGCAGCGATGATTAGGCCGGCGGCAGTAACCGCCGGAGGGATTATTTCAGGTCGGATGCCTTGACAGCCACTTTCTTGCCGTTGACAATATAGATGCCGGGGCGGGAGATGGCCGACAGGCGACGGCCGGTGAGGTCGTAGATCACGGTATCGGCGCCGTTGAGGTCGAAGTCGTTGAGGTCATCACCGATAATCGAAAGGCCACTGTGAACCTTCATGGCATTGTTGAGAGCCACATAGTTGGTGTAGATGCGGTCGG
>CAYLMR010000100.1:0-7206 GCA_964384885.1 uncultured Bacteroides sp.
CGTTTTCATTATTTTTTGAAACAAGGTTTTCTTCCTGGGATTATTCCTCGGGGTGTTTGCGCCAGTATTCGCGCAGGGGCACCGTGATGTTGAAATAAAATCCGCCGAGGGTCTTGCCGTCGGGGTCGGTCACGGTGATGAACTCATAGCCCGGTTCGAGGAAAATGTGATTTTTCACCGTGAGGCCCAGGGCACCGAGCAGTATGTATTCATGGGTGTTTTCAATCACATACCATGCGTTTTCCTCATCCATGCCGGTGCCTGTCGAGAGGATTGCCATCAGCAGGTGGCGCAGCTTGTAGTTCCATATATCAGCGAGCGCATTATTGCCCTTTGCTCTGAGAGCTTTGGTGAGGTTGAGCATCTGGAGCATGTCGAAAGGATTGTCGGCCAGAGCCTTTCCGGCATATTTGATTATGGTGTCACACTGAGCTGCGGTGAGCATCTGATCGGAATATTGCGCCTTGCCCGGGATGTCGCGGTAGGCGCTGGGGCGGTAGGCGTCATAATCTTCCTGGAGCATCGCGCCGAGATAGAGCCGGCGGTATTTGTCGAGCTTCATAAGAGTGTCGTTGCGCTCAAACTCCTCTATCAGGCGGGGATAATAGTAGGGGGAAGTGCGGTCGGTGATCTCCTTGTAGATCTGATCGAAGTCGGGCGCTTCGGGAGTGATTTTGAGGGGATCGATCTGAGTGTAGGCCGACAGCGGCCACAATGCCGCCATGAGCAGCAGAAATCCTATGATATGTTTCATGTCGTGAAGTCGCGGTTGGGGGTGGGAGGGATGATTAAACATTTTCCTTAGCCTTGGCAGCATTTTTCTGTAGCTCGGGATAGGGAATACGGCCATGGAACATGGTCACCAGCCTCGACGCAAACTCATCCTTGATGGCGTTGACGTCGCGGAACGAGATGGGCGAGTCGTTATGAAGCCCCTCGTTGATCTGGGTGTCGATAATCTTGTTGACAAGATTTCTCACCGACTCGGGCGAATGGTCGGCCATTGAGCGCGAAGCCGCTTCTACGGCGTCGGCCATCATGAGAATCGAGGTCTCGCGACTGTTGGGATTGGGGCCGGGATAGGTGAAGGGTGCCGGATCGACCTCCTCGCCGGGATGGGCGTTGCAATAGCGGGTGAAGAAATAGCGCACCCTGCCGCGGCCGTGATGGGTGGCGATAAAGTTGCGTATCACGGCGGGAAGCTTGTGTTTCTCGGCCTTACGCAATCCGTCGGTCACATGGCCTATGATGATGCCGGCGCTCTGAGCGGGATTGAGGGCGTCGTGGGGATTGACGCCATGCTGATTTTCGGTAAAAAACGCCGGGTTGGAGATTTTGCCTATATCATGATAGAGGGCGCCGGCTCTCACAAGCTGCACCTTGGCGCCGATGCGGTTGGCGGCGGCGGTGGCGAGGTTGCTCACGGCCATAGAGTGCTGGAAGGTGCCGGGACACTCCTCGCTCAGAGCCTTGAGCAGAGGATGATTGATGTCGCTGAGCTCAACGAGCGTAACCCTCGAAGTGAAGCCAAACACCTTTTCGAGCAGAAACACCATTATATATGCAAAGGAGATAAACACGGCGTTGATGCCGAAATATCCGAACATGCGGGGAGAGAGATGTGACAGCGAGCCGCTCTGCAACAGCTCTACGGCCACGAAGCCGAGCGAATAGCTCACAAACACCAGTCCGGCGGTGCGGATAAGCTCGGAGCGTTTGGTCATCTCCTTAATGGAGATTATGGTGACTATGCCGGCAAGCCACTGCACGAAGATAAATTCAAACGGGAATGTGGCCGCAACAGTGCATCCCAGCACCGAAACCATATAGCAGAACAGGGCCGTGCGCGAGTCGAGAAACACCAGCACCACCACCGCCACTATCGAAAACGGCACCAGATAGAGGCCGGAGGAGAAAGCTGCCGCCATGCCATAGGCAAACACGGTGAAGCCCACTGTGACAAGCATGATGAAACCCATGGTGCGGGTATGGGTGAAGTAGTCGTTGCGGAAAAACATCAGATAGCCGTAGAGCGCGCCATAGAGCAGCAGCAGAAACAGAATCTTGCCTAACAGCGGCACATAGAAATCGGTCTGAACGGTGGCGCCTCCACGCTCGGCTCCCAGCTCCTCATAGGTGCGCAGAATGGTGTAGAGCTGAGCGGTGACGATGTCGCCGCGGTCGATGATTCGCTCACCCTGCTGTATCACTCCTATCGGGGCGAGCGCCTTCTGATAGGCGTCGGCAAGGAGGCGCGAGGTGTTGAGGGTGTCGATCTCTACATTGGGGTTGAGCAGCTCGGGGAGCTTCACCGCCATGATTGCGGCATGAAAGCGCTGGTCGCTGAGCAGGCTGTCGATGCGGCTGTAAGCCTCTCTGGCCGAGAGATAGCCGCGGGTGGGTATCGACACCGTGGTGTTGTCATGAATCATCTTCACCGACGGCAGCCGGCCCGACTTAATCTTCTCATAGGTCTCGGCATTGACGATGCCCTGCTCATACACCTGGCGTATGAGCGAAATCATGCGGTTGCGCTCACCGGGGGTGAGGTTGACGGCGGGATTCGACTCCAGACGGTTTGACACCTCGGCCACCACTGTTTTGTCGGCGGCATAGTCGCGCTGATAAACCGGCTCGAAAGTGCGGTCGATGCTATCCTTAACCATCTGCGCGCTCACGCTGTCGAGACGCACCGGAATGTCGAACGGCGCCGTCAGCAACGAGTAGGCCCACGGACGGTTTTCCTCGTAGTTATATTTGTTTTTGTTGTCGCGGGGCAGACAGTAGGCCACCAATATCACCGCAGCGGCCAGCATAAGCCACTTTATCCAGCTGCTTCCCTCACTGCGGTTGTTCTTGAAATTGATCATCTTGTCGGGTCAGAGTTGTTTAGGAATAGCGTGAGGCTTTGGTCACGCCTTTGATTTTCTTGATTTTGTCGCAGAGCTCCTCAACCACCTTCACATCCTCGACCATAACGGTGAGGTGACATTCAAACACCTCATGCTCGGCGGCGATGTCGAGCGAGCGAATGTCGATGTTGAGCTGGGTGGAGATCATCTGTATCAGCTCCTGAAGAA
Organism: uncultured Bacteroides sp.; assembly: GCA_964384885.1. GTDB lineage: Bacteria > Bacteroidota > Bacteroidia > Bacteroidales > Muribaculaceae > Paramuribaculum. The sequence continues at coordinate 3,081 of CAYLMR010000100.1, forward strand.
TACCGTGGCGGTCGATGCCCTCCACAAGTATGTCGACGCGGAACTTCTCCTCGACTTTCTCCCACTCGGTAGCCACGATGCGGTTGCCGAAGCTGGCTTTGAGCTTCTGGGCGCGGGGACAGCTGAGCGAATGTATCTCCATCTGCCCCAGGTCGTTGACAAATCCCATCACCTTGTCGCCGGGAATGGGGCGGCAGCAGTCGGGATATACAAAGTTTTTCTCCGAGCCGCTGCTGCGGAGCTTGTAGATTTCCTTGGTGTTGATTTTGTCGGGCACCTTCACCTCCGGCTGCGGCTCCTCGCTCTTGGCCGAGGAGGATGACGAGCGGAGACGGGGCAGACGGAATATCTTGCGCAGCAATCCCTTGTCGGCTTTCTTGGAGTCTTTCAGCACATATCCGTCGAGGGTTATGGTGCCGCGCCCTATGTTGAGGAAGAGGCTTTCGCGGGTGGTGACGTGATAATAGGCCATCATCTTGGTTATCACCTCGTTGGTGAGCTCCACCTCGTTGTCGGCCAAGAATTTGTCGAATATCTCGCGCCCGCGGTCAATGTCGGGTTGCTGCAGTCGTCTGAGCGAGGCCTTGAGGCGGGTGCGCGCCTTGCCGGTCTTGACAAACGACAGCCACTCGGCCTTGGGGGTCTGGCTCTTGGAGGTGAGCACCTCCACCTGGTCGCCCGAGTTGAGCCGGTGGCTCAGGGGCATGAGCTTGTGGTTTACCTTGCCGGCTATGCAATGGTCGCCGAGATGGGTGTGGAGGGCATAGGCCATGTCGAGCACGGTGGCGCCGGCGGGCAGGGTGATCAGCTCACCTTTGGGGGTAAACACCACTATCTCCGAAGCAAAGAGGTTGAGCTTCAGGGTGTCGAGAAAATCGAGGGCGTTGGGGTTGGGGTCTTCGAGTATATCCTTGATGGTGCGGAGCCACACATTGAGGTCGCTCTCCTCATCTTTCTCACCCCCGATCTTATATTTCCAATGGGCGGCAAAGCCTTTTTCGGCTATCTCGTCCATCTTGCGCGAGCGTATCTGCACCTCCACCCAGTTGCCGTCGGGACCCATCACGGTGAGGTGGAGGGCCTGGTAGCCGTTGGCCTTGGGGGTTGAGATCCAGTCGCGGGTGCGGTCGGGATGCAGGCGGTAGAGATCGGTTATGGCGGCATAGATGTTCCAGCACAAGGTTTTCTCCATCTTGGGGTCGTCACAGTCAAAAATGATTCTCATGGCATAGAGGTCATAAACCTCCTCGAAGGGAATCTTTTTTGTCTCCATCTTGCGCCATATCGAATAGACCGATTTCAATCTCGCCTTGGCCTCATATTTGAGCCCCATGTTGTCGAGATGCTCCAGTATGGGGGCAGCGAGGGTCTGATAGGCCACGTCGCGCTTCTGCTGGGTCTGCTTGATGAGCGCCGAGATTTTCTCATATTCGGCGGGGTGCTCATATTTGAAACTGAGGTCCTCGAGCTCGGTCTTGATCGGAAAGAGGCCGAGGCGATGGGCCAGCGGGGCGTAGATATAGAGGGTTTCGCCGGCAATCTTATATTGCTTGTTGGGGGCCATCGAGCCGAGGGTGCGCATGTTGTGCAGGCGGTCGGCCATCTTGATGAGCACCACCCTGATATCCTCGCTCATGGTGAGGAGCAGCTTGCGGAAATTCTCGGCCTGAACCGAGGCCTTGTCGCCGAATATGCCGCCCGAAATCTTTGTCAGGCCGTCGACTATCATGGCTATCTTCCGACCGAAAAGATGCTCTATATCCTCGGTGGTGTATTCGGTATCCTCTACAACGTCGTGGAGCAGCGCCGCGCATATCGACGTGCTGCCGAGACCTATGTCGCGGCTCACTATCCTCGCCACCGCGATGGGGTGGAGTATGTAGGGCTCGCCCGAGCGGCGGCGTATGCCGGCATGGGCCTGTCGGGCAAACTTATAGGCGCGCTCGATTATTTCCACCTTCTTGCGGTGGTTGCTGGCCAGATAGCCGTCGAGCACCTCGCGAAACGCCCTGTCGATATACTCATCTTCCTGCTCGGGAGTGAGAGTCGACCAGTCGATCTCCTCAGGCTCGGAGGCCGTGTTCGATCTCCGCGCTATCGTGAGCGTGGTGTGGGGCTTCGGGGCGGATGAATCGGGTAAAGATGACATGGCTTCAGGTTTTTTCATCCACAAAAATAATAAAAAAATCCCTTTTTACCGCATTTATGCCACGTCTGTCACACTTTTTAGCTATTTTTGTGACACAATCTATCCATACCTCTCAAACCACACTACCCCCATGAGCAGATTTGACTTTGATAAATTTGTTGATCGCAGCAATTCAGGTGCGATGAAATATGAGGCCCTCAACGACCTTTTCGGCCGTAAGGACCTAACTCCCTTTTGGATTGCCGACATGGAATTTGAGGTCACTCCCGAAATCTCCGAGGCTCTCGACGAGCGGTTCAGCCACCGGGTGCTCGGCTATGAGTCAGTGCCCGCCTCGTTCAAGCAATCTATCATCTCATGGCTCGATCGCCGCCACAACTTCAAGGTCAGCGCCGACGAGATAGCTTTTGTGCCCGGTATAGTGAGAGGCATCGGATATGCCATCAACTATTTCACGCGTCCCGGCGACGGCATAGTGATTCAGCCCCCGGTATATCATCCTTTCCGTCTGCTCACCGAGGGCAACGGACGCATGGTTATCAACAACCCGCTGGTCGAGCGCCCCGACGGCTCCTATGAGATGAATCTCACCCAGCTTGAGGAGATTTTCGCCACCCGCGGCCCCAAGATGATGATTCTCTGCAATCCTCACAATCCCGCCGGACTGCAGTGGAGCGCCGACACCCTGCGCACCGTGGCCTCGCTGGCCAAGCAATATGGAGTTATGGTGGTGAGCGACGAGATTCACGGCGACCTCATGCTCTGGCAGAAGCCTCACATCCCCTTTGCGAGCGTGTCGCCCGAGGCTGCCGAGGTGTCGCTCTCATTCGGAGCACCCTCAAAGACCTTCAATATCGCCGGCCTCGCAAGCTCATGGATGCTCATTCCCAACCCCAAGCTCAGGGAAGGTTTCTTCAACTGGATGGAGGTAAACGAGTTCTCCACCCCCACCTTCCCCGCCGTGAGAGCCACCATAGCCGCCTACAATCACGGCGACCAATGGCTCAACGAGGTTATCGCCTATATCGAGGGCAACATCATCGAGGTTGAGAAATGGTTTGCCGCCAACCTGCCTCAGATCAAGGTGTGGCGACCTGAAAGCTCATTCCTCATCTGGCTCGATTGCCGCGGTCTCGGCCTTTCCCACAAACAGCTCCTCTCGCTCTTTGTCGACGAAGCTCATCTTGCCCTCAACGACGGAGGCATGTTTGGCAAAGAGGGCATAGGATTTATGCGCCTCAATGTGGGTCACCGCCGTCAGCAGCTCCTCGAGGCTCTCCAGTCGTTGAAAAATGCCGTGGCTCATCACAACCAACCGGTCGGCGTGGCCCTCAACCATGAATAAGCGCAAATCTCTCATATCGGCTCTGACCGCCCTGCTGATTATCGGCTCGTCAATCGACGGCAACGCCGCTACTCCCGGCCGGAAAAAACGCTCCGCGCGCCGCAAAGCCGCCACCGAGCGCAAGGTCACTCCCCCCAAGCCCAAAGAAACCGATGTGCCCATACTCGGCGAATCGCTCGTGTCGCCCGAATCAATGTGGGAGTTTGTCAGAACCAAAAACATTGACTTCCCCTATGAGATAGCCGAAGCCTTCTTCACCATCGGCGAGATATATGGCATAAGGGGCGACATAGCTCTCTGTCAGGCTATTCTCGAAACAGGATGGTTTGAGTTTAGCGGAGGCACCGCAGTGACCCCCGACCAGCACAACTATTGCGGCCTCGGCGTGACCTCGCTCGGCAAAAAAGGACACAGCTTCAGTTCTATCTATGAGGGTGTTACCGCCCATATACAGCACCTCTACGCCTACGCCTGCAAAAGCTCCATACCCGAGGGAGAGGAGCTTGTCGATCCGAGATTTAAATATGTGACCCGCGGCGTTGCCCCCTCGTGGGAAAGCCTCAACCTACGCTGGGCCGCCAACGACAAATACGGCCAGTCGATTCTCGCCCTCTACTCCCGCATGCTCACCA
>CAYLMR010000101.1:0-7188 GCA_964384885.1 uncultured Bacteroides sp.
AGCGCACCAAAAACAAGATGGTGCTTCAGGGCTTCCTCCCCAACGAATTTATCCTAACCCTCACCCGCAAATAACCCTCTGAGAGCTGAGAATTATGAGAGCTAACGGATATGTATTGTTTTTTATCGCCTGTGGTGTGGTTCCGTTGTTCGTAACTGCCCGTACAGTCGACCCTGATTCCATTATGTCTCAGGGCCTAAAAGAAGTTGTTGTAGAAGCAAATATGCAGCGTACTTCTTCAAATATTTCCACCTATATTCCGATGGCTCGCCAAAAGAACGTGGCAAGCGATGCTATCTCACTTCTCAGCCAGATGGCTATTCCTCAAATAGAGGTTGATCCTATCAGTAAAGCTGTCAAAACGGCGTCCGGTCAAGGAGTGTCGGTCTTTATTGACTTTCTGCCTGCTACCGCTCTGGACTTGCAGGGCATGAGAACACAAGACGTAAAAAAAGTGGAATACTATCTACACCCTACAGACCCGAGATTTCAGGGTGCGCAGTATGCCATTAACTTCATTATGCAGAAGTATGAATGGGGTGGATACACAAAACTTACCGCCGATAAATGGTTTGGTGTAAACCGATCGGAGGGAGAGGTATATTCAAAGATGGCTTATAAGGCAATGATTTTTGACCTGTATGCTGATGAAATATATTTATCAAATCGACATGGAGGTGTGAGTTCTACTGAAATGTTCCGGTTTGATGATCTATATGGCAAAGGCCCTCAAACTATTACGAGAACTTCTGAAACTACATCTTCATTATATCGCAACAACAGCAACGACATTGCTCTCCGAGCTTTGTATAATAGCGATAAAATAAGAATTTCTAACCTCGTCTCATATAGTCTTACAAATGTTCCTCACAATGATGCGGTTAACTCGGTGTTCTATTCTTCTGAAACATTTTCTCCAACAAATGCTTCCTCACTGACATCAAGCCATAACTGGGCACTTTCCTACCACGGAAATTACTTTTTCATCTTTTCTCCTAAACTTTCTCTTCAGTCAGACGCCCAATATACCTACGGCAAGAATAATTCAAACTCAATGTATTCAATTGGTGAGGGTCTTTCTATCACCAACAATGCGTCAGAAGACACACATTATTTTCAGATAAATCCCCGCTTGAGGTGGTCGCTTGGTGACAAACTGCGTTTTATCACCTGCCTCTCTACATCGCAAAGGTGGAATTTCATAACCTATTCGGGTAATTCGCCTTCACGTCAGAAATACAATTTGGGCGTTTACTTGGTCGGTACACAATTTGACCTTGATATTGAAAAATGGAATATCGGAGGACAATTTAGTTGGATGTGGGAACGTAACCATATCAGTGAAAGCCGAATGAATAATAACTTCCCGAGAGCTGTTGTTTATGCAACTTTTTCGCCAAATGACAAGCACCAATTTGAAGTAGACTGGAATTATGGAAAAGATGTGCCGGATGCCTCGCAGAAAAGCCCGAATATGTTGCAACAAGATGAATTAATGTGGTATCAAGGTACACCTACTTTGGCTGATTTTTCCTCTAATAATGCAGGTGTATCATATATCTGGCTTCCTAACAATAAATGGCAACTTTCGGCAGACGCATATTTATATATGCTTGGCAACCGCTGTGTTACGATTTATTCTCCTGTTGCTCCCGAGGGCACTATGTTGCGTAAATATGTCAATGACGGAGATTATAGGAGCGGTATGTTAGGTATCTCTGCTACTGCAAAATTTTTCGGAGGTAAGCTTATTGCAAAGCTTCGCCCTCAATATTGGATGAGAAAGACTACCGGGGCATACGCAAGTAGGAGAAATGATCTGTCCTGCACGGCTCAACTAACATATTATTGGGGCAATTTCTATATTTGGGGATGGTATATTACGTCGAGCCATTACCAAGAAGAACAAAGTGGTATCATAGAGCGTTCTCCCGCTAAGTATCAGATTCAGCTTGGTTGGGGCGACAAAGGGTGGAATATCAGAACAGGAGTCTATAATTTCCTGCATACGTCATGGGAAGCATCGCGTCAGACTCTTTCAAGCAATTATTACACTTTCGACCGCAAAGAATATTCCACTGCTCAACATTGGCGTATAACCTTAGCCGTTTCATATACATTCGGTTATGGAAAGAAAGTTGCCCGCAATGACGAAGTAAGCGGTTCGGGTACAGCCGATAGTGCAATTCTTAAATAACCATCAATAAATGAGTAATGAATAATATTATGAGATGGATTGTTTTGGTGTTGGTTAGCGCGGTGGCGTTGGCTTGTCATGGTTTTGAATACAGGATCGTTTCCAATGTGGCTGACAGTCTGCTCAACGGCTGTGAAGTCAGGCTGAGTAATGAATCCAACTGGGTAACATTGAATCACGGCACGATTGAAAACGGTCTCATTGACATAAAGGGTGAGAGCGAGCGCACTTTTCCCGCGATACTCTCCCTCAGGAGCAATGACAGTGATAATCCTAAATACTACAAGATCAATCTCATTGTCGAGCCGGCAACCATTGAGGTGGAGGCGGGCAAAAACGTTCCTCTTTCAGGCGGAGAGCTTAACGAAGGGCTGAAAAATTGGATGGAGCGAATGAGCAAGTCCGACAATATTCAGGAGTCGCATGAAATCTGCATGGATCTCTTTAAGAGGAATCTCGGAAACGGCCTCGGGGAATTTGCTCTTTTATATTTTGGTCAGCGGTGCGCACCCGATGAGTGGGCCGAGGCCATCAGTCTGCTTGATGACGAATCGCGTGTGCTTGCGGCGTTTGACAAAATAACGGCTACAAAGGAAAGGCTCGCAAGCGTGTGGGAAGGGCAACCGTTTAAAGACCTTTCAGGCGAAAGTCTTAATGGAGATAGCATAAATCTGTCGGATTTTCTTGGAAAGGGGAAATATGTTGTGGCCGATCTATGGGCAAGCTGGTGTAAGCCCTGCATTATCCTTGCTGAAACCCATTTGAAGCCGCTATATGAGAAATTTAAGGATAATCCTGACATACAATTTCTTGGCATTGCGATGGATGATGTCAGCAAAGTTGTTGATTCGCATAACATTGCCTGGCCTCAGATTATGAATTGCAAGAAGCTGATGAGCACCTATGTCATCAATGCTGTTCCTGAGATTATAATTTTCGGACCCGACGGCAAAATCATGCGCCGATATGTCAATCCGGCTGATCTGGAGAGTATTATCCTGGAGGTTCTTGGAGAATAATCTTTAGATAATAAGGGGAATGATCATACCGGCGAAAATCATCAGGATGCTTCCCACGGCATAGGTCACGGTGTAGCTCATGGCGGGGAGGGTGCTGTCGAGATTGTCCTGGATAGCTCCGAGAGCGGCCACGGCATTGCGGCTGCCGGCCACACATCCCAGCGCAACAGCCGGGTTGAATTTAAACAGCTTGGCGGCTACGAGTATGGCGAGAATGAGGGGAACCGAGGTGCAGACAATACCCACCAAAAAGAATTCCAATCCCACCTGTTTAAGTCCCGCAAGGAAAGTGGGGCCGGCGCCGAGTCCCACCACTGCGATAAAGAGGTTAAGACCCACATTGTTCATAAACCAAACCACCGGGCGGGGTATGCGGCCGAAGGTTGGGCGCTTGTTGCGCAGCCAGCCGAGCACCAATCCCGAGAGTATGGCGCCGCCGCTGGTGCTCAGCGCTATAGGTATGCCGTCCCAATAGAATGTCAAGGCTCCGATAAGGCAACCTATGGCGATACCGAGGCCGATAAACACCACGTCGGTCGACTCGGTGGGACGGTCGGAGAAACCGATCTCGGAAACTGCCACCGCAACATCCTGAGGCAATCCCACCAATGTCAGCACGTCGCCTTTTTCGAGTCGTGTCTTGGCTTTGAGCGGTATGCTTACATCTTCGCGCATGATTTTGCGCACCATCACTCCGCGCATATAATCCTTGCTTCTCAATTCGCAAAGGGTCATTCCGGCGGCTCCTGATTTGGAGACGGTGACGGGGAGATTTTCGGCTGTGAAATTGAGAAGGTTGTGGTCGGTGACTTCCGAGCCTATCCAGCCGGCGTCGTCGATGATGGTTTCACGGCGTCCGCTCAACACTATCACGTCGCCTTTCCTGACTTTGAGGTTGGGCTGAGGGTCTTCGATCTCACCCCTCACGCGCAGGCGCTCGATAAAGTGTCGCAGACCCATTTTCTCGATATGCCGCTCGATTTCCTCTACTGTGCGCGGGCGATTGAAATAGTCGGATTCGGCGCGATAGGCACGAAATGAAATAGGGCGGTTGGCAACAAAGGTGCCGGGGTCGGCGGTGATGTCGCCGTTGTCCATCTCGGCTTCAAGTTGAGCTGTCTGTTGCTTTACCTTAGTCAGACCGCCGAGCAGCCGCGGGCCGAGATTGGCAATTACCCACGCCGAACCGATAGTGCCGAAGACATAACACACCGCATAGCAGGCGGGGATAATCGAGAGCATCTGCTCGGTCTGTTCGGGAGGTAGACCAAGCGACTTGATGGTGCTTGACCCCACGCCTATTACGGCCGAAAAAGCTTGAGAACCTGAGAATAAGCCCACGGCCTGTCCCTTGTCATAGCCCATGATGAGACTCACCACTATTACCGTGACAATACAGAGCACGACCTCCACACAGGCAAACCCTATCTGCTTGAGACCGTCGCCTTTGAGCGAGCGGAAAAACTGCGGTCCGACCGAATAGCCTATGGCAAACAGAAACATCATGAATGATACCGATTTCAATGTGTCGGAAACCGGAATATCCATTTGACCGATAATCACGCCCACTATAAGTGTGGCGGTTACCGGGCCGAGAGAAAATGATTTAAACTTCAGTCCACCAAGCCAAAATCCTAAGCCGATGGTCAAAAAAATCGGAATAACGGTGTTTTCGCGGAATATTTCCGCAATATAGTCGTAAAGCATAAATAAGCAGTTGTTTTCTAAATAACAATTGCTCTCTGTCTATTGTTCCGCAATGACAGTAAAGCCCGTCTGCCCAAGGAGTTGAGGGCAAACAGGCTTTATTTGAACAGGTATGTGGGAAGCTTATTTCTTGCTCAGAAATCTTGCAGTGAGCTTTTTGCGGACGGGCTCGTCGTAGAATTTAAGCGCAAGCCATGCCAGAATAATCACGCCAATCACCATTACGACAGTTACCGGCCAGATCTGTGAGGAGGTGGGATGAGTGTTCCATATCCACGCGTAGAAATAATACATAAACGGATAGTGGATTATGTAGACCGGGTAGGAAATGGCGCCTAAAAATTCGCATATTTTTCCGCTTTTGGGGTCGGAAGTGCGCCCCGAGGCTCCGATATAGACAATGAGGGGGAAGAAAATCAGGGTACACACAATGTCATATACACCGTTGGCGATATGAGGCTCAGACCCTCCTACATAGGGTATTGATAGGAGAACTACTATCAGGGCGGTGCAGATCCAGAAGGCGCCTCTTATATGCATCGGCTTGAATTTGCGCGACATCAGCAAGCCGATCGAGAATGAAAAAGTCATCCTTGCCAATCCTATCCAGAAGCCATAGTCGGCCGCTGTCCATCCGAAGCCTATGTTATAGTAGCCCGACACATTACCTAAGGAAACATAAGCGAGGCACACGCCTGCCGCTGCGGTAAAGGCTATCAGCCATCGGTTGGAGAATCTGTGGAGAAACAGGGCGTAGAAAATGCTGCCGATATATTCAAAGAAGAGCGACCATGAAGGGCCGTTGAGAGGAAACATCTCGCCGTTGCCTCTCACCTCGGGCAGAGTGTGGGGCAGCGAGGGGAGCATGAGCAACCCGAGCAGCAGCGACAATACCACTGCGGTGGCAGACACCGAGGAGCCGTCCCATTTCTCACACCCTTGAAGCAAAAACGAAATCACGCCTAACAACACACCGATAATCACCATCGGTTGCAGCCTTATTAAACGCCTCAGAAGAAAATTGCCTGAGGTCATTCCCTTCTTCCAGCGACCGTCGTAGGCATAGCCGAGCACAAAGCCCGAGAGCACGAAAAAAAAGTCAACTGCAAGATAGCCGTGGTTGATGTGCTGGTCGATCGGTGAGGTGGCAAATGCCTCGCCGATGTGATAGAAAATCACCATCAGGGCAGCCACGCCGCGCAGACCGTCAAGAAGCTCATATCGCGGCTTTGTTGTGATTTGATTGTTCATTGATATCAGATTATGTTGAGAATTTTGCTGCAAAATTAGGCAATTCTCAATCATAAAAATTTGACATAAATCAAATTCGACCGATTCGGCTCAATGTTGAGAGCGAAATTCCCAAGTAGGAGGCGATGTAGCTGCGCTTCACCCGGCGGCAAACGTCGGGAAACTGCTCGTAGAACAGCCTGTATCTCTCGGCAGCGGGCAGCGAGAGGCGCTCCTTGTGTGAGCGGTGTATCCGGCGATACTCATATTCATGTATCTTGCCCCACCATATCGCCCAATCGAGGTCATGCCTTATGAGGTGGCGCAGTTTGCTCAGCGAAATCCTATAGGCTTCAACCGGTTCGAGCGCCTCGACATACTCCTCGCTCGGGCGTCCGTAGTAAACTTCATCCATGCTGAACACAATGCTCCCTTCGGTTGAAAACGATGTCGTAATCTCCTCACCGTCAACAATCCAATAGGAGCGGGTCAACCCTTTCTCAATAAAAAAGGCGTGGCCGCAAAGCTCGTCAAACCTCACGATCGACTCTCCTTTGCGAAACTTCACCGGCTCGAGACTGCCCAACAACTCATCGAGAGACTCCCGCGACATATCCTCGCAAAAAGTCTCAATCCTCCTGAGAATATTGCTAAAATTCCGAGTCTCTTCCATCCTTTTTCCGGCTGAATCTTTTTAGTTGAATCTTTTAGTTGAATCACTCCACAAAGTTAATCATTTCCCCCCACATTTCCCCCTTCCCCTCTCTAATTTATAATCCGTATCTGCCCAAATAAGCATATTGACCGGTCACGCGATTTCTAACACTTGATTCCAAATAAATTTTTCCAATTATTTGAGGAAAAATTTGTCGGTTTACAAAAAAACATCTACCTTTGCACTCGCAAAAGGAAAGATGCCGGAGTGGTCGATCGGGACGGTCTCGAAAACCGTTGTACCCTTACGGGTACCCAGGGTTCGAATCCCTGTCTTTCCGCTGAGATGCCTTAGCTTTCTGACATTCAGATAGTTAAGGC
>CAYLMR010000102.1:0-7136 GCA_964384885.1 uncultured Bacteroides sp.
ACATCCATGCCCCCGAGGGAATCTACAACCTGCAGGGCGTGAAGCTCAGCCCCACTGCCGATGAAACCGACATCAACGCCCTCACCCCCGGCCTATATATAATCAACGGCAAGAAATTTATGAAACACTGACACTTATCATCTTCATCAGGTTATAAGGCATAATAGCGATTTTTTCTGATATCATAGCGGTGTCAGAAAAAATCGCTAAATTTGTGTTGGATTTCATGCCCGATAGTTAATTTGAGATTTAGAATTGCTTAAATCGTGATCGATCAATCAAGATTTCCGGGTCTCACAGCCCATTATCACACCTTCGGCTGTAAGCTCAATTTTGCCGAGACGTCGACGGTGGCCCGCGCTCTCGCCGAAAAAGGCATCATGAGGGTGCAGCGTGGCGATGTGCCCGATTTTGTGATAATCAACACATGTTCGGTTACCGAGCTCGCCGACAAGAAATGCCGTCAGGCCATAAGGAAATTTGCCCGTCAGTGGCCCGAGGCCAAGATCGTGGTGACCGGCTGCTACGCCCAGCTCAAGCCCGAGCGGGTGGCCTCGCTGCCGGGAGTGGCCATAGTGGCGGGCACCGACCGCAAGGGTGAAATCGACCGCCTCATAGAGCAATATCTCGAGCGCGAGGGGTCGGCTCAGGCCGCGGAAAAAGATATTGCCGTGACCCCCACCAAGGAGATAAGGGAGTTTACCCCCTCATGCGCGCAGGGCGACCGGACGAGATGTTTCCTCAAGGTGCAGGACGGATGTGACTACTTCTGCAGCTATTGCACCATTCCCTACGCCCGCGGCCGCTCGCGCAGCGGCACGATAGCCGAGATGGTAGCGCAGGCTCAGCAGGCTGCCCGCGACGGCGCCAAAGAGATAGTGATAACCGGCGTGAATATCGGTGACTTCGGGCGGAGAAACAACGAGACATTTCTCGACCTCATCCGCGAGCTCGACAAGGTGGAGGGAATAGAGCGCTACCGCATCTCGTCGATCGAGCCTAACCTGCTCACCGACGAGATAATCGAATTTGTGGCTTCGTCGCGCAGCTTCATGCCCCACTTTCATGTGCCGCTGCAGTGTGGCGACGACGAGGTGCTCCGACTGATGCGCCGCCATTATGACACGGCGCTGTTCCGCCACCGCATGGAGAAAATAGCCCAACTGATGCCCGACGCCTTTATCGGCGTTGACCTGATAGTGGGGGCGCGCGGCGAGACCCCTCAGAGATATCAAAACTCACGCAGCTTTGTGGAGAGTCTGCCGATAAGCCGCCTGCATGTGTTTCCCTACAGCGAGCGCCCCGGCACCCGCGCCCTTGAGATAGAGGGAATCGTGGAGCCCTCCGAGCGCCACCGCCGCGCTTTGGATATGATAGCCATGTCGGAAAGAAAGCTGGAGGCGTTTGCCCGGAAATATGACGGCACGGTGAGAAACGTGTTGTTTGAACACACCCGCCATCGCGCCACCGGGCCGGGAATGACCGACACCATGACCGGCCACACCGACAATTATCTTCAGGTTGAGGTGCCCTATGACGAGGCTCTCGCCAACACCATCCGGCCCGTGAGACTCACCCTAAGCGGGACTCCCTCGGTTGGCCCCGACGGAGAGCTGACAGGCAGAATAATTCTTGAGCAATGAGCAGCGAAGAAAAGAAATCCGCCCCTGCGCAGTCGCCGATGAAAAGCGTGCCCATGTGGCAACGCGTGGCCTACTCGCCCCTCCTCGCCATGATGAAGGGGCTCGCCCGCCTGCCTCTCGGCGCTCTCTATCCCCTCAGCGACGGCCTCGCGTGGATATTGAGGAATATTGTGGGCTACAGGGTCAAGACTGTAAGAGACAACCTCGCCAAGTGTTATCCCGACCTGTCGCCCAAGGAGCGGAAGAAGATAGAAAAGGCGTTCTACCTGCAGTTTACCGACTATTTTTTCGAGACCATCAAGCTGCTCCACATCTCTGACGAGGAGATAAAGCGCCGCATGGTGTTTGACAACGTGGAGCTGATCGACAGCCTCTTTGACCGAGGCAAGAGCATCGTGGCCTACTTCTCCCACACCGGCAACTGGGAATGGGCGCCCTCGGTGACGCTCTGGAGCCGCTATGCCTCTTTGGGCGAAGCCGACTTCTGCCAGGTCTACCGCCCGCTGAAAAACAAATGGTTTGACGCCCTGTTTCTCCACCTCAGGTCGAGATTTAACCCCAAGTCGTTTGCCAAACACACGGTGTTTCGCGACCTCCTGCTGCTGAAACGCGACAAGCGTCTGAGCATCACCGGCTTTATGAGCGACCAGAAGCCTTCCCACGGCGATCCGACGCATGTGATGATGTTTCTCAACCGCCCCACGGCAATGATCACCGGCACCGAAACGGTGTGCCGTCGCCTCGACATGGCCGCCATCTATTGGGACATGCAGAAAACCTCGCGCGGCCACTACCGCATCAATGTCAAGCTCCTGAGCGACGACGTTACCAAGCTGCCCCCTATGGCCCTAACCGAGATGTATGCCGGGAGCCTGCAGCAAACCATCAATGCCAACCCGCCTCTGTGGCTCTGGAGCCACAAGCGTTGGAAAATTCCCGTTACCCTGCCCCAAAACACCCCGCAAGATGAGCAACCCCTCGACAGCAGTAATAATCCTTAACTGGAACGGCGAGAAACTCCTCAAGGAATTTCTGCCGTCGGTCATAGCCCACACCCCCTCGGAAACAGGGCGGGTGATAGTGGCCGACAACGGTTCGACCGACAGCTCGGTGGAATGGCTCAGGGAGTCATGCCCCGGGGTGGAGCTGATAGTATTTCCCAAAAACTATGGCTTTGCCGAGGGCTACAACCGCGCCATCGAGGCGGTGAAAGACCGATATAAATATGCGGTGCTTCTCAACAGCGACGTGGCGGTGAAGGATGACTGGCTCACTCCCCTCACCCGCTGTCTCGACTCCAACCCCGACATAGCGGCCTGCCAGCCCAAGCTGCTCAGCTATCGCGAGCCGCAGCTGTTTGAATATGCCGGCGCCTCGGGGGGATTTATCGACCGTCACGGCTATCCCTTCTGCCGCGGGAGAATCTTCGCCACCTGCGAGGCCGACACCGGCCAGTATGACACTCCCCTCACGGTCGACTGGGCTTCGGGCGCCGCTCTGGCCGTGAGAATCGACATCTATCTCAAGGCGGGAGGCCTCGACAGCTCATTTTTCGCCCATATGGAGGAGATAGACCTCTGCTGGCGCATCAGGCGCATGGGCATGAAGATAGCCGTTGTGCCCGAGAGCCGGGTGTATCATCTCGGCGGTGGCTCGCTGCCCCCCTCCAATCCCCGCAAAACCTATCTCAACTACCGCAACAATCTGCTCATGCTCCACAAAAATCTCCCCTCTGAGGTGAGAGACAGGGTGATTTTCAAGCGCATGATTCTCGACGGAGTGGCTTGGGCCAAAGAGGTCGCCACAATGAAATGGGGCAACGCCTCGGCCATCATCCGCGCCCACAACGACTTCCGCAAAATGAAAAAGGCCGCCTCTCAATCGGGCAACCTTTCTCATTCGGCAGACATGGCCGCGCAATGTTATGAAGAGATGAAATCGCGCCCCGACATCATCAGGGGCTATTTCATGGAGGGTAAGCGCAAGTTTTCTGACTACAGCTTATTCTTCGGCCGCGGGGAGTGATTCCTCCACCGTGACTGATTCGGAGATTGAATCGGCCGGAGATTTGAGCAGCGGATTGACGCGGTGGGAAAATCTCTTGGCCGGAAGCAGACACACCTGCTCACCGGGGAAATCGATTACCACATCCTGATTGAAAACATTAAAGAGGTTGACTGCATATTTCTCCTCCTGATTATCGCAGTAGTAGGCCGCGTGGGTGCCGGCGCGGGTGCCGCATGTCACCCATGCGTCATAGTCAACCAGGGCGTCGACAGTGTCACGGAAACTTCTCAGCTGGTCGCTCTCAAGGTGGCGCTTGCAAAGCTTCACGTCAGATGCGGGCAGCTTGACATGAGCCATCTGCAGGCCGGTGTCGATATAATAGCTGTTGTAGTTGCCGTCGACAGCAAAATCGAGGAAATATCTCGAGCTGCTCCACGGATATTTAAAGATGTTATAGGGATTGCGAATAGGAGCCAACTGCTCATAGCCCTCGGGGAGCTTGGTGTGGAGAGCTATGTAGTTTTGCTCGGGGCAATACTCCACCACAAACTTCTTGAGAAAATCAATTCCCAACACCGAGAATCCGGTCTTTGACGGGGCAAAAGCCACATCCTTCATCAGCGCCGTTTCCCTGCGCTGGGCTATCTCCACGGGTTTACCCACCGAATCGGTCTCATAATAATAAATCGACATAGGGAGATTGACGAGATAGGATTTCTTCTCGAAGCTGAACTGGTCGGCACCGTCGCGCCCTATGTTCCAGTAGATCGACTGACCGTTGACATATCCCAATGAATCGAGCTTGGCGAGGTCGTCGTCAGTGATGGTGGTGAGGTCGCTTCCGGTGTCGAATTTAAATCTCACACCGTTTTCAAGCTCAACTATCAGGGGCGACTTCTCAACGATTCTCAACATTCCCACACAAGTGTCGGTGCGGGACGTCTTCAGTGAGCTTTGAGCGTCACGAAACACCGCAAGGGCAAACAACACGCCGGCGAGCAGTAATAACGATATAACAAATATAGCAATTTTCTTTACCATCAAGGGGTAACTTCTATATGATAGGTTGTGATGAAATTTTCAAGTACAAAAATAAAAAACTTTCTGAATATATCAATTATCCGCGCCAAATTGTAACACCTTTGTCTCCTTATTTTCTCAGTTTCTCAACTTCCCGCCATTTTACCAAAAAAGGTTGTGCCTTAATTATGACACAACCTAATCAGTTCACTTTACGTTATTCTAAAATTTTTCTCCCCCACCTGAAGATTTTTCCATGAGGTAGAGAATTGTTGCCAATAACCGGCCATTTATATCTCTATAAGTCAGCGTATAGATAAGATGATCATAGAATGATTTAGTCATTCCGTCAACAACAGCCGGCTGAAGAAACATCAGCCCGGCAAATATGGCAAAAGCCTCATTGATGGTGAGATAGGTAGTATCTATCTTCGCACCTTCCTTAATCTGGATAGGTTTAAAACGAGAAATCCATATCATTGTGTAAGCTGCCTGCTTATATCTGTTGGCATATTCAGAACCGGCATAAGCCTTATACTTATATATGTCATCAAAATAAGCGTTTACGGCACAATGGAGCAACTCCTTACACAAAAACAGGTTAGAAGAATACTCTTCTCCCAATCCCACAGAAAACTCATCGACATAAAGCCTTTTTAGAGTTTCATATCGATCACGTATTACGGAATCTTCCGGATTTATCTTTGGCGTAGTTGAGTCCTTTGATTTCGGCATAATCACTTAACCCAAGAAAAGAACGGAGATTTCTTCCTTATCAGATTTGCTCTTTCAAGATAAACCAATTCGTCGAAATGTTCTCCTTTATTCTTTTCACGCTCTGATTCAAGTGAACATGTTGCCTTGAGTATCTCCTCATATTCACTTAAATCCTGTTTTTTCTCAAGCTCAAGTTGCTTGGATGCCTTTTTCAGCTCTCGGGTCTTATAAAGGGTATTCCATAGAATTATCCCGGTAATAACAATACTGAAAACCGAAAAATATGTCATTATGAGTGAGATGATATCGTTCATATATAATTCCTTTTAAATTTCAACATTCGGTACTTAATTATAACAGCCAACATCACTGTGCATATCCAAATCACCGAGAATTGAAACAGATTATGCGCCATGTAATGAGCAGTAGCATCCTGTCTCATCAGATAAAACATAATTGATGTAGCTATCGCCATAAGCACCACCCAGGTCTGAAGCAAAGGGTTAACAACCTTCTTCAACAGCCCGTAGTCTTCATACAAACTAAATATAAGCGTTAATGCTGAGAAAACATAGAATCCCTCTTTTATGAGATCCATAATCAAAGAGAATATGGGGAAAGAGCCATCTTTCAGCCACGGTATTACAGCTAAAAAGAAAGCAGGCACGAGTATTGGTAAAATTGCATTTACCAAAAACCATACACCTATGCGATTCCACAGATTCATTTGCATACGTTTATTAATCTCGCAAAAATAATCAATTTTTCTGAAATCTACAAATATCGAAGCTAAATCACCTCCAAATCAGCCTAATAAGTCAACTTATTCCTAAAAAAAACAATATATATCTACAACAAGAGGATGTATCCGAATTTGGATACACCCTCTTGTAATATAAGGTCTTAGCGGGGGATTAGTATTCGTCCCAGCTGCGGATTTCTATGTCGTTGGTGCTGAGAGTGGTAAACGCTTCGATAAAGGCGGCTGCCAGGCGGGCGTTGGTCAGCAGGGGAATATTGAGGTCGATGGCGGCGCGGCGAATGCGGTGGCCGTTGCCGAGCTCGGTGGGAGTGAGATTCTTGGGAATATTCACCACGAGATCAATCTCCTTGTCGTGGAGCATCTGCAAAGCCTGAGGCTGCTCGCTCTCGCTGGGCCAGTAGACGCGTATGGCGGGGATGCCGTTGTCGTTGAGGAAGCGGAATGTGCCGCCGGTGGCATAGATGCGATAGCCCTTGTTGTGGAGCTTGTGGGCGCTGTCGAGCATGTCGGCCTTCTGCTTGGGAGTGCCGGTTGAGAGGAGCACACCCTTTTTGGGCACTCGCATACCAACCGAAAGCATAGCCTTGAGGATAGCCTCAGAGCTGTCTACGCCGATACAGCCCACCTCACCGGTTGACGACATATCCACGCCGAGCACCGGGTCGGCGCCCTGCAGACGCGAGAAGCTGAACTGAGAGGCCTTGATGCCCACATAGTCGAGGTCGAAGGCGTTTTTGCCAGGTTTCTCCACAGGGAGGCCGAGCATCACCTTGGTGGCAAGGTCGATGAAGTTGATTTTGAGCACCTTGCTCACGAAGGGGAATGAACGTGAGGCTCGCAGGTTACACTCAATCACCTTGATGTCGTTGTTTTTGGCAAGGAACTGAATGTTAAACGGACCCGAGATATTGAGGGCGCGGGCAATCTGGCCGCTCACCTTCTTGATGCGGCGCATTGTCTCGACATAAAGTTTCTGGGGCGGGAAC
>CAYLMR010000103.1:0-7046 GCA_964384885.1 uncultured Bacteroides sp.
ACTACGGAGAGTCTAAGCCCAAGTTATCCGTATATCTCCCAACTCACAAATAGTCCGTGTCTTAAATCAAAAAGTATCGGCTTTGAAGAACGAGATAATTCCTCAATCTTTGAAATGAAAATCACCGGCAACACAGCCGAATGTGTTTTCAAATCGCTTCAATATCCTTGCGATTTCGAGAAAGTGAATGTTGAGGTCTCCTCTAACAACAGGACGATAAAAGTTATCGAATACCCCTCATCTGATCTGGCCGACTGCCTGTGTGAGGTTGACGCAACTTTCAATATCGAGGATCTTCCCGGGGATAGTTTTATCCTCAAAATCTATCGGGCCAATACGCAAGGTGAATATGACCCTGAGAAGCCGACATTGGAAAAAGTAATCGAAGTAAATAATTGCTTTTTACTGTTCCAATATCCCGAAGCTCAGTAACATCCTAAAAATTCATCTGTAAAGATTAAAAAAAATGTGAGGGGCCATGCAATATTGAGGGGGATTTCTCATCTATATAGTGAATGAACCTCAATTTTGGGCGGAAAAAGCTCGATGGATGGTGATTTCAAAAAAATTTGTATATATTTGCAACAGATAAGGCTATCGACGCTTTATCGCTTAAAAATTTCACACAATTATGAAATACTCAAATCTTTTCGCAATGGCAGCGGTATGCGTTATGTCGCTGACCGGATGTAGCAACGATGACTCCCCCGCTCCTTTCGACGAAGCTCAGCAGGCCGACCTGACATTCATGAGCAGACTGTCGGACGGTCAGGAATCTGCCACCTATACTCTTGACTCGTTTTCTTTCTATCAGCTCTCTTATGCCAACAACGACGGTTGGGTTGAACAGAATTTCTATGACTGGGTAGGCATCTCGGTACCCGCGCCCACCGACATCACTATCTATAACGGCTGCACATGGCAACCCCTGGAGTTGTTTTCAGTCTCTACCGGCCCGAGCGAACTGTCGATGCCTCTTTATGCCTATCGTCGCGTGACAGGCTTTGACAAAGAGTTTTATGTAGCGGCTCCCGTTGACTTCGACGCCGAAAACCGCACCATAAAAACCGACCGTTACACCTATGAGGTTGAGTTAGCCAACCAAGAAACTCTAAAGCTTATTCACATCAGCGAATATGCCGGCGGCATTGGCGGCAAAGGTGGTCAGGATAAGTTTAATATGACATTCAAACGTAAGGACCTCTCATTGCCTGATTTAGACAAAATACTGTTCTATGAGTCGGCCCGTGAGGCCAAGCTCGCCATCGTCGAAATGCTCAGAGAGGAGTTTGGCGACGAGTTCAATCTCAATGACTATCTTGCCGGACAGGTGAAGCTTGACAACCCGATGGTTGACCTCAACGCCATCGAAGCCGCTATCAGAGCCGGCAAGTAATCCACACACAGGCAGTTAACCGCATTAGGGCGCGCGACTTTTCGTGCGCCCTATTTGTTGTTACAGCTCGGGGAGAGCGAGGAAGTCGGCCACGACAAAGGTTGAGCCGCCGACAAAGATAGTGTCCTCGGGTGAGGCAGCTTGTCGGGCGGCCTGATAGGCTGAGGCCACGTCAGGATAGGGGGTGCCTGTGAGGCCGAGCTGCGCGGCGCGGGCGGCAAGCTCCTCGGCGGCAAGCGCACGGTTGACCGACGCGGCGACCCAATAAATCTTCACGGGCGAGATCTGCTTCACGAGAGCGAGTATCGAGCTGACATCCTTGTCGTTGACAAAGCCGAGCACGAGATGTTTCACCCCCGGCATAGTGTTGAGCTTCGGAGCGAGATATTGCCAGCCGCCTATGTTATGGCCGGTGTCGCACACCGTTATCGGCCGGCGGCTTACCAACATCCACCTGCCCGCAAGGCCGGTGAGCGTAGCCACCTCGGCAAATCCTTCGGCCACGGCGCGGGGCGGCAGATTGAATCCGAGCCGGCAGAGGCGCGAGAGAGCAGTCAGCACCGTGGCGGCGTTTTTGGGCTGACATTCGCCGGTGAGCTGCGAAGATATGTCGCCGAAGGGGGTATCGCGATAGTCAATTGAGTTTTCCTCGCGGCTGAAAGATGAATAGGGAGGATTGTCGCAGGCGAAGATTATTTCCGAACCCTCGAGGGCGGCTTTGTCGGCAAACACCTGACGCACCTCCCCCTCGGCCTCGCCTACCACCACAGGCACACCCGGCTTGATGATTCCCGCCTTTTCGCGGGCTATCTCGGGCAGGGTGTTGCCCAGCAGCGCGGTGTGGTCTTTTGAGATGTTGGTGATTACACTCATCACCGGCGAAATGATATTGGTGGAGTCGAGACGTCCCCCGAGGCCCACCTCTATCACGGCCACGTCAACATTCTTCCGGGCAAAATGCTCAAACGCCATGGTCATCGTCAGCTCAAAGAAGGAGGGGCTGACCGGCAGACCCATTGCGAGATATCGCTCCACAAAATCAACCACCTCCTCGCGGCCAATCATCTCGCCGTCCACCCGTATTCTCTCGCGAAAGTCCAGAAGGTGGGGCGAAGTGTAGAGACCCGTGCGGTAGCCCGCTTTCTGAAACACAGCGGCGAGGGTGTGGGCCGTGGAGCCTTTGCCGTTGGTGCCCGCCACATGAATGGTGGCATAATTGCGGTGAGGATTGCCGAAAGCATCGTCGAGGGCAATGGCATTGCCAAGCCCCGGCTTATAGGCATCAGAGCCTACACGCTGATACATAGCCAGCTGAGAGTAGAGATAATCGAGTGTCTGCTGATAGGTCATATCTCAGGATTCAGAATATTATCAGGCCGGCCACTCCCGCCATGACGATAACCCAGATGGGGTGGATTTTGGCAAAGAAAACGAGCACGAATGCGGCCACACATATCCCCACACTGATGAGCTGCTGGGAGAGCTCGGTGCCGAAGTTGGCGGTGTTCATAAGCAGCAGAGCCGCCGAAGCGATGAGTCCCACCACTACGGGGCGCAGACCCGAGAAGATGCCCTTAACCACCACGCTGTCATGATGACGCGCTATGATGTGACCCGCCATTCTCACGAGTATAAACGACGGCACGACTACCACGAGGGTGCAGAGTATCGAGCCGAGAATACCAAAAAACGGGTTGGCAAAAGCCGCCGAGCTTTCGGCCGGAGCCACATATCCTATATAAGTGGCCGAGTTGATGCCGATAGGGCCGGGGGTCATCTGAGAGATAGCCACAATATCGGTAAACATCTGGCGGGTGATCCATCCCGGGCCGACAATTTCACTTTCGATGAGGGCGAGCATGGCATAACCGCCGCCAAATCCGAAGAGGCCTATCTTGAGATAGCTCCATATCAGTTTGAGATAAATCATAGCTTAGGGATTAGTGGGAGTTGACGATGAGTTGGAGGAGTCGGAGGAGGATTGACCGGAGATTTTGCGGATGTTGCGCGAATAGGTGAAATAGCCGACTGCTCCGCCGATGAGGATATAGAGTATAGGGTTGCTCACCACCGGGAGCTTTGACCATATCAGCAGAGCCACCACAACCGGAATCCAAAGGGTGCGCCAGGTGATGTGGCTCGACTTGGCCGACGAAATCACGGGAGCCACGATGAGCGCCACCACGGCGGGGCGGATGCCCATAAACACGCGGCTCGCAATGGGATTGTTTTTTATCAGGTCGGGGGTGAGGAATATGGCTATGATGAGAATGATGATAAACGAGGGGAGGATAGTGCCAAGGGCGCTCATTATGCTTCCTTTCAGGCCTCTTATCTTATCGCCTACGATAGCGGCGATGTTGACGGCCAGAATGCCTGGCAATGACTGAGCCACGGCAAGGAGATCGAGAAACTCCTCGCGCGAGAGCCAATGGTTGCGGTCCACAATATCTTTCTCGATAATCGAGATCATTGCCCAACCACCGCCAAAAGTAAACGCTCCTATTTTAAAGAATGTGAGAAATAATTTTGTGAGCATGACGGTATGAAATTTTTGCGCGACAAAGTTACTCAAAATCTTCCACCCGCTCACCACCCAACCCCCATAATGCACCACCAAAATGCGCCCCACCCCGGCAAAGCCCACCCGGCAATGTAGCAGCATGGCTTTGCCATGCCTCAAACGCCGCCCCCCAAACCTCTAAGCATCGGGATTTTTATTGAAATAAAGGTGAAAATTTGTGGGGAAAGAATTTAATTGCTATTTTTGCGGTGTCAATCCTATTGCCATTCAGCACTGAATGATGTTGGAGGACTGACACTTAAACATTTTGAATAGCGTTTATCCGCGCTGATTCTTGACCAATCGGAATTCTCGCAAAATTTCTATCTATGTCAAGGATTAAGCAACGGTAGATGCCCGTAAGCGTATGTTGATTACTTCTTTCGGTCGCTGTGCCTGTTTGGGGCGGTGGTCGGAAGCAATGATTACATATAGTTAAGCGTGGGCTTCTGCGTTGCCGTCCGACATAGATAAGGCAATAGCGAGAAGCCTCGATTGGTAGGATGGTGACAGATACAGACTTCCACGCTATTTTTTTTATAAACAATCTGTTATCCCGCCTTCTCAGGGAAGTCGCAAGGCATGTTGTAAGTTTTATGAAACTGCGAATTTTTATTATGGGTTTGGTGCTGATTATCGGCGCCGCAATCGCGTCGGCTCAAGAGGCCGCGACCGAGGATGTTAATATCAGTGAAGCCGTGGAAAGTCCTGCCGAAATGTCTGAATCAACTGATCAGGTAGCACCCGCACAGCTCTTCGCCCTCGCTCAGAATGTTGATGACAATGAGCTGCTGAGAATGTATAAAAAAGCGACTCCTGAGCAAATAAAAGCTAAAGCAAAAAAAGTTAGAATAACGGGATCAGTTATTGGTGGTATTTTTGTTGTGGCAGGTATTGTAATGGTTTGTCAGTGGAGTAATGATGACGCATGTTGGACTTATATATCTGGCGGTGTCATTGCAGCCGGCGCTGCCGTTGCAGTCGGCTGTAATCTGTATGCCAACTCTTTGCAAAAAAAGGCCTACTCAATGCAGACTTATACTGCCCCGATTATGGAGGGCGAAATCATGAATATCGGCTCCAACAAACTCACCGCAGGCGTTAGCGTGATGGGCAACCAATACACCCACACAAGAGGTCTTGGCATGAGCGTCAAACTAAACTTCTAATCAAATATGAAATTGGGAATTTTAAGACTTATTAGTGTGTGCTTATCGCTTACTATCAGCATAGCATTAGCTTCGGCTCAGGAGGTCTCTTCCGAAGAGGTTACTGATATCGAAGCATCCTCTGAGGTAACCACGGAGGTAAATGAAACTGAATTAACATCGGAGTCACAACCCGCACAGCTCTATGCCCTCGCTCAGAATGTTGATGATAGTGAGCTTCTTAGAATGTATAATAGCAGTAAAATACAAACTCCTGATCAGTTATTAGCTAAAGCTAAAAAAGTGAGGAAAAACGGATGGATCATCGGTGGAATTTGTGCAGCTGGAGGCATAATTGCCGGAATAATTGTTCATGAAACGACTAAAGACTACCACAGTTGGAGTATGGTCAATGGAGTTTCAACACCTTCAGGAGAATATGGTGATCCTGACAATCTGACAACAGGATTGTGTATTGGTGGAGGTATTATAGCCGGCGCTGCCGTTGCAGTCGGCTGTAATGTTTATGCTAACTCATTGCAAAAGCGTGCTTACTCAATGCAGACGTATACTACCCCGATAATCGAAAATGATATAATGAATTTCGGCGCCAATAAACTAACCGCGGGCGTAAGTGTGATGGGCAACCAATACACCCACACAAGAGGTCTCGGCATGAGCGTCAAACTAAGCTTCTAATCAAATGAAAAAATCAACTGTATTATTACTTCTTGTCGGCGTGTTTGCCGTTATATCGTCATGCTCTCCTAAGGTTTCAGTTCGTAAGCTCAACGCGTTTACCACAGTAAACCCCAACATAGTGAGCTATAATGAACTGACTATGGATATTGACTCTGATCCGATTGAATACACCATAGATATTTCAACCGAGGCAGGGCGCCTAAAGCTCAATAAGTTGTCTATTGATGAGGCATGTGACCTCGCTTTGATCGAGGCCATAAGAGCCAATAAATGTGCAACAATCTTCCAACCGCAATACACTCACCTTGTTGAGAAAGGCAAGGTTTTGAGAGTCTCCTTATATGGTTTCCCTGCCCGATATAAGAAGAAAGAGTAATAATTATCTCGCATATACACACAGTCTTTACCACGACATCGCAGCTCTGCAGCTCGGTTTGAGAGCTGTGATGTAAAGGTATGGGCTGCTGTGTATATGTAAATGTCGCCACTAATTAGTAAGATAGCAATATCCCCACACAAGAGGTCTCGGAATGTGCGTAAAACTAAACTTCCAATCAAATGAGAAAATCAGTTGCATTATTATTTTTTGTCGGCGTGCTTGCTGTCATATCGTCGTGTTCGCCAAAGGTTTCTGTCCGCGAACTTAATGCCAATACAGGGGCTAAACCTATTATCGAGAGCTATAATCCATTGGCAATGGATGTTGATACCGTTCCGATTGCATATACTATAGATATTTCGACTGAGGCAGGGCGCCATAAGCTCAAAAAGCTCTCTATTGATGAGGCGGATAATCTCGCTAAGGTCGAGGCTATGAGAGCTAATAAGTGCGACATAATCTTTAGCCCTCAATTTACTCATTTTGTGCATAAAGGTAAGGTTTGGAGAGTCACATTATTCGGCTACCCGGCCCGATATAAAAAGAAAGAATGAATCACATCACCGCTCGTGTAGCTCTCTCCCTTCCTCGTAATCAATGGGAGGCGTATCCGCCACCCCTTGTAAGTGAGCCGTGGAACGGCGATATTGTCTGAAACCGCACATGCCGGGAGCGCAGCGACCAAGTGTGCGGTGGAGCACCAACTAACTTTAAGAGTCGCAGCGCGATGATGTCGTGGTAGCAACACTCGCGGAAATTGCTTCGCGGGATAGGCTTCGCGAGGGGCGGCCGCGACATGTCGCCGCCCCTACCGTTCAACGACTTACATTTGATTTCTCGCGACCAATCGAGACGCCC
>CAYLMR010000104.1:0-6841 GCA_964384885.1 uncultured Bacteroides sp.
TAATTTTGCATGGAAAATTCTTTAGGGAGTTACAGAATTTTGCATGACTATGTTTCAGCTATTAAGAGCAGATGTTTCGACGATCCTCCCCTTGCTATATGCCGATGATGGGGTGAAGGCGGGCTTCCCGAGCCCCGCCCAGGATTATATCACCGAGTCAATCGACCTCAACACTACCCTTATCAAACATCCCGCGGCGACTTTCTATGCAAAGGTGTCGGGCGATTCGATGTGCGACGAGGGGATAACCGAGGGGGATATTCTTATCGTTGACCGTTCGATTGAGGCTGAGCACGGCGATCTCGCGGTGTGTTGTCTCAACGGCGAGTTTACCCTCAAAAGGTTGTGTCTCAACCGCGGCGACAGGATTTATCTCATGCCCTCCAACCGAAGGTTCCGCCCAATAGAGGTTACCCCTGAGGATGATTTCACGGTGTGGGGAGTTGTGATCTATACTATCAAAGCCAACCGCCGCCGGCGCTCTGCAACCGAGAGATGGTAGGGTTGATTGATTGTGATAATTTCTTTTGTTCTTGCGAGAGAGTGTTTCGCCCCGACCTCGCGAGAACGCCGTTAGTGGTGTTAAGCAACAACGACGGCTGTGTCGTTGCGCGATCAAGGGAGGTCAAGGCTATGGGTATTCCCGAAGGGATGCCTTACTATCAGCTCAAGGAACAATATCCCGACTCGAGGATAGTGGCTTTTTCGTCCAACTACGCCTTGTATGGCGATATGTCGTCGCGCATAGTGTCGATTCTGCGCGATGAGGCTCCCGACGTTATCCAATATTCCATCGACGAGGCGTTTCTCGACCTCACCGGCATCAACCACCCCGACATTCACGGCTGGGGCGAGCAGCTTTGCAGGAAGATTCTCAAATATACCGGGATGCCGGTGAGCCTCGGCATCGCCCCGACCAACACCCTGGCCAAGATGGCCAGCAAATATGCCAAGAAATATCCGGCTTATAACAAATGCTGTGTCATTGGCTCGGAGGCGCAGAGAGAAAAGGCGTTGAAGCTCTTTCCCGTAGGAGATGTGTGGGGCATAGGCCGGCGGATATCGAAAAATCTTGAATACATAGGCGTAAAGACTGCCTACGACTTCGCCGCCCTGCCGAAAGAGTATGTGAGAAGAAAATATCATGTTACCGGCGAACGCACCTGGAAAGAGCTTCACGGCGAGCCATGTATAGCGATCGACGGACTTGACGGCGTGACCAAGAAAACCATTGTCACGAGCCGGAGTTTTCCCGAAATGATAAAGGATATCGCCGATCTGCGCAGCCATATAGCCAACTATGCCGCGCGCTGTGCCGTAAAGCTCAGGCGTCAGAACTCGGTGTGCTCCCTTGTCACGGCTTTCATCCAGTCAAACCACTTCAGGGAGGACCTCATGCAATATGACAACAGCGCCTCCCACTCATTCCTCACCCCCACCAACACCACGAGCGAGATCGTAGGCATGGCGACAGCCATTCTCGAAACCATCTTCCGCAAAGGCATCTGCTATAAGCGGGCCGGCATAATGGTGTCGGGCATATCGTCGGCCGACGCGGTTCAGCCCGACCTATTTGAATATAATGCCGACCGCACCCAGCAATATCAGCACCTCTCAAAAGCCCTCGACAAAATCAACGGCAAGATGGGCGCCGACACCGTTATGCTCGGCGCCCAGCAATATCGCGACAAAGGGGAGGATGGCAAGAGCGTGAAGTTTGTCAACGCCATACGCCGCGCCATGAAGTCACCCAACTACTCCACCAGCCTCGGCGCTTTCACCGTTGGCTAATAGGAGCGGCGGGATTCGCGCTCTTTGGTGTCGCGATAGACGTTGTTGACTTTCTTTCCGCCAAACGACCATGTGGCTCGTAAAGCCACCGAATGGTCATGGATATTGACCTTCGACCGGAGGGTATAATCCTTATAGTCAGCCGTTGAGCGGGTGACACTCCACCCGAATGGGTCGTTGAGCGACGCTGAAATCACAAGGCGGTTGTCGAGCAGGAGATAGCGCAGTTCACACCCTATGGCTGTGCGGTTGCCGTAGCGGGCCATCTTGTCATGATAAGGAAAGTAGTGGGTGGCTCTGAGATTGAAAATAAGAGTTTTAGAGCTGTTGAGCATCCACGAGGTGTTACATTCAATCTTGCCGCCATATCCGCCTGTGCGCGCCTCCCGGAAATCGTCGCTGTCTGACCGTGAGCCGGCATAGAATATCTCACCGCCGACATTGATGTTCCACCAATCGGTAAGCGCGCGGTTATAGGAAGCATAAACACCTGTCTTGATGGTGTTGAGGCAGTTTTCGGGAGTGGTAGACTGCATACCGTCGGAATCAAAGCGGGTTATGTAGCCAACGGCATTTCTGTTCCACGACCCGTAGGCCACCGCATAGAGGCCTCTAAAACTGTAGTTTATGCCGAGATTATGCACTATCACCGATTCAAGATCAGGGTTGCCGGTAAAATATTCATTCACCGTGTTGTAGTAGCGAAACGGATTGAGATCGCCAAAGCTCGGGCGGCTGATGCCCATTGAATAATCGGCCGAGAGGCGCCCCGCTCCCGGGAAATTATGGCTGACATTCACCGTGGGAAACAGATAGTCATAGCTTCGGCGGGTGGTCAGGTTGTAGGCTTTCTGAGTGCCACTCATCTCGGTATGCTCATATCTCAAAGCTATCTTGAGGTAAATCAGATTCTCGAAATTCCTTTCACCGCTAAGATAGGCCGCCCCGGTCTTTTCATTATAGAGAAACTCATTGGTCTGCGAAGGATCCTCAACAAGCTCACCACCACAGTCGTTGGCTATGCGGAGATCGGTGTTGTTTGAAATCGCGGTATAGGCCCCGCCCGCCTCGATCTTAAAAGCGGTAAACGGCAGAGTTGCGTCAAGCTTCAGAGAGTTAATCCTGTAGCGGTTACTTCCCTCCTTGGTGAGCCGTGATTTATCATTGTCGCTCCATAGGGTCGTGACGTCAGAAAATGAGTCGCTCCTCTTGTCAAAGAAGTTATAGGTGAGGCTCAGAGTCTTTCCCTGCGAATCAATGTTCCAGTCGGCAAAACCGGTTAGAGTCAGCGCATCGTCGGGCGAGGAGGGCGTGAGTGAAGTTGAGGTCATAACCTCCGTGCCGGCGACTGTGCTGTCAACCACATCGGTGTGCATACGGTTGGAACTGTAGTTGACTATCGCGCCGAGGCTCAGCCTGCTGTGCGGCTTATATTTCATCAGGGCGTTTGCGCTCAATGTGCGCCACAGAAATGAGGTAGTGCGGTCGGAGATGCGGCTGAAGTCTGCAAAATCATACCGCTTGAAAATATCATTCTTACCCTTTGAGTCATTCCACCCCATATCGGCCGAAAACTCCGCTTTTCTCGCAGTATGACACACGCTGCCGCCGAGCGAATAGCTCAGATTATCAGCCAGCGAGCCGCGCCCCCAGAGATTGCCGCGCGAGCCGAGCAACTCGTTGCGGGTGGTGATGCTGATATAGGCCACATTGTCGGCAGCGGCATATCTGGCCGGCGGAGTGGTTAGCAGCTCAATCTTCTCCACGCCGTCGGCCTGAAGGGTTTTAAGCTTCAGGGTGATAGCCTCATCGGTCATCTCGAGCAAATGGCCGTCGACGATATACCTCACCGAATTTTTACCCGCCACGCTCACAATATCGTTTGTCACCGACACGCGGGGAATACGGTCGAGCAGCTCTATCGCGCCGAGACCTGCGGCATAGGGGTCGTTTCTCACCAGATAGACTATTCTGTCAGGCTCCTGTTTCAAGGCAGGGCGTTTGGCCGTGACCACAACCTCACTGAGCTCAAGATCTTTTCCTCCCGACAGGGGGATAGAATCGGCACTCTCATGAGCGAAAAGGGGCGCACAGAGGGCTGCCGCTCCCGAGAGCAGCATGATAAGTCTATTCATAAAAGGTTGATTTCGCTTAGTTTATCTCTTCTCGGGTTACGTTATTTAAACGCCTCCGGTTCGCCTTTGATGAAGAGATAGCAGGAGTTGTCGGAGGAGTATGACAGGCCTATCTTGATCTCATAATCATTATTCAGGATGGTCATTGAGGAGTATGACAGCCGCCCCTTCTCAATAATATCCTGCGACTTGTCGGCCCGCTCGATATCTTTCTTAAAAAGCTCGGTGATTTTTTTGACCAACGCCGCATTATTTTCGACATTAATGCTTCTGAAATATTTATCCTTCGACCTCGAAACAATTATCGACACACTCTTATCTGAATTATATGAGCCGTCGAAAAGCTTCTCGAGACTCAGTTCGGGAGCCTTGGCCATAGCTATAAGACCCATCAGCAGGCTTATTATTACAAAGATCTGTCTTTTCATTATTCTTCGGTTTTAAGATTCATAAAATAATCATTGATTCGCTCGGCCTCACGCTCTCTCGCTTCGGCCATTGCCATGAGCGACTCGGCATGTTTCATCGACTCGCCGGCCATCTTGCGGGAGGCCTCACCGCCGAGCTTACGGCCACCCTCATAGGCTATGACAACGCTCTCGCCGCTGTCGGGAGTGAATGTGCCGATCGCCACCGGCAGCCCGAGCAAGATAGCCACGGCAGCCGCTGCTCCGGCAATGAGGGCGATGCGTCTGAGCCGAGGGCGCTTCCTCTCCGTTTTCGGGATCTCTGAGACCTCTGAGGCCTTGAAAACCAATCCTTCGGCCAGCATAGCCTCGCGGGCCTCGTCGATCACCTCAGAGCGATAGGCAACCTTGCCGAGTATGTATTGAAGTTCTCTTTCTTCGAGCACTGAAAGCTGACAATCCAAATACATGCGGCAGAGCTGTTCGGTTTCCCGTAAAGTCAGTATATGGTCGTTATCTTTCATTTATATAGTTTTAAATAATTATCTCTAATTTTCTTTCTTGCGCGGCTCATGTTCATTCTCACCGCTTCGACCGACATCGAGAGCCTTGAAGCAATATCCTCATACTCCATACCCTCGTCGGTTATCAGCCTGTAGATGCGCCGCTGAATATCTGTCAGCCCATCGGTGAGCAGTTCCTCCACCCGCTCCATATCCTCATCAAAGACGGGTTCCACCACCATGCTCCCCGGGTCGGTATCTTCCAAAGAGACCGTGGGCTGTTTCCTGAGCCTGTCGATGCAGATATTTCTCAACACGAGAAACAGCTTGTTGCGGGCCTCGGTGTCGGTGGCAGGCGCTCCGGATTTCCACAGTTTGAAAAAAGTGTCCTGCAAAGCGTCGCGGGCGTCGTCATCATTTTTGAGAAACCCCAGAGCGCTTCGATAGAGTTTTTCCCGGAGGGCAAGAAATGAATATGTCAGTCGGTCGGTTTTCATATCCTTACACTATAGAGACGATTCAGACAGCAAAACATAACCGCCCGGCTGAAAAAATTTTTCGCCCGGAGTGTGAGCCGGCCAACAATTGTCACGACTCATTATCCGGGCGATAGAAGGTTGGGTAAATGTTCAGGTCAGATAACCTCGGGCAACTCCATGCCGAAGCGCAGGCGGATATAGGCCCCGATAAGAGCCACAATGTCGGGCATCGAAATCTTCGAGGTGTCGAAACAGAGGTCATAGCTTGCGGCACTCCCCCACTGCTTGTCGGTGTAGAAGTTATAATAGTTAGCTCTGATCTTGTTGATCTTGCGCATTTTTGAGATGGCCTGCTGAGGGGTGAGAACAGGGTCACGCGACAGGATGCGCTTCACACAGTCACTCTCCGGAGCGCTCACAAACACACTCACCACTCTCGGGTCGTTGCGCAACACATAGTCGGCGCTGCGCCCCACTATCACACAGCTCTCCTCCTCGGCCAGACGGTTGATGAAGTCGCTCTGTGCGCGATAGATGCTGTCGTCGCTTATCGAGGTTGAGCCGGAATAATAGCTCATGGGGTTGAGACCGGGAGCAAACGAGAATATGCCGCTGATAAACGACGGCATCCGC
The DNA here is from genome assembly GCA_964384885.1 of uncultured Bacteroides sp. GTDB lineage: Bacteria > Bacteroidota > Bacteroidia > Bacteroidales > Muribaculaceae > Paramuribaculum. The sequence goes on from CAYLMR010000104.1 coordinate 5,949, forward strand.
TCATCGCTTTTCTCAAAAAACTCACGGCTCATGCCCGAACGGCGCGCCGCCTCGGTGAGAAGCTCCTTGTCATAATATTTCAAGCCATAGGTTTTGGCCAGCAGATAGCCGAGCTCGCGCCCTCCGCTGCCAAACTGGCGCCCGATGGTAACAACTATGCGGTTGTTGTTGCTTTGCATGGTGTGTGATTGCGATAAGTTTTACAAATTTGTTTGCAAATATAACGTTTTTAGCAAAGATTCCACTATCGCGCCACACTATTTTTATCATTATCTCCGAAAAAACAACTTGGAATTAGAGTATAGACAGCTGATTCATGATGGTTGTTTCACATGATGTGACTGCTCTAAATAAACTTACTTATCTACTACAGCTCTAACTGAGCAACCAATATATCTTGAGCAATACCATCCTCCTTGATTTCCACTAAACATTCCCCATGCCAGATCATTATTGTACGGATATAAGTTACCCGACCAGTATCGTGAGGAATATCCTACTTGCTCAATTTCTGTACCATCGCGATAGCCAGCACTTGGAAGAAATATACTTTCACCTGTGATACCGGAAATCTTGCGCCCTTTAATATTATTATATGTTACAGTTTCAGAAATGCATCCGATTACCAACTCCTGAATTTCAGCATATGAGGGCATTCTCCATGGTGATCCCCATCCAGCTTTTGCTATATCATACTGGGTGTTTATTATTGTATTAGGTAGTTTATCAATTGAACATGGGTACTGGTCATAGTCGGTGGATGTTTTCTTACCACTAATGTCGCCCCAACCAAAATAACCACCAAATTCTTCAGCCTTGTCTGCACCGATATTGCATTTCGCCCAGTTTACACTTAATCCTAAATCTACAGAAATCTTCCGATCAGTTCCTTG
>CAYLMR010000105.1:0-6593 GCA_964384885.1 uncultured Bacteroides sp.
AATCAATGGTTTATATTAATTTATAGCATAAAAAATCGGCAGCGGGGGGAGCTGCCGATTTTTATGCTATTATGTGGTGGGGGATTAGTCTTCGAGCTGGTAGGTGAGGGAGGTGACGACGCGGACGATTTTGATGTAGGGGGTGAAGTTGTCGCGGTCGTCGATTGAGAACTGGCCCTGACGAGCGGCGATGATTTTGCCGAGCTTTGAGTCGGAGTCTTCGGCAAATTTGCTTGCTGCTTCGCGCGCATTTTTAGTGGCGTCGGCTATCATTTCAGGCTTGATGTCGTTGAGGCCGGTGAAGCTATAGGTGATTACGTTGCCGCCATATTCCTGACTCACGATGGGAATGCCTTGGGTGAGCAGGTCGCCCTGACGGTTGATGAGGTTTCTGACCAACTCAACTTTGTCGGAGCTTACGGTTACGATTGAGGTGATGGAATAGAGGGGAGTTTCGCCCGGACGATAGTTATATTTGTCGGAATTGTCGCTGAGGCGGGGAGCACTTACCGAGATTTCATCGGCGCTCACTCCGTTTTTGGTGAGAAAGGCCGAGATGACCTGATTGTTGGTGGCAACCTTGGCGTAGAGGTCGGGCAGGTTATTGCCCGCAAGCGAAAACACGATAGGCCATGTGACCTGGTTGGCCGCTACCTCGCGCTCGCAAAGGCCCTTGACGTCGACCTTGCGCTGATTGTCGGTGAAGCTGTTGAGGCCGCTTCTCACACAGAGACCCATGGCAAGGAGACCGATGGCGATGATGGCTGATGAGATTACCGGTGTAATTTTCATATTAAATAAGGTGTTGAGGATAAAAATAAGAAATTATTGGTTGAGAATTTCGAGCATTGAGTCGACAATATGGCGGTCGTTGGCGAGGCGCGGAATTTTTCGCTGGCCGCCGAGTTTGCCCCCGTTGAGGCTGAGCCAACGGTCAAAAAGACCTTTGGGAGCCACGGTGATAGAGAGGGGGTCGAGGAAAATGTTGCCGGCGCGCTTGGCGCGGTAGTCACTGTTTTCGAGGGTGAGGTTGAGATCGAGCAGGGCGGCGAAATGGTCGATGGAGTCGGGCATGGTGTTGAACTCGATGATCCATTCATGGCGCCCTTTGTTGTGGCGGGTGGCAAAGACGGGAGCGGCGGTGTAGTTGGCCACCGAGGCGTGGGTCTGCGCGCATGTGCGGGCTATGGCAGCGTCGGCATTAAACACCATCAGCTCCTCGCCGAAAGCGTTGATGAAACTTTTTGTGCGCCCGGCAATGGTGATTCTGAGCGGGTTGACCGACTCGACTTTCACGGTGTCGCCGATGGGATAGCGCCACAGGCCGTTGACGGCGGTGATGATGAGCGAGTAGATCTTATCTTTCTCCACCTTCCATGCCGGCACGGGAGGAAGATCGGTGTCGAGCGGTTGAAACTCATAAAACACTCCGCAATCCATCAGCATGAGCATCGCTTCAGAGTCGGGAGAGTCCTGAAATGAGAAAAATCCCTCCGAGGCGTTATAGGTGTCGACGAAATTCATGTTGAGGCCCTCGGTGATATCCTCATACTGGCTGCGGTAGGGGGCAAAGGAGATGCCTCCGTGGAAAAACACTTCGAGATTTGGCCACACCTCGGACAGCGAGGAGGCCCCTTTGGCTTTGAGCACCTCCTTGAGCAGGGTCAGAAACCATGAGGGCACGCCCGAGAGATTGGTGACATTGCAGTTGAGCGACGCCTCAACCAGCAGGGGCAGTTTCTTATTCCAGTCGGGGAGAAGAGCCACAGATTTTTTAGGTATTCTCACCAGATTGACCAACGCGGGCACCTTGTCGATAAGCTGGGCCGAGAGGTCGCCTATCTTCACCCCTTTGGGAGCGGCGATATTGGAGGCGAAACTGCCGCCGAGTATAAAGGCCTTGCCGTCAAACATGCGGCTCTCGGGATGATGAAGCAGATAGTGGGCCACCACGGCGCGGGGACCGGCAAAATGACACATCGACAGCGACGCGTCGGTGACAGGGATATATTTTGAGGCGCCGTCGCTTGTGCCCGACGACTGGGCGAAGCGGCGGCATGTGCCGGGCCAGAGGATATTGGCTTTGCCCGCTATCATCTTCATAACCTCGGGACGCAGACGGCGATAGGGGGTCACCGGACATTTTTCGGCAAACTCCTCATAGCTTTTCACCGAGTGAAAATTATGTATGGCAGCCCAGTAGGTGTTCGAAGCCACGGCAATCATGTGGGCGAGCAGACGCCGCTGGGAGGCTTCGCAATCTATGGCAGCCCGCAGCGACGAGTGAGCCCGGGGCAGCAACAGGGGCCTTATGATGGATGTCAGACTCATTGATGAATTTCAGAAAAAATGTTTGAGCTGAGGGAATATGACTCGCCAAATTTAACAAAAAATGTTAGAAAACGGTTGTGTCGTGATACTAAAATAGCTTAAAACGGCATGAGAGGGTGAAGGATATAAAAAAAATAGTTATTTTTGCACCTTATAAGATATATCAACCCCTTAAAAATCACATCTTCCACATCTGATTTTTACGATGACCGACAAAAACAAATGGACCGAAATAGAACATCTCCCCGAGTGGGATGAGGAATATTATGACGTCTATACGGCCCGGAAACATGGCAAATGGGTGATGCTCAAAACTCTTAAGGAGCAGTATAAAAACGATCCCCGGTTTGTGTCGATGATTGAGAAAGAGTTTGATGTGAGATATAATCTCGCTCATCCCAACATCATCATGATCAACGACTATGAGGATGTGCCCGGAGTGGGGCTGAGCATTATCACCGACGATGTGTATGGCCGCTCGCTGCGCAAAATCATCGACGAGAAAGCAGTTACGCCCGCTCATCTTGAAAAGGTGTGTAACGGTCTGGTCGAGGCGCTCGACTATATCCAGACCAACCACCTTGTGCATTTTCCCATCCGGCCCGAAACCATCATCTTTACCGAGAATGTGGAAAATCTCAAGCTCATCGACGTGGGGTTTGACCAGAAGGAGAAACTTTCGCCGGCCGATGCCTCCGAAGATATATATTCATTCGGCAAGGTGCTCGCCGAGACTCTCGACCATGTGGAGGAACCTCCCGCCTATCTGCGCAAGGTGGCTGAGAAATGCATGGCTGAAAACCGTAAGGACCGCTATCAGAGCATCCATGAGCTGAAGATGGCCCTTCAGCGCCGCAAGGATTCAAAATTCTATATGGCTATCATCATATTTCTGGTGATAATGGTGGGAGTGCTGGTGTGGCTGTCGTCGACCAAGGCGCCCGCCGTGCCCGACACCGGCTCGCGCTCACCCCGCGTTGAAGCCGCCGCCACCACCGATTGATTGAGCTATCCCGCATAAACCGATTTTTATCAGACCATAATTCAGACTTACATGTCAAGCAACATAGAGATAAAAGAGCTGAGTCTCACAAAAAAAGATATAACTAAATTCGTTAAGTTTGGTATTGACCTCTATAAAGGCAACGACTGCTATGTGCCGCCGCTGATATTTGATGAGGTGGCCACATTTTCGCCCGACAAAAATCCGGCATTTGATTTCTGTGAGGCGGCTCTCTTTATGGCCTATCGCGACGGCAAGCCGGTGGGGCGTGTGGCCGCGATGGTCAACAACAAGGTTAACGAACGCACCGGAAAGAAAGAGGTGAGATTCGGAAGCTTTGACTTTATCGACGACATTGAGGTGAGCCGCGCGCTGCTTGATGCCGTGGCTCAATGGGGAAGGAAAAAGGGTCTCAACTACATGGTGGGGCCGATGGGTTTCACCGACATGGACCACGAGGGTATGCTCACATTCGGCTTCGACGAGCTCGGCACCATGGCCACCCTCTATAACTATCCCTACTATCCTCAGCACATGGAGAAGATGGGATTTGAGAAGGCGGCCGAGTGGGTGGAATACCGCATGACGGTGCCCGACAAGGTGCCTGACAAATATATGCGCATAGCCGATATAGTGAGCAAGAAATATGGCCTGAAATGTGCCGAGCTCACCGACCGCAAGAAGCTCAAGGAGCGTTATGGCAAGGCATTGTTTGATCTCATCAACCGCGCCTATGACAGTCTGTTTGGCTATTCTCCCCTCACCGACAGGCAGATAGAATATTACATCGAGCAATATCTCGGCCTGATAAGACTCGACTGCATCTGTGTGATAGTCGACAAGGATGATAAGCTCGTGGGCGTGGGTATCTCGATGCCCTCGCTGTCGAGAGCGCTCCAGAAGTCGGGGGGCAAGTTGTTTCCCTTCGGCTGGATTCATCTTCTCAAGGCCATCAAGGGTAAGAACGACATCGTAGACCTCATGCTTGTGGCTATCGAGCCCGAGTATCAGAACAAGGGTGTCAACGCGCTGCTTTTCTCCCACCTGCTGCCCAACTATATCAAAAACAAATATGAGTTTGCCGAAAGCAATCTCGAGCTGGAGGATAACACCGCTGTTCAGCTCCAGTGGCAGTATTTTGACCGTCGACTCCACCGCCGCCGTCGCTGCTATGGCAAAGCGATTGATTGAGATTATAGTGATTGTCGGGGCGGTGATGACACTGTTGTTGTCGCCGTCACAGCTTCGCGCGCAGATGGCGATAAAATATAGCGTTATCGCCCCCGTGGAGGCTGATTCGGCCGACGTGGCGCGGGGAGAGAAGCGTCATTTCTGGAGGGCTGCCGCCACGGTGGCCGGCCTGAATATAGGGTTATGGTCGTATGACAGGTTTGTGCAGCATGGCGATTACTCCTATATCTCGATCCACACTATCCGCAATAATTTCCGCAAGGGATTTATCTGGGACAACGACCGTCTCGGCACCAACATGTTTCTTCATCCCTATAACGGCAACCTGTTTTATAACTCCGGGCGTGCCAACGGTTTCAACTACTGGCAGAGCGGCCTTTTCGCCTTGGGGGGAAGCTGGATGTGGGAGATGTTTATGGAGAGGGAATATCCCTCTACCAACGATATTATAGCCACCCCTATAGGCGGTATGGCTATCGGCGAGGTGTTGTTCAGGATTTCAGACACGATGATCGACGACCGCACCACCGGCTGGGAGCGATTCGAGCGCGAGGCGGGAGCGTTTATCCTGTCGCCCGTGAGGGGATTCACCCGCATTATCACCGGTGACGCATGGCGCCGGCGCCCCACTTCGGGTCAGCTGTTCGGCACCCCCGACGTTGGCGTGGAGTTTTCGGGAGGCGCGAGAGTGCTTTCATTCACCCACCGCAAGGTGAGCGACACCCGTCTCGGCGGCGCCGTGGAGTTTAATATGGAATATGGCGACCGCTATGAGGGCAGGTCGAGAAAGCCGTATGATTATTTCACCCTGCGGGCGGGACTGAATCTCATCAACCGTCAGCCATTCCTGTCGCGCCTCAACATCATGGGCCGGCTATTGGCCGAGGAGCTTGTCGACAACAAGCTTGAACACCTCTCGCTGGGCCTCTATCAGTATTTCGATTATTATGACAGCGACACCATCTCGTCGCTGGCGGCAAAATGTCCTTATAAACTCGGAGTGCCGGCATCGGTGGGCGGAGGTCTGCTATACCGGCGCATGTTGCCGCCCAAGATAGCTTTTGACGCCTTTGGCCATGTCAATGCGGTGGTGCTCGGCGCTATTCTCTCCGACCACTATATGGTTGACGAGCGTAATTATAACCTCGCGATGGGCTACTCGGTGAAAGGTGGATTCAACCTCGTGTTTGGCCGCGACAGATTTTCGGTGCGCGCGAGTCAGGATTTCTACCGGTTGTTTACATTCAAGGGTTATGCCCGGGGCATAGATCTCACCAAGGTTGACTACCGCACCCTCAATGCCCAGGGCGACAAGTCGACCGCTTCGTTTGGCGTGACCGAATTTTCAGTCAACCTGAGGGTGTGGAAGCGATTGTTTCTGTCGATGGGTCTGGAATATTATTTCCGCACCACCCACTACCGCGACTACAACAACGTGAGGTCGCTCAGCCTGGTGGAGCGCATGATGGTGACCTGGAAACTCTGAAATCAGAGGTGGCGCAGAGCCGAAAGCAGGTCGGAAATCTCTCCCACCGTGAGCTGACGGCGCGAGGTGAAGTTGTCGGCCAATGAGCGGGCCAGCGACTGCACTCCGGGGTGGGAAAACACCTTGTGAAGATAATTGAAATGTTTGGTGAAAAGTCTCTGCGACTCGTCGGGGTCGAGATCACACTCCTCCTTGCCGGCCGAAAGAAGCTCTTTTTCGAGCGAGGTGCGCAGGGCGCCCTCCTCATGTATGGCTCCTCCGATGAGGCTGCGGCACAGATAGTTGCCCACAGCCATGGCGGTCATGAGATTGTAGGACGACAATATGCTGTGCCACACATCCTTGGCGGCCACGCGCTGATGATTTGAGAAATAGAATTGCTCGGAGAGGCGCATCATTTCGCCGGCGGGGGCATCGACATCCACCGATGTCAGATAATCCTGGCCGTCGACCACTACCACTGCGATAGCCATGCCGGTGGCTCCATAGATACGGTCGTCTTCCGATTTATATGTGAGTTTGTTTGACATATCGTTGTTGAGTTAGTAATGCAAAGTTAGCGAGATTTTGCGATGTGTGCAA
>CAYLMR010000106.1:0-6115 GCA_964384885.1 uncultured Bacteroides sp.
CACCGAAGGTAGAAACCAGCAGATTTACAGTCTGCCCCATTTGGCCACTCTGGTACACGCCCAAATATCTTTTCGTCAGCTTTTGGAGTGCGACCGCTGTCGCAAGCTTCAGATTTATTTCAATTCTAGAGCCTCTTGTCGGATTCGAACCAACGACCCCGAGATTACAAATCACGTGCTCTGGCCAACTGAGCTAAAGAGGCGGTTGTGTGACTTGCTTTTGGTGATCGGGTTGTGTTCCCTTTCAAAAGCGATGCAAAGTTAAGCACTTTTTATGAACCCACCAAATGTTTTGAGGAAAAAGTTAGTGTTTTTGCCTCATTTTTCCTCTTTTTCGCTCGGACGGCAAGTGTTTAACGCGAATACACCTTATTATATTGTATAGGTTTTGAAATTTTCTTTGTTATGGCTCAATTTTTCCGGCAGGGGTGTAATAATATGGTGGCATTGGATAGTTGGATGATTTTTGCTATCTTTGTGGTGTTAATCGGGCTGAAGTCTGATATTGCCGTTTTTGAATCTATAATATCTGAAATATGTCAACTATCTATAATGAGAGAATCGAGGAACTGCGCTCTGAGATGAGTGCTGAAAATCTCGACGCGATAATCGTTCCGCTCGCTGATCCGCATGGAAGTGAGTATGTGGCTTCGTTTTGGAAGTCGCTGAAATGGCTCACCGGCTTTAGCGGTTCCGCGGCCAAGTGTGTCGTGACCCGCGACGAAGTTTGCGTGTGGGTTGATTCGCGCTACTGGCTCCAGGCTCACAAGCAGCTTGATGAATCGGGCATCAGGGTCATGGAAGAGGGTAAGCCGGGTGTTCCGACCCCCACCGGTTATATCATCGGGCATCGTGAGGAGATTAAGCGCGTGGGTATCGACGGTCTGCTCTGCTCCTATCGGTCGGCTATGGCTATGCGCGGTGAGCTTTCAGCAGCCGGGATTAAGCTGGTGTCGATTGCCGACCCGTTTGTCGAGATATGGAAGGACCGACCCGGATTGCCCTCCGATAAACTTTTTATCCATGGCGAGGAATTAGCCGGCGAATCGGCTCGGAGTAAGCTTGCTCGTCTCGGAGCGGCGATGGATGAGATCGGTTGTGACGCTGTGGTGGTGGCCGAGCTGTCGGAAATCGCGTGGCTGCTCAATATCAGGTCGAATGACGTGAGATGTAGCCCCGTGGCTATCTCCTATTTATATATGGATGACAGCGAGGCTGTTCTTTATGTAGACCCCAAAAAGCTTTCTCCCGAGATTGAAAGCTATCTTAAGGAGCTCGGCGTTAAGACCGAACCTTATCTCACTGCTGCTGCGTCGATCGACCGCAAAGCTGCGGGCAAGAGGGTAATGGTTGATCCTTCGACCGCTTCGCTGATTTTTATGGAGATGCTTGCCGGCAGGGCGGTGGAGGCGCAGTCGCCTGTGTCGCTATGGAAAAGCGTTAAAAATCCGGTGCAGGTTGAGGGTATAAAGAATGCTCATATAAAGGATGGAGTGGCTCTCGTGAAAGGCTTTATGGAGCTGGAGCGACGCATGGCGGCAGGGGAGCGATTCACCGAAATAGATGTGGCTGAGATACTTGAGCGCTATCGCTCGCAAGGATCTCTGTTTCTTGAACTCAGTTTTGACACGATTGCCGGCTATGGCGCCAACGGTGCTATAGTTCACTATACCGCCGAACCGTCGACAGCTGCCGTGCTCAAGCCGGAAGGCTTCCTGTTGGTAGACAGCGGCGCGACCTTCCTTGACGGCACCACCGACATAACCCGCACCATTGCGCTCGGCCCCTTGGCCGACGAGATGAAGCGCGACTTTACTCTCGTGCTCAAAGGTCACGTTGATCTCGCACGGGCGGTCTTTCCTGTCGGCACCCGCGGCGCTCAGCTCGATGTGCTTGCGCGCGCCGATATGTGGCGCTACGGTCTGACCTACCTCCACGGCACCGGTCACGGCGTGGGCCAATGCCTCAATGTGCATGAAGGCCCTCAGAGCATCCGCCTGCAGGAGAATCCCGTTGCGCTTCAGCCCGGTATGCTCACCTCTGACGAGCCGGGCATTTATCGCGCCGGCCGATATGGAATCCGCACCGAGAATCTGCTTCTCACCGTGCCCGCTTTCACCAATGAGGAATATGGCGAATTTCTGCGCTTCGAGCCGGTGACCCTGTTTCCCTACGACCTCTCGGCGATAGACAAATCGCTCCTTAATAAAGATGAGATAGAGTGGATTAACGCCTATCACGACCGCGTGTTTGAAGCCCTCTCCCCCTATCTCGACGAGGCGGAATCTGCCTGGCTACACGCCAAGTGCGGTCATATTGATTGAATTATAAATACTTAAAACATAATGGCTTTAATAATACCTCTGCGCGGCATTACGCCCAAAATCGGCCGCGACTGTTTTCTCGCCGAAAACGCCTCTGTGATCGGCGATGTTGAGATGGGCGACGAGTGCTCGATATGGTTTAACACAGTGCTCCGCGGCGACGTCAACAGTATCCGTATCGGCAACCGCGTTAATATTCAGGACGGTACGGTGCTCCACACCCTCTATCAGAAAAGCACTATTGAAATAGGTGACGACGTTTCGATAGGCCATAACGTAACCCTCCACGGCTGCAAAATCCACAACCTCGCGCTGATCGGCATGGGCGCCGTGGTGATGGACGACGCCGAAGTCGGCGAAGGAGCTCTCGTGGCTGCCGGCTCGGTGGTGCTGAGCCGCACCAAGATCGGACCCAACGAAATGTGGGGCGGCGCGCCGGCGAGATTTATCAAGAATGTCGACCCTCAGCAGAGCGCCGAACTCAATCAGAAGATTGCCCGCAACTATCTGATGTATTCCAAATGGTATGATCAGGACGGCGGCTCAGAAGAAAAATCCGACAAATAAAAAAGTGGTTAAATCACCTTAGAAATGTTTGGATATTAGAAAATTAGTTTGTAATTTTGCAGAGCGAAAAGAGCAAGAAGTGCGTCGCTACGCGTTAACTTCCTGAAAGTTAATTGCGTAGAGGCGATAACTATGCGCGGGTTGAGGCTTCGGTCAAACCGCTTTTCGCACCAATCCATATTGAAAAACGACTAATAGCAAACATAACAACAACAACTAACAACTAAGATGCCTACTATTCAGCAATTAGTAAGAAAAGGACGCGTGGCTCTTGAAGATAAGAGTAAATCGCCTGCACTTGATTCATGCCCCCAGCGTCGCGGAGTGTGTGTGCGTGTTTACACCACCACTCCCAAAAAGCCTAACTCGGCTATGCGCAAAGTGGCTCGTGTGCGCCTCACTAACGGAAAAGAAGTTAACTCTTATATCCCCGGTGAAGGTCACAACCTGCAGGAACACTCTATCGTGCTTGTGCGCGGCGGACGTGTGAAAGACCTCCCCGGTGTGCGTTATCACATTGTGCGCGGCACTCTTGACACCTCCGGTGTGAAGGATCGCACACAGCGCCGCAGCAAATATGGCGCAAAACGCCCCAAAGCTGCAAAGAAATAAGCCGTCAGCTGTCCTGACACTTACCCCCGCCCGAGAGCGGGACAAATCAAAAAATCATAAGTATCAATCACTTTGTTTTTGATTTGTTGGAAAGCTGATTCCCGGTTGAGTAAATGACACAAGAGTGTGTCGTTGAAGAACGAAGAAGCAACAACCAAGCAAACAAAAACACAATCTCCATCCCAATGAGAAAGGCTAAACCTAAAAAAAGGATCGTATTGCCTGATCCTGTTTTCCATGATGTTCGCGTGTCGAAATTCGTTAATCATCTGATGTATGACGGAAAGAAGAACACTGCTTACACTATCTTCTATTCAGCCCTCGAGACTGTGAAGTCAAAACTCCCCAACGTAGAAATGACCGCACTCGAAATCTGGAAAAAAGCCCTTGAAAATGTAACCCCCACCGTGGAGGTTAAATCACGCCGTGTAGGTGGCGCCACTTTCCAGGTGCCTACCGAGATTCGTCCCGACCGTAAGGAGTCGATCTCGATGAAAAACCTTATTCTCTATTCACGCAAACGTGGTGGCAAGTCGATGGCCGACAAGCTCGCAGCCGAAATCGTAGACGCATATAACGAACAGGGCGGTGCATTCAAGCGTAAAGAGGATATGCACAAGATGGCCGAGGCCAACCGTGCTTTCGCTCACTTCCGCTTCTAAGTCGCAGAGCTTAAAGTTTAAATTTATTTTAGAAAGCAATTTTCAAAATGGCTAAAATCGACGAACATCTCAAATATACCCGTAACATTGGCATTATGGCTCATATCGATGCCGGTAAAACCACCACATCGGAGCGTATCCTCTTTTACACGGGTCTTACTCACAAAATCGGTGAAGTGCACGACGGCGCCGCTACCATGGACTGGATGGAGCAGGAGCAGGAGCGTGGTATCACCATCACATCAGCCGCTACCACCACTTTCTGGAAATATGACGGCGATAAATTCAAAATCAATCTTATCGACACTCCGGGACACGTTGACTTCACTGTAGAGGTTGAACGTTCTCTCCGTGTGCTCGACGGTGCTGTTGCCACCTTCTGCGCTGTAGGCGGTGTTGAGCCTCAGTCAGAAACCGTTTGGCGCCAGGCCGACAAATATAATGTGCCCCGTATCGGTTATGTCAACAAGATGGACCGTTCGGGTGCTAACTTCTTTGAAGTAGTGCGTCAGCTCAAGGATGTGCTCGGTGCAAATCCCTGCCCCATCCAGGTGCCCATCGGCGCTGAGGAGACTTTCAAAGGCGTGGTAGACCTTATCACCATGAAAGCTATCTTCTGGCACGACGAGACTATGGGTGCTGACTACTCAGTAGAAGAAATCCCTGCAAATCTCGTGGCTGAAGCCGAAGAGTGGCGCGACAAAATGCTCGAAAAAGTAGCTGAGTTTGACGACGCCCTCATGGAAAAATATTTCGACGATCCCTCGACCATCACCGAAGAGGAAATCCGTCGCGCCCTCCGCGCCGGCACCCTCAAGATGGAGATCGTGCCCATGATTTGCGGCAGCTCATTTAAGAATAAAGGTGTGCAGTGTCTTCTCGACGCTGTCTGCGCATATCTTCCCAGCCCCCTCGACGCAGGCGCTGTTGAAGGTCACGCTATCGACGACCCCAACCAGGTTGAGACCCGCGAGCCTTCACCCGAAGCCCCCATGTGTGCTCTCGCATTTAAGATTGCCACCGACCCCTATGTTGGCCGTCTCACCTTCTTCCGCGTTTACTCGGGCGACGTTGTTGCCGGCAGCTATGTGCTCAACGCACGCAGCGACAAGAAAGAGCGTGTGTCACGTCTCTTCCAGATGCACTCCAACAAGCAGAACCCCATGGAGAAGATCGGTTGCGGCGATATCGGCGCAGGCGTAGGCTTCAAGGATATCCGCACCGGTGACACACTTTGCGACGAAAACCACCCCATCGTGCTCGAGGCTATGGAATTCCCCGATCCCGTGATCGGTATCGCCGTAGAGCCCAAAACCCAGAAAGACCTCGACAAACTCGGCGTCGGTCTCCAGAAGCTTGCTGAAGAAGACCCCACCTTCCGTGTTGAAACCAACGAGGAAACCGGTCAGACCGTTATCTCAGGTATGGGTGAGCTTCACCTCGACATCATCATCGACCGTCTCAAGAGAGAATTTAAGGTTGAATGTAATCAGGGTCGTCCTCAGGTTACCTATAAGGAAGCTATCACAAAACCCGTTGAGCTCCGCGAGGTGTTCAAGAAGCAGACCGGTGGTCGCGGTAAGTTTGCCGACATCATCGTGCGCGTAGAACCCCAGGACGAGGGCTATGAAGGCAGCCTCCAGTTTGTTGACGAAGTTAAGGGCGGTAACATTCCCAAGGAATATATCCCCGCTATTCAGAAAGGCTTTACTACCGCAATGAAAAACGGTGTGCTCGCCGGCTATCCCGTTGAACACCTCAAGGTGACTGTAATCGACGGTTCATTCCACCCGGTTGACTCCGACCAGCTCTCATTTGAGCTCTGCGCTATCCAGGCATTCAAGAAAGCCAGCGAAAAGGCAGGTCCCGTGCTGCTCGAGCCTATCATGAAGATCGAAGTAGTGACCCCCGAAGAGAGCATGGGTGACGTGATCAGCGACCTCAACAAGC
>CAYLMR010000107.1:0-5958 GCA_964384885.1 uncultured Bacteroides sp.
TCGATCAGGGTGAAGCCGGCGACAACGTAGGTCTCCTTCTCCGCGGTATCGACAAGAAAGATATCAAGCGTGGTATGGTTATCTGCCACCCCGGAGTTGTTAAACCTCACGATCACTTCAAAGCTTCAGTTTATATCCTGAAGAAAGAAGAAGGTGGCCGTCACACTCCCTTCCACAACCACTATCGTCCCCAGTTCTATATCCGCACACTTGACGTTACCGGCGAAATCACCCTTCCCGAAGGCGTTGAAATGGTAATGCCCGGCGACCACGTTGAGATCAACGTTAAGCTGATCAACCCCGTTGCTTGCGACACCGGTCTCCGCTTTGCTATCCGTGAAGGTGGCCGCACCGTAGGTTCAGGTCAGATCACCGAGATTCTCGACTAATCCCACCGAAGCGGACAATAGTCTGCACAAACTTCGAATTTGTCTGAGGGCCACAATGATATGATAAATATCTGTCACCTCATATGACATAACAATAAAAATCTCAGGCGGTGAAAGCCGTCAGGCCGAATTGCCTGAGATTTTTTCAATCTACAGGACTAGCTCAGTTGGTAGAGCACCGGTCTCCAAAACCGGGTGTCGGGAGTTCGAGCCTCTCGTCCTGTGCCAAAGAAACAACAAAATGAAAAAATTTAAACTACTTACGGATATCGAGGAATCTTATATCGAACTTCGTGATAAGACCTCGTGGCCAACCAAAGGGCAGCTGATCAAGAGTGCGATTATCGTGATGATAGCTTCCATAATCATCGCATTGATAATTTTCTGCATGGATCAGGTTGTTGATACTTTGATGCACTTCATTTACGGACTGGGTCGATAAGCAAATAAATTTTACTGATCACCCGGTTTGTTTTATGTAGCTTCACTACCGGCCGAAACGACTAACAAACCATTTACCCACTGAGATGGAAAACTCAAAAGAAAAAGACAAGAAAGAACGCAGAGCCTGGTATGTGCTCAGAGCCATATCAGGCAAGGAAGCTAAGGTAAAGGAAGTTCTGGATGCAGCTATCCGGAATACCGACCTCGGCAAATATGTCTTTCAGGTACTGATTCCCACCGAGAAAGTGCTCACGATGAAAAATGGCAAGAAAGTCGTGAAGGAGAAAAACCTCTACTCCGGCTATGTGTTTGTCGAAGCCATACTTCACGGCGAAGTGATGTATGAACTGCGCAACACCACCAACGTTATCGACTTCCTCAAAGGCAAGGAGAAGGATGCTAAACCCGAGCCCCTGCGTCAAAGCGAAGTGATGAGAATGTTGGGAGCAGCCGACGAGATTGCCGACCTCACCGACGACGGAGCCAACGACTTCATGCTCGGCGAAACCGTCAAGGTAAACTATGGTCCGTTTATCGGATTTACCGGCGAAATCGAGGAGGTTGACCGCGAAAGGAAGAAACTCAAAGTGATGGTCAAGATATTTGGCCGAAAGACACCTCTTGAATTGGAAAATTCGCAAGTAGAGCGAGTGTGACCGCAAGGAGCGATGAGACTGCCCCCGGAGAAATGAAGTATCCGACGGCAGTTGATTTCGTGTCTGAGCAAGATATGGTCCGGAGGTTGGTTACGCAGCCAACGGGTTATATTGTCAACAAAACCACCCGCACCCAAATCTCACCAATATCTAAAAATTCAGATTGAAAAAATGGCTAAAGAAATTGCTGGACAGATCAAATTGCAGATAAAGGGTGGAGCAGCTAACCCCTCTCCTCCTGTTGGTCCCGCCTTAGGCTCCAAGGGCATCAACATCATGGAGTTTTGCAAGCAATTCAACGCCCGCACTCAGGACAAGGCAGGCAAGGTACTGCCTGTTGTGATTACCTACTACACCGACAAGAGCTTTGACTTTATCGTAAAGACTCCTCCCGTAGCTGTTCAGCTCCTCGAGGTATCAAAGAAGAAATCGGGTAGCGCCCAGCCTAACCGTAACAAGGTGGCTGAAATCACATGGGAGCAGGTTAAGACAATCGCTGAAGACAAAATGCCCGATTTGAACTGTTTTACCATAGAGTCGGCAATGAAAATGGTTGCCGGTACAGCCAGAAGTATGGGTATCGCCGTCAAAGGAGCATTCCCTGGAAACAACTGATAAACTTCAATTGACATGAGTAAACTCACGAAAAATCAAAAGCTTGCTTTAGAGAAGATTGAAGCCGGGAAGTCCTATTCGCTTGCCGAGGCTGCCGAAAAGGTAAAGGAAATCACCTATACCAAATTTGACGCCTCACTCGACATAGACGTTCGTCTTGGCGTAGATCCCCGTAAGGCAAACCAAATGGTGCGTGGCGTTGTAACCCTGCCCCACGGCACCGGTAAACAGGTTAAGGTACTTGTGCTCTGCACCTCGGATGCCGAAGCTGCCGCCAAGGCTGCCGGCGCCGACTATGTGGGCCTTGATGAATATATTGAGAAGATCAAGGGTGGATGGACCGACGTTGACGTTATCATCACCCAACCCGCCATCATGGGTAAGATCGGTGCTCTGGGTCGTATTCTCGGCCCCCGCGGCCTGATGCCTAACCCCAAGAGCGGCACTGTTACTACCGACGTGGCCAAAGCTGTTGAGGAAGTAAAGAAGGGTAAGATTGACTTCAAGGTTGACAAAAACGGTATTGTTCACTCATCGATCGGCAAAGTAAGCTTCACACCCGAGCAGATGCGCGACAATGCACGCGAATTTATCAACACCCTCATCAAGCTGAAACCCGCCACAGCCAAGGGCACATATATCAAGAGCGTTTATCTTTCGAGCACGATGAGTCCCGGAGTGAAGGTCGACACAAAGACCGTCGCTGACTAACTTTTCAAATCAAGCAACACATGAAAAAGGAAGATAAAGCAATTGTAATAACCCGGATTGTTGATATTCTCAAGGAATATCCTCATTTCTATCTGGTGGAAACCGCCGGGCTCAACGCTGAGAAAACAAGTCAGCTCCGTCGCGAATGTTTCAAGAATGACATCAAACTCTTTGTAGTCAAGAACACTCTTCTCCACAAAGCACTTGAACAGCTCGACGGCGATTACAGCGAACTCTACGGCGCATTGGCCGGTCCCACATCTCTGATGTGCACCGCCACAGCAAATGCTCCCGCCAAGCTGCTCAAAGACTTTGTCAAGAAAGACGACAAACTTCCCGTTCTCAAGGCTGCTTATGCAGAGAGCACCGTTTATCTCGGCCCCGAACAGCTCGACGCCCTCACCAAGATCAAGAGCAAAAACGAGCTCATCGCCGACGTTGTGGCACTCCTTCAGTCGCCCGCCAAGAATGTTGTTTCAGCCCTCACCTCGGGTGGCACCAAACTTCACGGCATTCTCGAAACTCTTTCCAAGAAAGAGGACTAAGCAGATTCCACATCCTCCCATCCTCTCGGCCTCATAAAGACTTAAACAATCAATTTTGCAAACAAAACAAATAAAAACATACTAAAATGGCAAACTTAAAAGAATTTGCAGAACAATTAGTTAACCTCACCGTAAAGGAAGTAAACGAACTTGCTCAGATCCTCAAGGACGAATATGGCATTGAACCCGCTGCTGCTGCCGTTGCAGTTGCTGCCGGTCCCGCCGCTGCCGGCGAAGCCGCTGAAGAGAAAACATCTTTTGATGTTGTCCTCAAATCAGCCGGTGCTTCAAAGCTTGCCGTTGTTAAGCTCGTGAAAGAACTCACCGGTCTTGGCCTCAAGGAAGCCAAGGAAATGGTTGACGGTGCTCCCTCAGTTATCAAAGAGGGTGTTGCCAAAGCTGACGCCGAAGGCCTCAAGAAACAGCTCGAAGAAGCCGGCGCTGAAGTAGAGCTTAAATAAGACTCCTGACACTCAGGCAAATAGGTAAAGCGTCGTCGAAAGACAGATGCTTTACCTTTTTGCGTATTAGTTTCCCCGATGCTAATTTTTCATAGCATTGGGGTGAACTTATCTCTCTCAACTCGGCACTCTCACCGGTAATGAGAGCCACCAATTTCCCGGTACAGACCAATCATTGAAATTGTACCACAAATTTCACCATCACCCTCTTTTAGATGTCAGTCAAAATAGCTAAACCGCGTGTCAATTTTGCGTCGGTTAAGAATCCTCTGCCCTATCCCGACTTTCTGGAGGTGCAGCTCAAGTCATTCCGTGACTTCCTGCAGCTTGACACTCCTCCCGAAAAGCGCAAGAACGAAGGGCTCTTCAAGGTATTCGCCGAAAACTTCCCCATTGCCGACACCCGAAATAACTTTGTGCTCGAGTTTCTCGACTATTATATCGATCCTCCGCGCTACACCATAGAAGAGTGTCTCGACAGGGGATTAACCTACTGTGTGCCTCTCAAGGCAAAACTCAAGCTCTATTGTACGGATCCCGATCACGTTGACTTTGAAATGAAGGTCCAGGACGTGTATCTGGGTCAGATTCCCTATATGACTGAAAAGGGCACCTTTGTGATTAACGGTGCCGAGCGCGTTGTTGTGTCACAGCTTCACCGCAGCCCCGGCGTGTTTTTCGGTCAGAGCACCCACGCCAACGGCTCCAAGCTCTACAGCGCGAGAATCATTCCCTTCCGTGGCAGCTGGATTGAGTTTGCCACCGACATCAACAATGTGATGTATGCCTACATCGACCGTAAGAAAAAACTTCCGGTCACTACCCTTCTCCGCGCCATCGGACTCGAGACCGACAAGGATATCATCGAAACCTTCGGCATGGCTGAAGAAGTCAAGGTCAACAAAACCAATCTCAAGAAAGCTATCGAGGAGGGCCGCAAGCTCGCCGCACGCGTGGTGAAGCGCTGGACCGAGGACCTCAACGACGAGGAGACCGGCGAGGTGATCTCGATCGAACGCACCGAGGTGATCGTTGACCGCGATAAGGAAATCACTCCCGAAAACGCCGAGCTCATTCTCGAATCAGGCGCCAAAACCATCCTGCTCCAGAATCAGGAAGCCTCTTCGACCGAATCGGCCATCATCTCCAACACTCTCAAAAAAGACCCCACCAACTCGGAAAGCGAAGCTATCCAGTTTATCTACCGAGCTTTGCGCAACGCCGAGCCGCCGGATGACGCAAGCGCCCGCGAGGTTATCAACAACCTTTTCTTCTCTGAAAAGCGCTATGACCTCGGTGATGTGGGCCGCTACCGCATCAACAAGAAGCTCAACCTCGACATCCCCTCTGATGTCAAGGTGCTCACCAAAGAAGATATTATCTCGATCATCAAATATCTGATTGAGCTGA
Source organism: uncultured Bacteroides sp. (assembly GCA_964384885.1). Taxonomy (GTDB): domain Bacteria; phylum Bacteroidota; class Bacteroidia; order Bacteroidales; family Muribaculaceae; genus Paramuribaculum. Next base: position 5,232 of record CAYLMR010000107.1, read on the forward strand.
TTTCGTCGAAGGCCGACGTCGATGACATCGACCACCTTTCAAACCGCCGTGTACGCACTGTGGGCGAGCAGCTCTACAATCAGTTCAACATAGGTCTCGCACGCATGTCGCGCACTATTCGTGAGCGCATGAACGTGAGAGACAACGAGGTGTTCACACCTATCGACCTCATCAACGCCAAGACAATCTCGTCGGTGATCAACTCATTCTTCGGCACCAACGCTTTGTCTCAGTTCATGGACCAGACCAACCCTCTGGCCGAGATGACTCACAAGCGCCGTATGTCGGCCCTCGGCCCCGGCGGTCTGTCGCGTGAGCGTGCCGGCTTCGAGGTGCGTGACGTTCACTACACCCACTACGGCCGTCTCTGTCCTATCGAGACCCCTGAAGGCCCCAACATCGGTCTTATCTCGTCGCTGTGTGTGTATGCCAAGATCAACGACCTCGGCTTTATCGAGACTCCCTACCGCGAGGTAACCGACTCAAAGGTCAACCTCAACAACAACGAGGTGATCTACCTCACCGCCGAAATGGAAGAGGGCCGCAACATCGCCCAGGGCAACGCTCCCCTCAACGACGACGGCACCTTCGTGCGCGACAAGGTCAAGGCACGTCTCGACGCCGACTTCCCCATCATTCCGCCGGATCAGGTGGAACTCATGGATGTATCGCCCACTCAGATCGCCTCGATCGCCGCATCGCTCATCCCCTTCCTTGAGCATGACGA
>CAYLMR010000108.1:0-5897 GCA_964384885.1 uncultured Bacteroides sp.
GTGGCGTTCCAGAGCCATTCGGTCTCATTCATGGCGTCGTCGGCAAATCCGCGACGCATGGCGGCGGTAAACGAGGTGTTGGCCTCGATGTTGTAGGGCAGCAGGAAGTTGCCGGTAACGCCCAGGCTGAGGGTGCGCGAGTTGATGTCGCTGAAGCTTTCGAGGGGCGAGGTAGTGCCGTTCCAACCGGGATAGACGGTTACGCCGAGGGTGCTACCCTGCTTGAATTTATAGGTAGCGCGCAGACGGCACCAGAGCAGGCGGTTGTAGACGGTGTTTCTCATCGGGGTGGCCATCACCGAGGCATAGTTGACAATGCGGTGATATTCGCCATAGACCACGCTGTTGAGCTCCACCTGCTGGCGCGGGCCGAGCTGAATGATATAGAGCAGATAGGAGTCGAGGTGCCAGTTGCCGTTGACATTCTCAGGCTTGCTGAGGGTGATGCCGGTGGCGGGGTCATAGGCGCGCGACATAACCACGCTGTTTTGATCGATATAGAGGTGGGCGTCCCAATAGAAATTGGCGCGGTTTCGCGAGCGGCTGAAGCGACGGAATATTGCCGTGAGCTTGTAGTTGAGAGTGTTTTTGAGACCCGAGGGATTGCCGGCCTGGATATTGAAGGGGTCGGAGTTGTCGATAGTGTTGAGGAGGTAGACAAGGTTGGGAGAGGTAACGGTGACATTTCCCGAGAGGGTGGCGCTGAGATATCTCACCTTGTTGGCCGACGAGAAGCCGAGATAGAGATTGGGGTTGAGCCAGTTGTCGTGGCGGTTGACGGTCTCGTCCATGATAGTGGGCTTGACGTAGTGGAGCTCCTTGTCGGTGTGAATGGCGGAGAGGTTTACGTTGGCAAACCATGTGGGGTTGAGGGTCGAGTCGCCGGGGGCGAGGGGCTGACGCTGGAAGCCTCCGCGCACATACACATTATAATAATTGGTGGTGGGGGTGGAATAGCGGGTGTTCTCATAATCTCTCTCGGCATCCTCAGGCTTATAGAGGCCCGGGATATAGTCCATTGACCCGACTTTATCCGACAGGAAATAGTCTATATCGTTGCGGGAGTTATTATAGGAGTAGGTTGTGCCGACCGCAAAATTAGCGGTTGTCGACACCTCATCGTTCATAAAGTTCTTGTTGTAGTTATATGACACGCTGGCATTGAGGTTTTTGCGGCGCGTTGACGAGGGCTCGTAGCGGTCAGACACCTGGGGAGTGACATTTTGGTCGCCCATCTCGCCGATGGTCTGCCGGTAGAGGGTGCGGTCTTTCATCGGCGAGTCATAATAGCCACCGTAGGCAAACACGCTGAGATAGCCGCGCCATTTCTTGGGGCGGATCTGCACATAGGTGTTCAGCTGCAGGTCGAACCATGTGTCGTGCTGAGCCCTGAGCGAATGGAGCGCCGTGAGGAGGTTTTTGCTATAGGGGCCGGAGAAATCGCGCGAAAAGAGCTGATCGATCGCCTCTCCTAGGTAGGATTCACTCGGATTCTGTGTGAAGCTGGCCGAGCGGTCGTTATAAGAGCGGTTGCGCACCAGCCAGTCGACCGTGGGGTCAACCTCCACATACACGTTGTCGCCCTTGTAGTGGAACTCATGGGTTGACATGAGGTGGTTTTTCTTCTCCTTGCGCAGATTCATGGCGCGCTTGAAGATGTCGCCGGTGGGATAAAACTCGGTGGTGCTGACAATCTTTTCGGAATTTACATCCTCGTGGGTGAGGGTCACGTTGCCGCTCGCCTTTATTCGCTTGGCGTTGTCGTAGTTATAGTCGAGACCGCCCATCTTGATGTTGAGCAGGCCATCCTCATTCCAACCGTTGCCCCACTCGCCGGCGGCCGAAGCCTTGTCGGTGTCGCCCACATTGTTGGCGTTGACAAAGGCGCCGAGACGGAACTTGTTGGAATATCCGAGGCCGAAGCCGCGGCCACGATATCGGTCGGAGGTGCCTATGCCCGCTTCGGCGTTGGCCATCCAGCCGTTGTTGTATTCTTTCTTGAGGTTGACATCCATCACGAGATTCTGCTCATCCTCGCGGGTGTCGAGCTTGGCGTCAGAGCCGGTGATGTTGGCGTCGTCGGCGCTCTTGTCATAAACCTGCACATTCTTGACCGTATAGGCGGGCAGATTCTGAAGCGCCACCTTGGGGTCGCCCTTGAAGAAGTCCTTGCCGTTGACCAACAGCTCGTTGACCTTGCGGCCATTGACGGTTATCACGCCGTCGCTGTCGATAGTGGCGCCGGGGAGCTGGCGCACCAGGGCGTCGAGCATCGACCCCTCGTTGAGCTGAAAGGCGCCGGCGTCATATTCGATAGTATCGCCTTTCATCACCATTTTCAGCCTCGTGCCAGTGACGGTCACCTCCTTGAGCTCACGGTTGCGCTCCTTCTCAAGAGTAAGGGCGCCGATATATTTCACCTCCTCGCTCATGCTGGCGATCTTGATGCTCTTTACCAGAGGCTCATAGCCCTCTTTTTCGAGCAGGAGAGTGTAGTCGCCGAGGCCCGACTGAACCATCATGCGCAACTGCGAGCCAATGACCATACTGTTATTATTGTCGGCATTGCCGAGCAGCTTATATTTCAGCTCCCCCTTGTCGTCGCCGTCTTTGGTGAGGGTCACCTCAACGCTGTCGAGGGGTGTGTATTCCTTGTCATAGATATAGCCGCGGATGAGGAACTTCGACAGATCCTTTGCCGCGAGACCCGATGCGCCGCTCAACGCAAGCAGCACTATCGAGAAAATCAAGATTGTTCGTCTCATAAATAAACAGGGGGAAAAATGATTACGTGATAATGAGGATGTATTCTTTCTTATGACGCGAAACTTAAGGGAATGTTACAGCCGGCGCCATTAAAAAAATCAAACGGTTATGAGGGGCACTTACCCGCTTGCAAAATTATATATTAATCTGTCAATATCAAAATAAATCGACATTTTATTTAGGGGGGGGTAATTGATTGATTATTAGTTGATTAATCTTATCCACTTTTTATAACTTTTCATTTCCTGTCAGCCTTATAGACCGCTTTTAGGCCGCCGGGCAAACTTCGGCTTGAGAAATATTCTTAAATTTGCACTGCCAATCATTCCACCACCCTCACATTTTCCACCTCCGCATGACCCTTAAAACAGTACTCATAACCCTCTTTGCCGCCACTACTCTCCTCTCGCCGGCCCCTCTCGCAGCCCAGAGCTCAACCACCGACAACACCCCCAAATTTCACGCCACAATCCGCACCCGCGCCGAATTGAGCACCCTAACGGGGGAATACCGCTTTCAGGTGCGCAACGCCCGCGCAGTGTTAAACGGCAACGTGGGCCCCTCGGTGAGCTACTTCATCAACACCGACCTCTGCGACGCCGGCAAGATGAAGATACTCGACGCCTGGGCCAAGCTCAAGATCGTCAGGGGGCTCTATGTGCAGGCAGGACAATATAGAATGTGTTTCGGCGTAGACCCCTTTGTGGCGCCTCACCAATATTACTTCTCCGACCGCTCATTTATCGGCAAACAGATGTGCAACTACCGCCGAGTGGGCGTGAAGCTCGACTATACCCTCCCCTCCCTTCCCCTCACTATCGAGGGGGGCATCTTCAACCCCACCTCCATCTCCGACCACAACGGCTGGAACAAACGCCTCGACGCCTCCGCGCGACTGCTCCTCACCCCCGGCCCCTGGATATTCTCAACCGGAGCGCAGACCATCTCGCCCCACGGTCACCGCGCCAACCTCACCGGCCTCTGTATAGGCTACAATCCCGGCTCATTTATCGTTGAAGCCGAATATATGCTCAAACACTACACCCGCTCCTCTCTCCACGACGCCCACGCCTATCAGATATTTGCCTCAAAGAGCTTTCCGGTGAAATGGGGCATGTTTAACAGCTTCGCCGTCCACGGCCGCTTTGACGGACTCACCGACCACTCCAACTCCGAGCTCAACGACCTCGGCGAGCAATATATTTCCGACCCCGCCCGCAACCGCATCACCGCCGGCGTGACCCTCGGATATATCAAGACCAAAAACCTCTTTGCCGACCTCAGGCTCGACTACGAAAAATATTTCTATCACTCCGACACTCACGTCACCGCCACGATGGGCGACAAAGCCGTCGTCGAGCTCATCCTCCGCTTCTAACCCCTGCTTCCCAAACAAACCTACACTATTAATTTTGCCGTGATATAAATAATATGTATCTTTGCAAAAATTCACCAACCCACCAATGCCAATGAACTAAACAACTAATCATTAGTTAAGCACCATAGAATAGGAAAAAGCGTAATTTGCTAAAATCTTGTGTCTGAAACTTCGACAATTTCAATCTATCAAGATAAGCCGCAAAGACGCTCACGCCATAGGCGTGGGCTTTCTTTCGTTATCAGATAGATAGGTAGTCGAAGACCTCAGACACGGATAACAAAAGATTGTCCGCGTCTTTTTTTGTGTCTTAATAAAACTAAAGGGCATCTAATCTAAATCCATAACACCCCCACTAACTATCATAATGAAAAAGTTTATTCTTTACAGCGTTTTACTCACAATCGCCGGAGGTTTTCTTCTCACATCGTGCTCTGATGATGAACCATCAACCTGTAACTGCAAAAGAAAAGATCCATACACAGGAAAGATTGAAGGAACATTGAAAGCTCAGCCCGCCAGCTATGGTGTTACAACATGCACCGAACTTGCACGGTTGATGGCTGAACTATCTGATGGCTACTACTATTATTCATGTGATTAACTCATAACGATGTATCTGTATTTCCACGCGAAAAACAGATACATCTTTTTTCTATGGCAAACAATAACATCTTACCCAAAATCCTTTCCTATTCGATTGGATTGCTTTTTATAATCTCCGGATATTCAAAGGCCGCTGACTTTAATTATTTCGTCGCCATTATTAATAACTATATCTCAAATTATGCAGGATTAATCTCTTTTATGATAATAATCGGCGAATTAGTCATAGGGCTCTTGTTTATCTTTGAAATTGCCATTAAATATGTATCCTTAGTATGCATTGGATTAATAATTATATTTACGGCAGTTTATACCTATGGTATAACATATTTAGGCGTAACTGATTGCGGTTGCTTTGGCAAAGCACAGTTTATAAATGGCTCTCCTGTATTTCTTTATGCTCGAAATCTATTAATTATTATTATCTCAATATTACTCTACAGAAGTAATGCCAATAATTCAACACGTATTTCACTTCCGACCCTTATAATATCAATAATAATGGTCTCAATTGGTGCGCTTTTATGCGGGCGCTTCTACAACAGACCTGAAACTCTTAGTAATCTTGATTCCACACAAATTCCACTATCTGAGCACCCACTGAATAATTATATTAAAATATCACCTGACTCCACATATCTAATCGCTGTATTCTCTTACGATTGCCCACATTGCATAAACTCAATAGGAAATCTGATGCAATATAAATTAAGCAACCATGTTGATGAAATAATTGGTTTATGCATAGAAAATCCAACTTTAAGATCAGAATTCAATGATTTTTTCCACCCTAACTTTAGAATTATTGAGCTCCCAGAATCTGAAATTTACAACATCACAGAGAGTTACCCTAAACTTTATTTTATCAAAGATAATACTATCCTTAGAACAATTACCGGAGAAATACCCTCAGCCTATTTCGTAAAATCATATAAATTATAAACAACATGTCGGAAAATCAATAATATTAAGCTACCAACAGATAACTCACCAAGGGAAGAAATTTCACATTATCTTGCGAAAATTTCGCAAATGATTTTGCAGACTGAAAAAAACTTCTTACCTTTGCAGCGCAAAAGGCCAAAAGCCCCTTGACTCCGTAGCTCAGTTGGTAGAGCAAATGACTCTTAATCATTGGGTCGTGAGT
>CAYLMR010000109.1:0-5891 GCA_964384885.1 uncultured Bacteroides sp.
CTGTGAACCTTCATGGCATTGTTGAGAGCCACATAGTTGGTGTAGATGCGGTCGGAAGCCTTGGTATAGGCCTCGGCAGGCTGCTCGTCGGCGATGAGGAGCGATTTGCCGTCGACTACCGACTCGTAGCACTCCATCAGCAGGTCGCGGGTCACCTGGGGATAGGCGGGGAAGGGATCGCACACGAAGTTAACCTTTGAGATGCCGAACTCGGCGAGGCAGAAGAACTGGTGACCGCCTGAAGTGTTGCCGTCGTAGGTCGAGTGAACCATGAAGCGGATGTAGCGGTAGGGCTGATCGCACTTGATGGCGTCGGAAACATAGTCGAGACCGCCGCCCATGGGGAGGCCGTTGGTGAGTCGGGCAGCCACAGCCCAGTCGCTGTTGTCGTTGCTCACATAAACGGTCACATCTTTGGGAGCGCGCGAGGTTGTGCCCGAGCGGGTGGTGTAGTTGATCGAGAACACATCCATCTCATTGCCCTCGCCGAGGTCAACGGTGATGTGGTGGTCGAGCTTGTCGGAGCTGTTCTTGCCCGAGTAGTCGGAGTGGAAGAATGTCTTGCCGTCGCCGTCGAGAATCACGTCCCACGACACGAACTGCTCGCCATAGGTGGTGACGGTGTTCTTGGCGTTGGTCGAAATCATGCTGCCGGTGAGGTTGACGGGAGTGTAGTTGTTACCCACATTGCCGGCTTTGGCCATGAGGGCCTCGGTGCGGTTGATGTTGGTTTTGAGCTCCGAGAGGCTGTTGCTCATCTCGTCGGTGTCAACAAGGTGGATTGTCCACTGTGAAGCGGCCTCGTTGGGAGTCCATGCCACGATGGCATTGTTGTTGGCGTTGACATTGAGGCTGAGGTTGTTCTCACCGTTGGCCTGAATTGCATATACGCCCATCGACTTGAGGGTGATGGTGAAGGGCACCTTCTCCTCACCCATGGGGAACTTGCCGCTACGTTCGGGAGCTGCCTGGATGTAGCCGTAAGTGAGGTTGCGGATATAATAGGTGTTTTCGCCGGGAGCCTCTTCAAACTGCCATTTCACTGCGTCGAGCTTGCTGTTGACAGAGCCTTTGCGAAGCTCGTTCTTTGCACCCATGAGGCAGTTCTTGAAGGCCACGTTGTCGATGCGGTAGGTGTTGCCACACACGAGCTCAACCTTTGAATAGGGGTCATCCTCCACGTTAAACACTTCGCTCGAAAGGTCGGTGTAGGCGATATAGAGGTCGGAGGGAGTGGTAGCGCTGTTGGCGAGGAGGGTCTGGAGATTGGCGATGAGCTCGGGAAGGTTGAGCACTGCGTCGGCACGGTAGCAACCCACCATCACGTCGTCGGCGTTGGCCTTCGAGATGATGTCGTTGGCGCGGGCGATCATCGAGTTGCAGAGCTGTTTGCGCACCTCGGGGTCGTTGTCCCAGGCGGTGTGAACCTCCTTGAGCTTGCTGTCGGCATCCACGCTGTAGATCTTGGCGGTGCCGCGGAGAATCTGCATGATGGCCTCTGAGTTGAGGTCGAAGGTAAAGTAGTTGGAGAAGCCGAGCAGCTTGTTGTTGTTGTCATAAACAATGAAGCCTACGCCGCCTTTGCCGCCGGAGACCTTGACGGTGCTGCCTTCGATGACATAGCTGTAGTTGCCGTCGGAAGCTGAATTGTTGGCAAAATCCTTCAGGCCGCCGAGGTCACCGCAGAGCTCTTTCTTCCACTCGTTGCTGTAGCTGGGGCGGTCGCTGCCGATACGGTCGTCGATAAAGATGAGAGCGATGTTTTTGGGGAAGTTATAGGCGGCGATTTCGTCTCTCACTGCCTGTGCATCCTCGGGGGTGAGGCTGAGTACGTTTTCAGCGTAGTCGCTCACCAGATAGTTGTCGAGAGGCACGAAGAAGCCCCAGCTTTCAAAGAAGTCGGTGAGGTCTTCCTGGGCGGCGATACAAGCCATCTTGGCAAACTGCAGCTGGTCGTAGCGGGCGCTCATGTAGTAGGACTTCTGCAGGGGATTTCTGCGCAGAAGTTCGTAAAGACGGGGGTAGAATTTGGTGTTCTTGCCGGTGAGGTGGTAGTAGCACCAGAGCTGGAAGAACATGCGGGTGCAGCCCCAGGTGTCGTTGGCAAGATAGGTCTGACCGTTGTTGAACACTCTGGCCTGCGAGCTGGGGAAGTCGGCACGCGAGGTAGCGAGACCCTGATGCCAAACAGCCACATTCGAGAAGATGTTGTTTGAAATCTCGGTGGTGCCCACAATCTTCATGGGACCCTGGTTGGTGTGGCCATACTCATGGGCGGGGCCCCAGATGGCGCCGCTGCTGGTAGCGAGGTTGAGCAGAATGTCGGGCATGGTGCCGGGCTTGTAGGCTGTCTCACCCCATGAGGCGTGCATGTAGGCCGAGCCGGGAGCGGTGATGCCCACGGTCTTGGTGTTGAGATAGTCGTAGAAGGTGGCGGGAGCGATCTCGTCATCCTCGATGGGCTGATAGAGATCCTTAAACATCGGACCCTTCAGCTCCTCGGGGCTCAGAAGACCCATCACGGCACGTTCCTGAGTGATGAAGTTGTCCCATGAGGTGAGAATCGAGGGAAGGTCGAAGCTTACGGTAGCGGGATCGAGAATCTCGTAGAGACCGGGCTGCAGAGCGCCTGTGCCCTCGTTGTTGTTATACTGAGGTATCATCGAGAAGTGGAGGATGACACGGTTGCCCACGAGGTCGAAAGCGTCATGTTTGGCGCGCGTGCGGCAATAAGCCCAGTCTTCGTTGGTGTCGGGAGTATAGAGAGCGTCGCCGATATAGTTGAAGAAACCGTTTACGTTACCACCCTCGATGTGAATCTTGATGGGGTCGAATTCAGAGAGTTTGTGTTTGCGCTTGCCGCTGTTGTCGGTCACCTCTACGGTGTAGAAGATGTGCTGGGCGGCCATGTTGGCATAGCTCGGAATAACGTTGAGACCCTCCTTGAGCTCGATGCCGGGGTTGGAGCTCTTGGTGTGGTAGATGCCGGTGAGGCCTGCCAGAGTGAGGTGTGAGCCATCTTTGGGAGCGTTTTCAACCATCACGAAGAGCACATCGCCGCTGTTGGCGTTGATACCGGTGGGGTTGTTGATATAGCTCCATGCCTGGATGCCGGCGAGGTTGGCGCCGAGGGTAGGATCGCTGTAAGGCTCATAGAGCTGCACACGATATTTCTTGGCATGTTTGGAGTCCCACTTCACGTTGCTGTCGGCGGTGTTGGTCTCCTCCCAGTTGTCGGTAGCTACTTTCACCACCATGTTGCGGAGAGTTTCGGGGAGACTCTTCACGGTCTCGTCGGCCAGGAGTTCCTCCTTAGACTTCGAGGCGTAGGCAGGGCTGAGAGTGGTGCATGATTTGTCGGCAAAAAGCTTGTCGAGGGCGGTCTGCCATGCGCCGACCGATTTCTCAACGTCGCCGAAGGTGCTCACCTTGTCGAGAGCGGCCTGAAGCTCCTCATCGCTCATCTCCACTTCCTGAAGAATCCACTGCGAATTGGTGTTGCTTGCTTCCCAGCACACGATCACATTGCTTGCGTCGGCATGGGCATAGCCGTAGGTGCTGGTGTGGCGCGCACCGCGAATCACATAGTTGCTGCCCTGACGGGTGATCGAGAGGGTGGAGTTGTTGCCGGGCTCGCTGTCCCATGTCCACGGGGTAGAAGTAGCTGCCGAGGTGGCGAGATACTTACCGTTGTTGAGCGAGCGCATGGTATATTTGCCGTTGGAGGGCGACTCAAGATACCAGCACTGCGACATGAGGTCGGGATTAACGGCGCTCACCACCACGTTTTCGTAGGGTGCCTGCGCTGTCAAGGCTGTGCTTTTACCCGCGTTGATAAACCTAAACACCTTTCCGGCCTCGGGCTTGCTCGACTGGCCGAAAACGCTTAGAGATGTCAACAACGCTGCGGCAAACCACAACACCATTGTCATAGTAAGTTTTTTCATGGGAAATAATGAAATTGATAGATATAAATGATTTATTATTAATTACTTGATAGATATGACCATTGCGTTATCTCACCGCGGAAATCACTCCTCGGAGGCAAAAATCTCTGATCAGGCCATTAAAATTACTAAAAAAGTCGGTAATTATTGCAATTTTCAGCAAATTATCTCCGATTTAACATTAATTAAAAACCTCATCGGGAGGGGTTGACCGGAGAGGGAGCTACATGCCGGCGATGTTGCGCACTATAGTCCACCCCACCAGAAATATCAGGGTCAGCATCACCACCCACCGGCCGTTGAGCAGGTCGTGCATCCTCCCCCTGCGCCCCGAGAGAAACAGCATCACTATGAGCGGAAGGGTAATCACAAGCGCCGCGTTATAATACCACGCGAGGGGCAGGTCGCCGTGGAGCAGCGCGTGGAGCGCACGCTGGGTGCCGCAGCCGGGACATTTAAACCCCGTGAGCATGAGCCACGGGCAGCGGGGAAACCATCCCGTATCGGCGGGGTCGAACAGACCGTAAACAACAATCACCGCCACCGCAATCATGACGATCGCGATGACAGTGATTTTATGTTTTCCTGCCGGGTTACTCAAAATCAGACTGAGAGCAGCGAGATTATCTGAAATGCCATCACAAACGGCAATCCGATAAGACCCACCACCAGCGACACTATGAGCCACACCATGGTGGTCTGAGAGGCGCGGCGCGCGGCGGCATAGTCGCCGGCGTCGTTGAGGCGGGAGGTTTTTGACGAATAGACCAGAGCCACTATGCCGGTGATGAAGCAGCAGCACACTGTGGCGAGCAATGCCCAGGCGAAATAGGTGTCGGCGGGGGTGTCAACGCTCTCGGGGGCCTTTTCGGCGGCATAAGGGCGGTGACCTCCGGCGGGGGGAATACACCCCTCGAGCTCGGGAATTTCGCCGGCGGTGGTCCATTTCTCCATGCCGTTCTGCCACACCGGGGTTTCGGCGCTCAGAGGCAACCTCTTGAGGTCGTCGAGGCTCATCGGCCCGAGTCTCACGCCGTTGAGTATGATCCAGTAGCTCATATCAGAAAAATTTTTCTTCCTGACCGGTGATGTCGCTCAGCAGGTTGTTGGCAAGGCGTGAGGCGCCGATGCGGAAATAGCTGTTGTTGAGCCATTTGTCGCCGAGCACATTTTTCACCAGGCAATAATATTTGAGGGCCTCGTCGGTGGTCGACACGCCTCCGGCGGCCTTAAAGCCCACCATGTTGCCGGTCTGCTCATAATATTCCTTGATGCACTCACACATCACATAGGCGGCTTCGAGCGAAGCGCCGGGATAGCCCTTGCCGGTAGAGGTCTTAAGAAAGTCGGCGCCGCTGTAGAGAGCCAGTATCGAGGCGTCGCGGATATTTTGGGCGGTTTTGAGGGCGCCGGTTTCAAGTATCACCTTGAGGCGCGAGCCGCGGCATGAGTGTTTGATTTCGTCGAGCTCGTCACACACCTCCTGCCAGTCGCCGTCGAGGAAGTTGCCGAGGTTCATCACCACGTCAATCTCAGTGGCGCCACCCTCTACGGCGAGGGCGGTTTCGGCTACCTTGACCTCGGGGAAGGTCTGCGAGGTGGGGAAACCGGCTGAAACGGTGGCGATGCCCACATTGCTCACGTCGAGCACCGTGCTCACCACCTGGGCGAAGTTGGGATAAACGCAGATAGCGGCCACATTGGGCAGGTCGCCGTGTTCGGTCTCGAAGTCGTTGACGCGCTCGGTAAACTTTGCCACGCTCACGGGAGAGTCGGTGGTGTTGAGAGTGGTGAGGTCAATGCAGTTGAAGATGGTCTTGAGCACCTCGGGAGTGCGCTCGGCTGAGTAGTTCTCAACTATCTTGGCTACCTTTTCGGCCACGGCCGCATCATCGGTGATGACGGTGCTTTTGGCTACCGTGTCATGATATTTGTCTGACATAT
>CAYLMR010000110.1:0-5750 GCA_964384885.1 uncultured Bacteroides sp.
AAAAGTTTCGCGCCGGGCCCGGGAGGGGGCGGCGCGAAACCTTTAGATTATTTCAGTGTTGTGAAAGTCTGATTGAGTAACTTTCTCAGCTTTTATCAATCATACCACTGGCAGGCGAGCTGACCGAGGTTGTCGGAAGCTGTGGTGCGGAGGTCGTTGATCATGTTGCTGCGGCAGTTAACATAGGTAAGAGCGGGGTCGAAGCTAACGTCGAGCATGGTGAGCTGGTTGTTGTTGCAGATCACGCGCTGGAGGAAGTTCTGGCCGGCGAGGGTGAGAGAGGTGAGGTCGTTGTAAGAGCAGTCAACATACTGGATGTTGGGGCAGTTGGTGATGTCGAGGGTGGTGAGGTCGTTGTATGAGCAAACGAGATCGAGGAGGCCCTTGCAATCCTTAACACCGAGGGTGGTCATCTTGTTGTCTGAGCAGAGGAACGAGGTGAGCACGGGGAGTTCCTGAACATACATCACGGTGATGTCGTTAGAGTCGATGTTGAGGTTCATGAGGTTGGTCACACCGAAGAGGTTGAGTGATGTGAGCTTGTTGTAACCGCAGTAGAGGTTCTTAAGGTTGGTGCAGCCGGTTACCATGAGGCCTTCGAGGTGGCAGCCCTGACAGTTGAGGGTGGTGAGGGTAGCTGAGTTGGCAACATTAAGTTCTACGAGAAGGTTGCTTGAGCAGTTGATGTTCTTGATGGCGGGAGTGCCCTGGATGTTGAGCTCGGTGAGACGGTTCTTAGAGATCTTGAGGTTCTGAAGAGCGGTACAGCCGTCGATGTCGAGGTTGGCGAGCACGTTGCGTGAAGCGTTGAGGTCATAAAGAGAAGTTGAGCCTGAAACGTTGAGGGCGTTGATCTTATTTCTCGAAATGTCAACTTTCTGGAGGGCGCTGAACTGTGAGAGGTCGAGCGAGCCTGAGAGTTTCTTGTCTTTCCATTCGATAGCGGTAACGTGGCCGTCAGCACCTACGGTTACACCTTCGATTGATGAGAGGTTTTTAACGTCGGTTACTTTGAGGACGTCGGCGTTTGTGCCACCTTCTGCGGCGGGCTGAGCAAGGAAAGCCTTAAGCTGCTTGGCTTCGTTTTTGTTGATGTTCTGGGCGAAAGCGGTTGTGCCTAAACCGAGCACAAGAGCGATCATTAATAAAGCTTTTTTCATAACTAATTTTTGGGTTTTGTTTGTTTTTACTTATCTAACATTATTCGTTCAAAAAAGGTTTTTTCAAGAGGTGATTTTTTTGAATTTTTCCGGCTTTTTTTCGGCAAGGGCGCCCGAGGGGGGTCAGAAGGGGGCGTCTCCCGGCCCGGTGAGAAAGTCGTCGCTCACGGGGGTGAATCCGCTCTGAGGCGCTCCCTGGGGCTCGTTGAGGAAGTCGCCGGTGTTGATGCGCGAGCTCACTGTAGAGAGCGAGGTGAGGTTTTCGTCATCGTCCCAGTTCTGGAATCGGGCATATTTGGCCTTAAACCTCATCTTCACGTCGTCAACGCGACCCGAACGGTGTTTGGCCACGATAAATTCGGCCAGACCGCGGATGTCGTTGCCGGCGGCGTCGGTGTCGCTGCGGGTGTAATATTCCGGTCGGTGAATGAAGCACACTATATCGGCATCCTGCTCGATGGCGCCGCTCTCACGCAGGTCGCTGAGCTGAGGGCGCTTGCCCTCCTTGCTGTCGCCGCGGCTCTCGACCGAGCGGTTGAGCTGCGACAGGGCCACGATGGGAATGTTGAGCTCCTTGGCCAGCTGCTTGAGCGAGCGGGAGATCATGCTCACCTCCTGCTCGCGCGAGCCGAATTTCATGCCCGAGGCATTCATGAGCTGCAGGTAGTCGATGATGATGAATTTCACACCATGCTCCCTCACGAGGCGGCGAGCCTTGGTGCGCAACTCAAACACCGACAGCGAGGGGGTGTCGTCGATATAGAGATGAGCGCCATAGAGGTTTTTGATGCGGGCCATGAGCTGATCCCATTCCGAGCCGGTGAGCTTTCCGCTCTTGATTTTCTCACTCTCGAGCTCACACACATTACTTATAAGGCGGTTGACGAGCTGGAGGTTTGACATCTCGAGCGAGAAGATTGCCACGGGTATGTTATAGTCGACCGACATGTTTTTGGCCATCGAGAGCACGAAGGCGGTCTTACCCATGGCGGGGCGGGCGGCTATGATGATAAGGTCGGAGTTCTGCCAGCCCGAGGTGAGCTTGTCGAGCTCATGATAGCCCGACTGCAATCCGCTCAGACCCGAGGTGCGGTTGGCTGCCGACTGAATCTGCTCGATAGCCATGCCGATCACGGGGTCGATCTGGGTAACATCTTTCTTGACGTTGCGCTGGGTTATCTCAAAGAGGCGCCCTTCGGCCTGCTGGAGAAGGTCCTCAACGTCGTTGCTCTCGTCGTAGGCATCGCGCCCTATCACTCCCGCAAAGGCTATCAGCTCGCGGGCCAGATATTTCTGAGCCACGATTCGGGCGTGATATTCCACATTGGCGCCCGAAGCCACCCTCATGGTGAGGCCTGACACATAGGCCGGACCGCCCACCTCGTCGAGAGTGCCGTCGAGGCGCAGACGTTCGGTCACGGTGAGCATGTCGATGGGCTGCTGAGAAGCGCCGAGGCTCTGTATGGCCTGATAGATCTTGTTGTTGGCCGGCTCATAAAAACATTCCGGCTTGAGAATGTCGCAGACCGTGGTATATGCGTCTTTCTCAAGCATCAGCGCTCCCAACACGGCAGCTTCAAGCTCGCTGTCGTGGGGCGGTTGCTTACCTCCGAAATCATACAGAGATAGCTCCTTTTTGTCAAACCGGCGCCGCGGAGAGCCCGGCATCTGCTGCTGATTGTTGTCGGCCATTGATCGGGTGAAATCGGATATCAATCCGGAGAGAGTGATTGAGAGTTGCAAATTTAATAATTTTTTTTGTAATTTTACCGACGATTTTTTCACTTTTTTCAGTAGCAATGATTCTTTTTCCCAACTGTAAAATCAACCTTGGGCTTGACATTCTTGAGCGCCGAAGCGACGGTTATCATAATATTTCGTCGGTTATGGCCCCGGTGGCATGGACCGATATTCTCGAAATAGTGCCCTCGGTGTCGGGCAAAACCACGCTCACCGTCACCGGCCATCCGATAGCCTGCGAGCCTGAAAAAAACCTCGTGATGAAGGCTGTCAACCTCCTTGCCCGCGAAGCCGACATTCCGCCGGTGGATATTTTTCTGCGCAAGGTCATACCCGACGGCGCCGGGCTCGGGGGAGGATCAGCCGATGCCTCCTTCACCCTCATAGGCCTCAACAGAATGTTTGAGTTGGGATTTTCCGACGACCAGCTGGCCGACTTTGCCGCCGAAATAGGAGCCGATTGTCCATTTTTCATATATAATAAGGTGTGTGAGGTGTCGGGCACAGGCACAACCCTCACTCCCCTCCCCTGCGATCCTCTCGCCGGCCTGTGGATAGCCATAGTCAAGCCGGCCGAAGGAGTGTCGACCCGCGAGGCCTATGCCGGCGTCACTCCGCGCATCTCCTCCCCCCTCCCCGCCGAGATAGTGATGTCGGCGCCCCCCTCGCAATGGAAGAGCCTGGGGCTCAAAAACGACTTCGAGGCCACAGTGGCTGTGGCGCGCCCCGCCATTGCCGGCGCCATCGCCACCATCAGCCAAATGGGCGCCCTCTACACCTCGATGAGCGGTAGCGGCGCCGCTGTCTACGGCCTCTTCAGCTCGGCTGACAATTTGTCAGCACGCCTCAAAGAGGCTTTCCCGGGCCATGACATTTTTGTGGGAAAAGCCTCGGGCACCCCGGACGACTGAACGTAATCGCCATTAAATTTGTTATCAAAGTGCATCCCGCAGAGTTTGGCAACATTTTTGCGGGGCAATATGACACAAGGCTGCGGCCTTTGTCTCATTCCTCTTTTTTCAACTCCCCTTAATGATAATGGAAATGGACAATCACAAGCAAAATCAACAGCAACACAACCCCGCTGCTGACCCTCAGAATCAACCCGAAATAATCGACAACATAGGTGAGGCCGACGACGAAAACCTCTCTGCCGAACAGATCGAAAACGACGAGATGAACGAAATCAACAAACTCGCCGCCGAGCTTGGCGAAACCAAAGCCCAGCTCGAAAAAGAGAAGAAAGAATACCTCTTTCTGATGGCAGAGTTTGACAATTTCCGCAAGCGCACCCTCAAGGAGAAAAGCGAAATTCTCAAAAACGGCGCCGAAAATGTGCTCAAGGGTCTCCTTCCCATCGTGGATGACTTTGAGCGCGGACTTCAGGCTGCCGAAGAGTCGCAGGATGCTTCGGCTATACGCGATGGCATGACCCTCATCTACAACAATCTTGTGAAATATCTCGAAACCCACGGCGTGAAAGCCATGGACACCAACGGAGCCGACTTCGACCCCGACCGTCACGAAGCCATCGCCATGGTGGCCTCGGGCGCCGAGCAGAAAGGCAAGATTATCGACACGCTCACCAAAGGCTATATGCTCAACGACAAAGTACTCCGCCACGCCAAGGTGGCTGTAGGCCAATGAGCGTTTAAACCACTAATTTAACCCCCTTAATCACCTATGGATAAGAGAGACTACTATGAGGTGCTTGGAGTAGGCAAATCAGCCACCGACGACGAGCTGAAGAAAGCCTACCGCAAGCTCGCCCTTAAATATCACCCCGACCGAAACCCCGGCGACAAACAGGCCGAGGAGAAATTCAAGGAAGCAGCCGAAGCCTACGACGTGCTCTCCAACCCCGAAAAACGCAAACTCTACGACCAGTATGGCCACAACATGGGTCCGCAGGGATTCCCCGGCGGCGGAGGTGGCGGCGGCGCTCAGTATGGCGGATTCTCGATGGAGGATATTTTCAGCCAGTTCGGCGACATTTTCGGCGGCCACGGGTTTGACATGGGCGGCTTCGGAAGTGCCGGCGGCGGCGGCTCACGCCGACGTCAGCGCAAAGGCACCGACCTGCGCATCACCATCAAGATGACCCTTGAGGAGATAGCCAACGGTGTGCAGAAAACCATCAAGCTCCCAACCTTTGTAAAAGACTCACACTGTAACGGCACCGGCGCCAAAGACGGCACCTCGTTCCACACCTGTCCCACCTGTCACGGCTCCGGCTCGGTGCTCCGTCAGCAGCAATCAATCTTCGGCATGACCCAGAGCCAGGTTGTCTGCCCCACCTGTCAGGGCGAGGGAAAGGTGATCGACCAGAAATGCCCCTACTGCAACGGCGAAGGCGTGGAGAAACAGGAACAGACTATCTCGTTTGAGATACCTGCCGGTGTATCGGGCGGTGAAGTGCTCACCCTCCCCGGCAAGGGCAACGCCGCTATCCACGGCGGTGTGAACGGCGACCTGCTCATCGTAATCGAAGAGATCAAACACCCCGACCTCATCCGCGACGGCAACGATATTATCTACAACCTCATGCTCGACCTCCCCACCGCCATTCTCGGCGGCACAGCCGAAGTGCCCACAATCTCGGGTCGCGCACGCCTCAAAATCACCCCCGGCACTCAGCCCGGCAAGGTGCTTCGACTCAGAGGCAAAGGCATCAAGTCGCGTCAGGGCACCGGCGACGAGCTCGTCAACGTGATGGTCTACATCCCCGAAAACCTCACCCCCGCTCAGCAGAGCGCCATCGAGTCGCTCAAAGGCTCGCCCAACATGCAGCCCTCCGAGGCCGAAAAACACCGCCTCTTCTCCAAGCTGCGCCACATCTTCGACCGCGAC
>CAYLMR010000111.1:0-5647 GCA_964384885.1 uncultured Bacteroides sp.
GGAATTTAAACCAATCTCTTTTATCATGAAAAAGCTGCGATTACTGATAGTTTTGGTTATGGCGGTGATGGCTTCGGCGGTAGTCGTGGCGTCGACCCCTCAGCAGGCCAAGGCTCTGACCGATTTTCTTGACCGTATAGGTGGCCCCGGCGCGAGTAAACTGATAGTTACCGATGTCGATCCGTCGCTGAGCGCCAACGGCAAGGAGCGATTTGTGATTACCTCCCAGGGCGGGAAACCGGCGGTGAAGGGCTCGTCGATGTCGGCGGTCTCCACCGGCATAAACTGGTATCTCAACCACTACGCGCATATCAACCTGTCGTGGAACAATCTCACCACCGACCTCTCGAAAGTCACCCTCCCCATTCCCTCAGGCGATGAGTCTCACGAGTGTTCGGCCGACTACCGCTATTATCTCAACTACTGCACATTGAGCTACTCGATGTCGACCTGGACCTGGGACCGCTGGCAGAAGGAGATCGACTGGATGGCCCTCCACGGCATCAACATGCCGCTCCAGATAGTGGGTCTCGACGTGGTGTGGAGAAATCTGCTCACCAAACACTACGGTTACACCCCCGCCGAGGCCGACGCATTTGTGGCCGGCCCCTGTTTTCAGGCCTGGTGGGGCATGAACAACCTGCAGGGTTGGGGTGGTCCCAACCCCGACTGGTGGTATGAGCGTCAGGCCGACCTTGCCCGCAAGATTCTTGCCCGCGAGCGCGAGTTGGGCATTGAGCCGGTGATACCGGGCTACAGCGGCTCGGTGCCCGACAATTTCTACAAGAAGACCCGCAATCGCACCAAAGCCCAGGGAGGATGGTGCGGATTCACACGCCCTCACCTCCTCGACCCCAACAGCGAGGCTTTTGCCGAGGTGTCGGCCAATTACTACAAGGAGCTCGAGGAGCTGATGGGCATCTCGGCCTATTATTCGATGGACCCCTTCCACGAGGGCGCCAACACCTCGGGCATAGATGTGCCCTCGGCCTACCGCGCCATCGGCAACGCCATGCTCGCCGCCAACCCCGAGGCCAAGTGGGTGATTCAGTTCTGGCAGTGGAGCAACGACCAGTATAATGTGCTCGACCAGGTGGAGAAAGGCAAGCTTGTGATTCTCGACCTTTTCAGCGACGGTCACACCCATTTCAACACCTATAAATCTCACGACGCCGTTTATTGCACCCTCAACAACTTCGGCGGCCGCACCGGCATGATGGGGCGCGTCAACAAGGTTGTCGACGGATATTTCGACGAAAAAGCCAAAAACTCCAACATCAAGGGCATAGGCGCCACCCCCGAGGCTATCGAGCAGGTGAGCGTACACTATGATATATTTTTCGAGCTGCCGTGGTATGCCTCCAAGCCCGACGCCAAGGCGTGGATGGAGGATTATGCCCTCGCTCGCTATGGTGTGAAGTCGCCCGAGGCCGCCGAGGCCTGGGAGCTGCTCAGAAACTCCGCCCTCAGTTGCCCCACCGCCCTTCAGGGCCCTCACGAGGCGGTGATGTGCGGTCGCCCCGCCCTGACAATCAACAGTGTGTCGACATGGGGCGGCTCGACCTTGTTCTACGACCCTCAGGATGTGATTTCAGCCGCCTATAAACTTTTGGGCGCCAACATCGCCGGCGGCGAATCGGCCATGAACAACTATTCCTACGACATAGTCGATGTTACCCGTCAGACCATGAGCGACTATTCAAAGGCTCTGCTCGACGGCATCCGTGAGGCTCATGAGAGCAACGACACACCCGCATTTGAGAAGCGCCGCGACGCCTTCCTGAGCATGATGCTCGACGTTGACCGCCTGCTCAACACCCACCCCGACTTCATGCTCGGCCACTGGACAGAGATGGCCCGCGCCATCGCCTCAGAGTCGCCGTCCACCACCGAAGCCGACGCCTCATGGCTCGAACATGACAACGCCCGCACCCTCATCACCACCTGGGGACCCCGCGCCAGCAGCGAAAACGGCGGATTGCGCGACTACTCCTACCGTCAGTGGGGCGGCATGCTGAAGGACTTTTATTATCAGAGGTGGAAGAAATGGTTTGACTCAGATATGCAGTCAACCGACTGGTTTGCCTACGAATGGGACTGGGCTCACAACAACACTACCCGCTACCCCACCGAGGCCACCGGCAACTCGCGCGAGGTGGCCGAGCAACTTCTCACCAAATATCTCTCCCCTCTGAGCGGCTCTGACGGCAATGTCTACTACCTCAACCGCGGGCTCAACAACGCTCTGCCCGAGGAGTTTACCGTCACCGTTGCCCGCGGCGCCGATTTCACCCCCGCCCTCAATGCCGCCGGCACCTCAGTTGAGCAGATAGCCATAGATTTTGATAACAACAAGCGCTACTCCGACTCCGAGACTTCAGCCGGCGCAGTGATGAAGATAGCCGCCGACGCTCCTGTGGGGCGCCACGCCTGCCGCATCACCCTGACCGACGGCACAGTGGCCGATCTCAATGTCGTGGTGTTTGAGCTGATCACCGAGCCGCGCACCGTGTCAGTCTCCACCGAAGACCCCGCCAAGGGCTCGGTGAGCATCGACGGCACCGACCTCCTCAAGGTGACCAACAAAGACTATGTGGTGATACGCGCCACTCCCGCCGAGAAATATGACTTTTCGGAATGGGTCGACGCCCAGGGCAAGAGTGTCAGCACCGACAATCCCTATACCTACTACGGCAAGGAAAACGCCTCGTTTACAGCCCGCTTTGTCGAAAACAAATGGGGCATTCCTCCCACCGACTATAAAGACCGCGCCGACATCGAGTCATATAAGCAGTATGTCAAGGCCATCGACCTTGTGCAAAACGGCGCTACCACCCGCCTCTACTCCACCGAGGGCCTTCCCGAAAAGCAGTTCAACTACATCCCCCGGCGCATCAAGGCGGCTCCCGGCGGCGAGTTTGAGATTGACTGGAGCGACGCCGGAGGTCTCCGCTGGCTCTTCCTCTCGGCCTATCTCGACTATAATGCCGACGGCAAATTCAACAAGCAGAACGAGCTGCTCTGCACCCTCGGCAAACACCGCAACAACAATAACGCCGACGTTGCCAAAGGAGTGATGAAGGTGGTTTTGCCTTTTGACGTCCCCAAGGGGGTGACCCACATGCGCCTGCGCTTCGACAGCTCATGGTTTGAGCCGTGGGACGAGGCCACCGGAGCCTATGACGCCGACCAGACGGTGACACGCTTCGCCTATGAATTTCTCGTTGAGCTCGCCGATTCGCCCGAATATGAGAGCAAGGTCTCGGTAAAGCCCAACAATCATGATTTTGGCGCGGTGAGCATCGACCGCACCACCTATCTGCCCGGCGAGAAAGTGGTGATATTCTCCTATCCCTCCGAGGGCTATCGCACCGCGCGATGGGTTGACCGGCACGGCCGCACCCTCCCGACTGAGTGGATGGACGGCAACTCGCTGACATTCACCGTTTATGACAATGCCGAGATAACAGCCATCTTCGAGCCCTCGGAGTCGAGCGTCAGTCGCCCCGGCGATGACAAGCGGGCGCTTCTCGACGGCAATCGCCTCACCGTCTCCAATCTCAATGCCGGTGACACTATCCGTCTCGTCAACCTCTCAGGCCAGACCCTCTCCACCCTCACCGCCACCTCCTCGACCGCTACCCTCACTCTCCCCACTCCCGGCGCCTATTTCGTTACCACTCCCCTCGACACCATCAAGATCGTCTACTGACCTCACTCTAACTAACGACAACAGCCAAGCCGGGAGCGGCTTGGCTATTGTCGTTATCTTTAGGTATCAATCAGGCTTTGAGGGCGTTATGCTCACGGAATATCTTTGCCGACAGATAGAGTCGGAACATCGCCTCCACCATATATGAGGCCACCATAATCAATATGAAATTGGTTATGGAGGTCAGCCAGCCTCCTATCCACATTATCGCAAGCATAATCACATAGCTCACCGAGCTGAAGATGGTGGAATATAACACATATTTGTTCCTCCCGAACACCACAAACACTCCAGTGGGAATATAATAGCTCAGCCCGGTGAAGATCGGCACAAGCAGGTAGATTCTCAGAGGCATGATGTCGACCTCCTCGTTGATAAAGAATTTAACTATCAGCGGCAGAAAGACATACACCATCATCACCATCACTATCGACAGCAGAAACAGACACCCCAGGATTTTTTTGGTTTTCCTTACGTCGGGATTTCTCGACATGCTGGGAAAAATGGCGTTGCTGAATATAAAGGTGGGTTTGACAAGCAGATTTATAATTTTTGTGCCCACATCATAGATCACCACATCACTCATGCCGAGTATTCCTCCCATGAAGTTATAGCTTAGCTTATCCTTGACATTGAGCATCACATCGCTCAGAAAAATCGGGGTTGTTTCCTTGAGATGAAAGCGGTAGTCCTTCAACCTCGGGCGAAGAAATTTCACTTCATGTTTCTTATATACTATATATAAGGAGTAGATTCCTCCCAACAGATAGCCTGCCGACCAGGTGAGCGGCACATATATATATTGGTATGGTCGGGTTATCAGGACAAAGGTAGCGAGGATAAACACCAGGCGTGTAAAGACATTCACTATCGTGGTATATCTCATCTGCTCTATTCCCTGAAAATAGAAATCGGGCAGAAGCAGGGAGTTTAACGTCAGGCCATAGGAAAAGAGGAAAAGCACCCATTGCTCGCGATAGGAGGGTATCACCATCACCACGCTCATATATAACACGAAGGTAATGACCCAGAGAATGAGGCGCAACATCATCACGGTTGAGACCACACGGCTCAATTCCTCGATGTTGTCGCGCACGGTGGCGATATATTTCGCGCTGACCCTGCGAAATCCGAAATCAATCAGGATCGTGGCATAAAACGACGTCACCTGAGCCGTGATAACCCATCCATACAGCTCCATTCCCAGCACTCTCACGAGATAGGGAAAGGTGATGAGGGGCGCAAGAATAGAAAACAGTTCCAAAATCGCCAGATAGGAGAAATTAGAAAATATCCTCTTGTTTTTTGAAACCAACGATATCAGTCGTCTATACATTAAAACTGTCTTTCTCTGAAGTTAACGGCTTTCAGTCACTCAAAAGCCAAAGTTGGAAAATTTCCAACCATTCACAAAATTACAAAGATTTCTCCATTCAGCCTCGTTTGCCGTTGAAATTATCTCATAGGGGGCATTCGCAGGGGGGCGGATTGACAGGGCCCCGGGTGGGGAGCGTGGGTAATTTTGCGGCTCAGTTTTTTTTAATCTCTTATTCAATTATGCGTAAAATCGACAAAATCATCATCCACTGCACCGCCACCCCCTTTGGCCGCGAGGTCACCGCCGCCGATGTCGACCGCTGGCACCGCGCTCAGGGCTGGAGCGCCATAGGCTATCACTTTCTCATACGTCTCGACGGCACCATTGAGCCGGGGCGCCCTGTCGGGCAGATCGGCGCGCATTGCCGCGGACAAAACGCCCGCTCGATAGGCATTGCCTATGTGGGCGGCCTCGATCGTAAGGGCAAATGTGCCGACACGCGCACCGACGCTCAGAAACAATCGTTCCTCACTCTCCTCACCTCCCTGCTCGAAAAATACCCCTCTGCCGGCA
This sequence comes from uncultured Bacteroides sp., assembly GCA_964384885.1. Lineage (GTDB taxonomy): Bacteria > Bacteroidota > Bacteroidia > Bacteroidales > Muribaculaceae > Paramuribaculum. The sequence goes on from CAYLMR010000111.1 coordinate 5,604, forward strand.
TCTTCGGCCACCGCGACTTCTCCCCCAAAGCCTGCCCCTGCTTC
>CAYLMR010000112.1:0-5623 GCA_964384885.1 uncultured Bacteroides sp.
TATATTGTGTTACGCAATGAAATTGCGTAAATAAAAAAGTTGCGCAATGAAATTGCTTAAATGAAAAGCCGCCTCGGTTGATGGAACAACCGGGGCGGACTTACCGATGGATTAGTTATGTAAAAAGGCGTCTGTTTAGTCAGATAAAAAATTCGTTTAGAAATCCTATGGTATGAGCAAATGAGACTGCTCTCATAAATCAACAAGCACCTTTTGATTATATAACAACCGAGATTGATTTTGGTTATCGTTTAAGTGTGAAATAATGTAAATGATTCTTAAGTCTTGTGAAATGATGCAACAATCCGGACTCTCGGCGCATAATTAAGGATAGCTCACGTTAATTAAATATTGGAGAGGAAATTATGTTAAATTTATATATATTTCAGCGAAAATATAAACTTCTCAGACAAACATTTTGCGCCACCCAATAAATTTTACTATCTTTGCGAGGTTAATCCCATATCTTTCTTATCAAAACTAATCTTGTAACACATATAGTATTAAAAGGCCGGCTGCCGATGGCTCAGGGTTTACAGAAATTTTCGGCTACGCTCTGCTCTGCGGCAACCGCTGATTGAAATAATACCAATTGCTACGCATTAACTCCAATGACATTTCGCAGACTAATATATTTAATAATTGCGCCGGTTGCCTTGTGGATGCTTACCGCCTGTCAATCGGATGTTGACGAGCCTGAGGTGGGCGAAAATGCGATGATCTTCACCCCGGAGATTGCTTCGCGCGCCGCTCTCATCAGCCAGAACAACCTCACAGGCTCTCCGTTTGCTGTGTTTGGCGATATGCTCCCCATCAGCGATACCGACAACAGTCATCTTGTGAAGATTCACAATGCCACCGAGGTGAGATATGACGGCTCTCAATGGACCTACGACGAGACCAGCTTCTGGATTCCGGGCTACCAGCACTCATTTATTGCGCTCTATCCCGCCAATGCCCCCGGATATTCCGACATGACCTACGCCGACAGTCAGGTGAAATTCACCTACTCCTATCCCCTCGACGACTATCGCCGCGCCTCCGACCTGCTCATCGCCTCCCACCGCCGCAACTATTACGAGGGCGCGACCACCAGCCCGGTGACTTTCCGTTTCGGTCATATACTCTCAAACTACAATATCAGGGTGTCGTATGTCGACCCGTCGATCACCGCTGACAAGATGGTTGTTACCGGCGTGACATTCAAGGACATCCCGACCAAGGCAACATTTGCCGTCACCCCCGCTCCGCTGGCCGGCGGAAGCTCGATGACAAGCGACTATGTGTATGACTCCTCAACGATGGATGCCTGGACTGTCGACGCCCGAGGCGATCTGGAAATTAAATTCACCGGCGACGATGTCAGGGAAATCTCCAAGGACGGAGAGAAATACCCTCTCTTTACCGACAGCGACGCGCTTATGCTGTTGCCAAATAAGGCTTCCGATCAGAAAACTCCGGTGCCGACCCAGATGATTCTCTATTACACAACCTTTGAGACTCCTGAGGGTCAGCCACGCACCGCCGAGATCACCATACCTGACGGCTGGAGCTCGGGCCGCAATTACACCCTCTCGCTCACAATCAACAAGGGTGCGGTGAAATTCTCAATCGAGGTGACCGACTGGCAGCCCGGCTCATCAACTTCCACCACTGTTCCAAGAAAATAAACCCCTTTACGGATATGAACATATCGATCAAATCAACATACTTTCTCCTCGGCGCCGCCATGGTTCTGGCAGGTTGCTCTCAGGATGATGCCCCCGCCCGCGTTGACCAACAGGGCGAACGTATCATCTTCCGCACCTCGCTCCCCGAGCTCTCCTCACGTTCTGAGGTGATAGATAATGACAATCTCCCTTATTTTCAAGTCACGGCTTTCGATCCTGTTGACAACGACAAGGTGGTAGGCGGCAAACTGATTCCCAACTTTGAGAACAAGCCGGTCGAGGTAACCGGCTCTCTCGGTTTTTACACCTCCCAGGAATGTCTCTGGCCCGCTATGTCAAAGGAGGATGATGTGCTTTCATTTTTCACCTTCTATCCCTCTCCCGACAAATTAGGCTCCGATGCTCAGTTGGTCAACAACTCCACCCCCACGGCGCTTGATTATAAGCTCAAAGACATCTGCATTATGCCCGACATCTCCGCCCAGGTTGATTTTATCACCGCCTATGCCACCGGCTCGATGTCTGACAATCTTTACTCGGGCGTCAACCTCACTTTCGCCCATCAGCTCAGCCGCATAGAGATCGAGGCCTGGAGCAAAAACAAGACCTGCGACATCGAGATCGCCGGCATCCGCATCGGCGGCGCAGGCGTCAAGGGCACTTTCGCCTTCGACAGCTCGGAGACCGGCGGCGCATGGCAGGACGCGACTGTTGAAAGAGGCATCGTGGAGTATGTCTTCCGCTCGGGCGACATGATTGTCACCCTCCCCAACGGCCGCATGGGCGCTCCCACCAATAGTTCCGACGGCGCCGTCACGATCATGGGCTCTCAGATCGACAACCACAACAATTGCGCCATGCTCATTCCCTCGACCTACGCCGAGTGGAATGCCTCAGGCGACGGCCACAATGCCGGCAACAATCTGTATTTCAGTGTGCTCCTACGCATCACCGACGTCCCTCCCAATGCCGGCATCAATCCTAAGGAGAAACAGCGCTACCCCTACCGCGACCTATCGCAGGGTGAAAACGCTCTCGAAATTCCCAAAGAATATTTCGCCGTCGAAACCTCAACCGGCAAGATTCTTGAGCGCCTCGATCAGAATGGCAAAATCTATGGCACCACCACCGGCTACGACCTACCCGCCGGCGCCGAAATCAGAGAGTTCGGCTGGGCCGCTCTCCCCGTCAGCGGCACATGGCAACCGGGCAAAATCTATACCTACACCCTCGACTACACCTCGGGCATAGGCCTCCACGACCCTGAGGTCACCACAGGCTCTCCCGCCGCCGGCAATGCCGTGATCAGCGACAAAGTTGCCGTGACCTACACTGTTAAGGATTGGTTGCCCGGCGGTGGTGCCGAATTACCAGTACCCGGATCCTAAACCTCTTTCCCGCAATCCCATGAGACATATCTACCTTATATACACCCTCTCTCTGCTCCCTCTTCTCTTCTCCTCGTGTGAGAGTGACGGCTACGATCCCACCTACGGCGACGACAGGATCTCTTTCGTGGCCGGTGTGCCCGGCGTGACGAGCCGCGCCAATTATGACCTGGGTAAGATGATTCCGAAAGAAGGCATAACCATCTCGGCTATCTCTGCCGACGGCGCCGCCGGTTTTCTCCCCGTTCATTTCGAGGGTCAGATCGTGAAACCCGAAGTTGACGGTCTTTACCGATCGGATTCCTGCCGATGGCCCGGCAATAGCGGCGACCCCGACGGACATCTGCGCTTTTTCGCCTTCCATCCCTCTCATTTCGAGATGCGTAGCCGTGCCGGCGTCGGCACCGAGTGTTTCGGCTTCTCAAACTCGTCAAAAAAAGATGCTTCCGGCATCAGCTACGACTACCGACTCACCAGGTTTCGCGTAGCTCCCGATATTGCCCAACAGGTTGACTTTGTGACAGCCATCGGCGAAGGCACAAAGACCCTCAACCTCTACTCCGACATCGAGCTCAACTTCGAGCACCAGCTTTGCGGAGTTGATATTGCCGTATGGGGTGCTCCCACTCTCTACGACATCGAGATAGCCGGAGTGCGCATCGGCGGCACTATTGTTGAGGCTGATTTCGGCCTCTCGACCGTGGTTGCAAAACCGGCTGCCAACGAAAACACCATCGGCGAGTGGTTTCCCGCCTCATTTGTGTCGGGCCATGTTGACTATGTCTTCACCGACGGCGACAATGTGGTGGGCATCAACGCTAAGGAGCATAACACCAAAGACCGCGCTGCCTCAATTATGGGCAACGGAGGCAAGGCAATGGTGATACCCTTCAAGCACCACAAGTGGGACTATAAGAACGACCCTGCCAACAATGGCGAAGGCATGTATTTCAGCGCCCTCATACGCATGACCGAGCGCGAAGGCGACCAACATGTCATCTACCCCTCTACCGACCCTGACTCTAAAGACTATATCGTTTTCCTCCTGGTCAACAAATCAGACGGCAAGGTCATAAAGCGTCTTTCAAAAAATGAATATTTAACCACTACCCCGCCTCCCGGTCAGGAAAAACGCGCCTACGGCTGGGCTGCCGTGCCTGTCAACGTTGACTGGAAACCCGGATTTACCTATTCCTACACCCTCGACTTCTCTAAGGGCGTGGGCGTTCACGATCCGGTCGACCCCAATCCGGCAAGCCCCATCTCAGATTCTCCCGAGGTGGAGGTATTCTACACCGACGGCACATGGGGTAGCGGAGAGGTTATCCAGAATGGTGACTGGGGTGCCAACACCAACAACACCGCTCCCGACGGAACAGTCTGGTGGAAGTGATTGACATCTTTCTCACCTCACAAACTTTTTTAAAGCAAAATCACGATGCATAGAATATCTCAAAATATTTTCCGTTTCCAATCGGCAGCAATTCTGTGTATGCTGCTGATGCTGACGGGCTGCGCTGATGAATTATTTAATTCTTCTCCCGATGAAAGTGATGATCCGGGATGCGAAATCATGATGCCTGTTTCTCTCAGTGTGGAGGATATGGTCACTTTAAGCAATGTTTCCCGCGCGGATGATGATGATTTTTATCCCACCGTTGAGCCGGTCGACCCGACCATTCTGGAAGACGAGAAGCGACTCCACGATTTCTGGATAGTGCAGTTTAACGCTAAGGGCGACCGAGTAGGTATGCCTTATTATCATGAATTTCTCGGCGAAGGAAAGAAACATCTCATACCTTTTCTGATCCCCACTCAGGAAAACAGTAAATTCACTACCGTGGTGATCGGCAATACCGGCGATCCCGGCCTTTTTACTGACGAAAACTCTGCCACAGTCAGAAAAATCAAGGATGTTCACAAGCCTATGAAAAACGCCGATGATGTGTGGAACACCATCGACGGCAAACGTCATCTCCTTATGAGCGGCAAATTAGATGTTGATATCAACACAAGATCCTTCAACGTTAAGCTTCGTCCAAATGTAGCTAAGCTTCACCTATATTTCAAGCTTATGAAGACAACCGACGGTGAGGGTGACGCCGGCGGCGGCAACAGCTGGGACAGAAAGCGCAAAACCCTTGCTGTTAACTGGGGTAATGTGCCCGATATCCCCTATGCCGATATTCTTTACGACTCAGACAGCTATAATGATGAAGACCATAGATACCCCTCATCAGTCAATAAGGCTAAACTCAACCTCTTCCCGATTACGACCGATAAGGTAAAATTAAACGAAATAATAGGCTACGCCCTCGACATGTCTGACAAGCCCGCTACAATCGACGTATATCTTCCCCGAAACACCCAGGGCATCAATCAGAACACTGACCCTTATCTGAAGAGCACTTATGCAACTGACAATGCGCTCTTCCTCGAAATTGTGAACTCTGACAAAGAAGAAACTCAGCAAAATAAATACCGACGCATTGAGTTTATGCCGGGCGGGAATGTTGTTAACGACTACAACATCATTCCCGGCAAATATTATGATATTGATTTCAC
>CAYLMR010000113.1:0-5613 GCA_964384885.1 uncultured Bacteroides sp.
AGAAATATTCCAAAAACGGGCTGATTTTGGAATAATTTGTCTACTTTTGTGGAAAACATCACAATCTTCAGCTTTCTATGGCAATTCCACGGGAAATAAATCTTGCCAATCTGGTGCATATCGAGAAATTCTCGCAGCAGTTCAGCAATTTCGGTCATGATTATCTTTTTTCTCATCTTCAGACCGATGTCGACATCCAGCAGGCCGACATCGACTCGAAACCGATGAGAATGAACGGCATGTCGATTTTGCTGTGTCTGTCGGGCGATTTTCAGGTTGAGGTCAATCTCGTAGACTATACCCTCAAGCCTAATAGCATCATGGTGGTGGGGCCTGACAAGATATTGAGATATAAAGGCTTATTGAGCGATCGGGTTGACGCCTACCTGCTGGCTCTTGCGCCCGAGTTTCTTAAGGATATAAATATCGACATGTCGGTGATTCAGTCGGTGAGAATCACTCCCAGCAATGCGCCGGTGATGTCGCTCGTGCCTGCCGAGGTTGAGATTTTGAAAAAGTTTTTCGACCTGCTCCACCTCAACACCGTGAGCAATGACCAGGCTATATATATAAGGAATATATCGCGCTGCCTTATAGCCGCCATGCTCTACCAGCTGATGCAGTTCGGACACAACCGTTTGCCGGTGGAGGAGCGCGACGAAATGCCGGGACGGCGCACCACCTATGTGCGCGACTTCATAAGGTTGGTGCATGAAAACTTCAAGCGTGAGCGCAGCGTGGCCTTCTATGCCTCAAAGCTATTCATCTCGCCCAAATATCTCTCGATGCTCATGAAGCAGGCTTCGGGCAAGAGTGCCGCCGAATGGATCGACGAATATGTGATTATCGAGGCAAAGAGTCAGCTGAGATTTTCGGGAAAGAATGTTCAGCAGATAGCTTATGACCTCAATTTCACGAGTCAGTCGTCGTTTGGCAAATATTTCAAACACCTCACCGGCATGAGCCCCACCAAATTTCAGAAGATGTGAAAAGAATGAAGTTATTATGTGCCGCTCTGTTGGCGGCTGTGACCATAGGCCTGAGGGCCAACGCCTCCGACGGGGATAAGGAGAAATTTCCCGCCGGAGTGAAATGGGAGCTCGAGGCCGAGGTGTCGCTCTCAACCGGCGCGCATACCCCTTTCTGGCTCACCACCAACCGCTACGGCCTCGGCTCGGCAAAGAAAAACGAGGGATTCGTAAGGGCTGAGGTCGAGAAGACCGTTGCGCTCGGCACCCGCAGGGTGGAGTGGGGTTTCGGCGCCGATCTCATCGGCTCGTGGCGCACCGAGTCGCCTTTCCTCGCCCGTCAGCTCTATGTGGCGGCCGCTTACCGTGCTTTTGAGGTGAGTCTCGGCAGCAGGATAGTCCGCGACCGATTGGTCAATCAGCGGCTTTCGACCGGCGATATGGTCTTTTCGGGCAACTCGCTCCCCATTCCTCAGCTGAGAATCGAAATGCCCCGCTATCTCAATGTGCCGGGATGTAACGGCTGGTGGGGATTGAAAGGCTATTTCAGCTATGGCATATTCAGCGATTCGCGTTGGCAGAAAACCGCCGCCGACACCATAGGCCTGTATAATAAGAATGTGTTGTTCCACTCCAAGGGGATAAGATTCCGCATAGGTCGCCCCGATAAGTTCCCGCTTGAACTTGAATTCGGGCTCGACCATGCCGCTCAGTTTGGCGGAAAGGTGATGATAGGCGACAGCGTGGTGGCCAACTTTCCCAACGGCGCCAAGGATTTCTTCAAGGTGCTCATACCGATGTCGGGTGGTGACGACAGCCCAAAGGTCGATCAGACCAACATCTCGGGCAATCATGTGGGAGAATGGAGCGCGCGGCTCAATTTCACCCCCTCTTCCGACTGGGGCATAGGACTCTACTGGCTCCACTATTTCGACGACCAGTCGATGATATTCTGGGAATATCCATGGAAAGACGGTCTCTGGGGCATGGAAGCGCGATTGCCCCGCAACCGCTTTGTGAGCACCATTGTGTATGAATATCTCAACACCTGCGACCAGAGCGGCCCGGTATATTGGGATAAGACCGACCTCGTGCCTACCCAGGTGAGCGGCCGCGATGACTACTACAACCACGCTACCTATCGCGGCTGGCAGCACTGGGGCATGGGCATCGGCAACCCGATGGTGATTTCGCCGGCCTATTATGCCGACAGCGAGCTGTCGTTTAAGTGCAACCGCATCAAGACCCACCATTTCGCCATGGAGGGGAGTCCGCTCTTCTGGCTCGACTATCGCCTGATAGTGAGCTATACCCGGGGCTGGGGCACATATAAGCACCCCCTCCCCACAGTGCTGAGCAATTTCAACATGCTGGTCGAAGCCTCTGTCAAGCCCGCACGTCTGCCGGGGTGGAAGGCCCGTCTGGCTGTGGGAATAGACCGCGGTCACCTGCTCGGCCACAGCTTCGGCGCAAGTCTCACCGTCAGCCGCTCAGGCATATTTAAATAATCAGCAATCTCTACCGACTATGATAACTCAGATCAACAATTCCTTTGGCCGCAGGGCCGCTCTCAGAGCGCTCATGATGCTTTGGGTGGCGGTGATAATGGCTGCGGCGTCGGGCTGCAGCTTCAGGTTCAGCTACGACCGCGACCTCGAAGCCCAATGGCAGCTCATGGAGATTGTCAGCCCCGACGGCAGCGTCAGCGAGGTGACCGGGAGATATTACTCGTTTGCCTCGCGGGTGGTAGACCTCACCTCAAGCTCCGGTGCCCTGATAGGGGGCAACATGGTTTATGACAAGGAGAATAAACTGCTCACCCTCAACTTCCCTCTCGAAGGTCATTGGCTGGGATACTGGGGCATAGAGCAGTCAACTCCGGTGACAGCGGTGTTTGAGGTCGAAACCCTCGACAGTCACACCCTCGTGCTCCGCAAGCCTGATCACACAATCCTTAAATTCCGCAAATTCTAACCTATAATCCTCACCCAATGGCATCCACTCAGCAACCCCGCCTCTTTCTGCTCGACGCTTATGCGCTTATCTATCGCGCCTACTATGCTCTGATACGCTCGCCGAGAGTTACCTCGTCGGGATTCAATACCTCGGCGATATTCGGATTCTGCAACACCCTTGACGAACTTCTGCGCAAGGAAAACCCCACTCACATAGCGGTGTGTTTTGACCCTCCCCACGGCGCGACGTTCCGCCATGAGGCGTTTGAGGCTTACAAGGCCAACCGCGAGAAGCAGCCCGAGGATATAACCGCGGCCCTTCCCTATATCAAGCGCATACTCGAAGCCTATTGTATAAGGATGGTGGAGTGTGAGGGCTATGAAGCTGACGACGTGATAGGCACGCTGAGCCATGAGGCGTCGAAGGAGGGATTTCTGACCTATATGGTTACCCCCGACAAGGATTACGCCCAGCTGGTGACAGACAATGTGGTGCAATTCCGCCCCAACTCCAAGGGGGGAGGCTATGAGCTGAGAGGCCCGAGGGAGGTGTGTGAGGTGTTTGGCGTTAGCAACCCCTTGCAGGTGATCGACCTGCTCGCGCTCGAAGGTGACAAGGTCGATAATATTCCCGGCTGTCCCGGCGTGGGAGAGAAAACCGCCGTGCAGCTGATAGCAAGCTTCGGGTCGGTTGAAAATCTCATCGAGCATGTCTCGGAGCTTAAAGGCGCTCTGAAAACCAAGATCGAGAATAATGTGCAGCAGATTCTCGACTCGAAGTTTCTCGCCACTATATGCACCTCGGTGCCTCTGCCCGAGGGGGTGTGCCCCTCCTGCTTCACCCGCGAGGAGCCTGATTATGACAAGCTGAGGGAGATATACAAGGAGCTGGAGTTTAACACCATGCTCAGGCGCCTCCCCTCGTCGGCCGAGACAAAGGCCGAGCCCGTGGCAGCTCCCGCATTGGAGTTCGGCATGGGTTCTCTCTTCGACCTCCCCGCCGAGAGTGAGATTGCCGCCGCTACCGACATCACATTCGAGACCCTCGGGTCGAATGATTTGGAGAAGCTCCGCACTGTTGTCACCGAGGCTATGAAGAAGGAGGCTGTGGGCATCTGTCTGGCTGCTATGGGCGATGAGGCAGTTTCGGCCAAAATCAAGGGCATCGGGCTGGCGCTCTCGCCCGACCGGCTCTATTTTGCGGAATATTCGCCCGAGGCTCTGGAGGCTCTGCGCCCCCTGCTTTGTTCCGCCGACCGAAAGACAATCCTCACCGGCCATGACCTGAAGCGAGATTATGTCACTCTCCGGGCCTACGGCCTCGAAATGACTATGCCGTGGTTTGACACCTCGGTGGCCCACTATCTCATCAATCCCGAGAAGAAACATCAGCTGCCTCAGCTCACCCTGTTCTATCTACATTCCAACTACTCTCCCGACAACGAGGAGGGCAACAAGGATGAGAAGCGCCCCGTGACGCCCGTTCAGGCCGTGCGCCGCGCCCGCGCCGCCCTCATGCTCCGACAGCCGCTCGCCGAGGCATTGGCCGCCGAGGGTGAGCAGATAGTGAAATTGTTTGAGAATGTGGAGCTGCCGATGATTCAGGTGCTGGCCGAAATGGAATTTACCGGCGTGAAAATCGACACCGAGGCGCTCGCTTCGCTCTCAAAAGAGATGACCGCCCGCATCGACCTCATAGAGGCGAAAATCTATGAGCTTGCGGGTTGCACCTTCAATCTCTCATCCCCCTCTCAGGTTGGAGAGGTGTTGTTTGAGAAACTCAAAATCGACGAAAACGCCAAGCGCACCAAGAAAACCGGCTCCTATTCCACCACCGAGGAAATCCTGTCGCGCTATGCCTCGCGCTATCCCATCGTTGACCTGATATTGAAGCAAAGAGGCCTGCGCAAACTCCTCAGCACATATATCAACGCCCTGCCCGCGCTTATCAATCCCGCTACGGGCAAGATTCATACTACTTATAATCAGACCGTAACCGCTACCGGCCGCATATCGTCGACCAATCCCAATCTCCAGAACATTCCGGTGAGAACCGACGACGGCCGCGGCATAAGGCGCGCCTTCGTCTCCGACCCCGGCGACCTGTTTATGAGCTGCGACTATTCGCAGATTGAGCTGAGGCTGATGGCCGACCTTTCGGGCGACCCCGATATGGTCGATGCGTTCCGTCACGGCGAGGATATCCACCGCGCCACCGCCGCCAAGATTTATCATGTGGCCCCCGATGAGGTGACCGACGACATGCGCCGCAAGGCAAAGACCGCAAATTTCGGCATTATCTACGGCATCTCGGCCTTTGGTCTTTCGGAGCGGCTGAGCATTCCGCGCGCGGAGGCCAAAATGCTCATCGAAGGCTATTTCGCCTCCTATCCTCACATCAGCGAATATATCTCAGGCTCAATCAGCAATGCCCGCGACAAAGGCTATGCCACAACGGTGATGGGCAGGCGGCGCATGTTGCCCGACATCAGTTCGCGCAACGCCACGGTGAGGGCCTATGCCGAGCGCAATGCCGTCAACGCGCCCATTCAGGGCTCGGCCGCCGACATCATCAAGGTGGCTATGGTGGCCATCTTCCGCCGCATGAAGGAGCTCAATCTCAAGTCGAGAATGATAATGCAGGTTCATGACGAACTGATATTCAACGTCAAGCCCGAGGAACTGCCCAC
>CAYLMR010000114.1:0-5473 GCA_964384885.1 uncultured Bacteroides sp.
CAGCCTCGAGAGCGGTGTTCATGGCAATGACACCGAGTCGGCGGATAACCTCGGGGTTGTTGGAAATCTCAGCGGGACGAAGCACGAGCTTGTCGCGGAAGAAGTCGAGATTGTTGAGCACCTCGGCTTCGGTGGTGTCGCTGAGGGTGAGCGAACAGGTTGAGCCGAAGCGGCACTTGCCCATCTTCATCAGCTCGATAACGGCATCCTGAATCACCTCGGTATACATTGTCACCGGGGGAATCTCCTTGCTGTCGCCGAGGCCGAAGAGCACTGCGTTGGCCACATTGCCCACGCCGCTCTGGAGGGGAAGGAACTCCTTGGGAATACGGCCGGCTCTCATCTCGTTGATGAGGAAACCGCACACATTGGCGCCGATCTGGAGGGTGGTGTCGTCGAGGGGAGTGAAGCCCTTGATGCCGTCATAGGAATCGCTGTGAACAATACCTACGATCTTCTCGGGGTCGATCTTCACGGTGGGCACACCGATGCGGTCGGAAGCCTTGAAAATGGGTATTTCGCGGCGGTTGGGGGGATCGAGAGGCAGATAAATGTCATGGAAGCCGTAGAGCTCGGGGTTGAGCTTGGCGTTGAGCTCGAGCACCACCTTCTTGGCGAGACGGGCGTAGGTAGGCACGTTGCCCACACCTGTTCCGAGCACCACCTCACCGTTGGGTTTCACGTCGGCCACCTCAAAGATAGCCATGTCGATGTCGCCGTATGTGCCGTAGCGCACCTTCTGAGCCAGCTCGGAGAGGTGGAGGTCAAAGTAGTGACAGTCGTGTGAGTTGATGCGTTTGCGGAGGTCGGGGGTGTTCTGATAAGGAGTTCTCTTACCGAGCGCATTGGCTCTCGCGAGGGCGCCGTCGGCCCAGTTGTTGGTAGAGGCGCCTGTAAATACGTTTATCTTAAAGTCTTCTCCCTTGTCGTGAAGAGCCTCGGCACGGTGAGCGATCGCCTCGGGCACGACTTTGGGGGAGCCGGAAGCAGTGAAGCCCGAGAAGCCCACATTCTGGTCATTATGGAACAACTCAGCAGCTTCTTGCGGCGTAAGAATAGGGAATGACATAAGTATAAGGTTTTATCTGATAATGAATGATTATTGGCCTGTGTGGCGGGAATTTTGTAATTTTGCGGCAAATATACCAATTTTCATGCGTTAAAACAAAGCTTTAGCGGTGTTTAAGCGCAATTCACCCACAATTATGAACGAAAATTCCAAACATAACGACAGCGGCGACCGCGCTCTGTCACTTTTTATCGAAACCTACGGATGTCAGATGAATGTAGCCGACAGCGAGGTTGTGGCCGGAGTGCTCTCAACCGTGGGCTATGACACTGTGGAGAATATCGACGACGCCGACACAGTGATTGTCAACACCTGCTCGATTCGCGACAACGCCGAGCAGAAAGTGCTTGCAAGGCTGCAATATCTCGCCTCGCGCCGCAAGGAGAGGGCGCGCCGCGGAGAGGAGAGGCTCGTGATAGGCGTGATAGGCTGCATGGCCGAGCGTATGCGCGACGAGCTGATCGACCGCCACGGGGTGGACTTTGTGGCCGGCCCCGACTCCTATCTCGATCTTCCCTCGCTTGTCGAGGCCGCCCGTCTGGGCCACCGCGCCATCAATGTGGAGCTGAGCACCACCCAAACCTATAAGGATGTGCTGCCCCGCCGTCTGGGTGGAAACAAGGTGAGCGGCTTCGTGAGCATAATGAGAGGCTGCAATAATTTCTGCTCCTACTGCATAGTGCCCTACACCCGCGGCCGCGAGAGGTCACGACTGCCCCAGAGCATTCTCGCCGAGGTTGAAGACCTCAGAAAGAGGGGATTCAAGGAGGTGACCCTGTTGGGCCAGAATGTCAATTCCTATTGCTATAAGTCGGATAATCCCGATGAGAAGCCGGTGACTTTCGCCGAGCTGATAACCATGGTGGCCGACGCAGCCCCCGACATGAGGGTGAGATTTACCACTTCCCACCCCAAGGATATGGACGACGCCACCCTCCACGCCATGGCCTCGCGAAAGAATATCTGCAAGCATGTTCACCTGCCGGTTCAGAGCGGCTCGTCGAAAGTGCTGGCCGACATGAACCGCAAATACACCCGCGAATGGTATCTCGACCGCATCGCGGCGATAAAGCGCATAGTGCCCGAAGCGGGCATCACCACCGACCTTTTCGTGGGCTTTCACAACGAAACCGAAGAGGATTTCCAACAGTCGCTGTCGCTCATGGAGGAGGTGGGATTTGACTCGGCCTTTATGTTTAAATACAGCGAGCGTCCCGGCACCCTCGCCTCGCGCACAATGCCCGACAACATACCTGAAGATGTGAAAATCGACCGCCTCAACCGCATGATCGAGCTGCAGAACAATCTGTCGCTCAAGAGCAACCTCGCCGACGTGGGCAAGGAGTTTGAGGTGCTCATCGAATCGCGGGCCAAGCGTTCGGCCGACCAGCTGATAGGGCGCACCTCGCAGAACAAGGCTGTCATCCTGCCCCGCGGCGACCACCGTATCGGCGACATCGTGAAGGTGAAAATCGCCTCGGCAACCTCAGCAACCCTCTTTGCCGAGAGCTGAAAATCGACCCGGCTGCAAAATAGATGTTCTAAAACATATTGCGTTTTTCAAACGGTTTGGTTACTTTTGCAGATAGAACTTAAATCTAACCATAACCAATCTCCATCATGAAAAAACATAACTTCTCAGCCGGCCCCTCAATCCTCGCTCCCGAGGTGATCAAAAACACAGCCGATGCTATCATAAATTTTGCCGATACCGGTTTGTCGGTGTTGGAAGTGAGCCACCGTTCAAAAGAGTTTCAGGCTGTTATTGATGAAGCCTCACTGCTTGTGAAGCAGCTTCTCGACGTGCCCGAAGGCTACAGCGTGTTGTGGCTCGGAGGAGGCGCCTCGATGCAGTTTGCCATGGTGCCGATGAACCTCCTGCGCACCAAAGCCGCCTATCTCGACACCGGCACCTGGGCCGCCAACGCCATCAAGGAAGCCCGTCTTTTCGGCGACGTTGAGGTGCTCGCCTCATCTAAGGAAGCCAACTACACCTACTACCCCCACGACTATGTGGTGCCTGCCGACGTTGACTATTTCCACATCACCACCAACAACACCATCTACGGCACCGAGCTGAGAAAAGACCCCGATGTGCCCGTGCGCCTCGTGGCCGACATGAGCTCCGACATCTTCACCCGCCCCGTCGACGTGAAGAAATATGACCTCATCTATGGCGGCGCCCAGAAAAACATCGCTCCCGCCGGCGTGACCTTCGTGATCGTGCGCGACGACGCCCTCGGACATGTTGACCGCCCGATACCCACAATGCTCGACTACCGCACCCACATCAAGAAGGGCTCGATGTTTAACACTCCCCCCGTGTTGCCCATCTACACCGCCCTCCAGACCCTGCGCTACTACCGCGACCTCGGCGGCGTGGAGGAACTCGAGCGCCGCGACCTCGCCAAAGCCGCCCTGCTCTATGGCGCCATCGACGAGTCGAAGATGTTTGAGGGCACCGTGGTCAATCCCGAAGACCGCTCGATAATGAATGTTTGCTTCGTGATGACTCCCGAATATAAGGAGCTTGAAAAAGAGTTCATCGACTTCGCCACCTCACGCGGCCTGGTGGGCATCAAGGGCCATCGCTCGGTGGGCGGTTTCAGAGCCTCGCTCTATAACGCTCTCCCGATCGAAAGCGTGCAGGTGCTCGTTGACACAATGCGCGAGTTTGAGAAAAAACATTGATTTCATCAACCCGACATTAACACCCCAAGCATAATGAAGATACTTGTAGCCACCGAAAAGCCTTTTGCCGCCGTTGCGGTTGAGGGCATTAAGGAAGTTGTGGCCGAAGCCGGCTATGAGCTTGCCTTGCTCGAAAAATACACCTCGCGTCAGGAGCTTCTCGACGCCGTGGCCGATGCCGACGCCCTGATAGTGCGCTCGGATAAGGTGGGCGCCGACCTGTTTGACGCCGCTCCCAAGCTCAAAATCGTGGTGAGAGCGGGCGCCGGTTATGACAATATCGACCTCGAAGCCGCCACTGCCCACGGTGTGTGTGTTGAAAACACTCCCGGCCAGAACTCCAACGCCGTTGCCGAGCTGGTGTTCGGCCTCGCCGTGATGGCCGCACGCAACCACCTCGACGGCACTTCGGGCACCGAGCTCAATGGCAAGAAACTTGGCATCCACGCCTTCGGTCAGGTGGGTCGCAATGTAGCCCGCATCGCCAAAGGTTTCGGCATGGAGGTTGCCGCTCTCGACCCCTACTGTCCCGACGAGGTGATGATCGAAGCTGGCGTAGCCCCGGTGAAAGAGCTCACCGACCTCTACAAGACCTCCGACTATCTGTCGCTCCACATTCCCGCCACCGCCGAAACCAAAGGCTCAGTGGGCTATGATCTGGTGACTCTGCTCCCCAAAGGCGCCACCCTTATCAACACCGCCCGCAAGGAGGTGATCGACGAGCCGGGGCTCATCAAGGCCATGCGCGAGAGAAGCGACATCAAATATGTAGCCGACATCCGTCCCGATGCCGCCGACGAGATGATAGCCGAGTTTGGCAAGCGTGTGCTCTTCACTCCCAAGAAGATGGGAGCGCAGACCGCCGAAGCCAACATCAATGCCGGCATCGCCGCCGCCCGCCAGTGTGTGGCTTTCCTGCGCGACGGCATCGACCGTTTCTGCGTCAACAAATAATCATCCCTGTTAATTTCTTAATTAATACTTCGTTAAATTTCGATTTAGCGAAGTATTATTTTATTCTCTTCCAATGATTCCGGATAATCTTAAAAACAGGGACAATCTCCCTCCTTATTATCGGCCTCATAAGCCCCATAGTTGCCGAAGAGCTAACTTTCATAACTATAGAGCTCCCGGCCGATATATGATCACTATCACAAAGAACCCTTCGGTGGGTTGTTTCTCCTCCTTATGCGGAACACCCGGAAGTGAGGATAATCCTCCCCGCACCCTCCTCACCAAAGAAGGACGGATTATTGAGGCGCAAATTCTTGATCTGAACAATAGGAAAGAGTTTGAGGTGGAGAATTATGTGATTATGCCGGATCATGTGCATATAATGTGGCGTGTAAAAGAATGGCTACCTAAAGATTTCGGATATTATGTGGGTCTTTTTAAATCCAGATGTTCCAAAGATTGGCATGACCTGTATTACACACCAAGTGAGATTTCGCTTTTCAATCCGAAATTTAATGACAGGATAGCCTTTGATGAGAATATGGCAAACAGGCTGAGGCGATATGTCTCCGACAATCCCCGGCGCCGGCTTATGACGGTCATTTATCCGGATCTGTTCAGGAGAGCAAACACGATAAAGATAGGGAATCAGGTTTTTGAAGTATTTGGCAATTTCCAATTGTTAAGGCATCCTCTCCTTACGACTGCCATTGTGAGCAGCCGTTACACAGAAGAAGAAGCCGCCCGAAATCGAAAAGC
>CAYLMR010000115.1:0-5413 GCA_964384885.1 uncultured Bacteroides sp.
ACCGGGGGATTATTGGGTGATGTCGAAGCCTTGGCGGCGGAGGGCTTTGAGGATTTCGTAGCTCATGGCCTCGCGATAGTAGGAGATGATGTGGTTGCCCCAGTCGTTTTCGGAGGGGGTGCCGGCGCGCTGACGGTTCCACAGGCTTACTTCGGTGTCGTAGGCGTCAAGGGCCGGGCGCAGTTGGTCGTCAGAGGGATAGCGGTTTGAGAATATCATCAGCTGCTTGGGCTGCTTGGGTTTGAGGTCGGGCATTTCGCGGGGAATGCCGAGAGCCAGACCACACACCACAAATGTGCCGTCGGGCAGTCCGAGGGCGCGGCTCACAGCCTCGGGGTTGGCGGTGCGCGCATAGCCTATGCAGCAGGTGCCGAGACCTTCCGACTCGGCGGCCACCACAGCGCTCATCATGGCGAGGGCGGCGTCGACCACTCCCACTATCACGCCGTCGGCAGTAGAGGTAAAGGGAGGCATGTCGACATCTCTCATCTTGGCAAAGAGAGTTATCTTGTGGAAGTCGGCGAGGAAGAGCAGAAAGTGTGAGCAGGTCTTGATCTGCTTCTGGCCTATGATGTCATAGAGGGCAAGCTTGAGGTCGGGGTCGGTGACATCAATCACCGAAAACTGCTGACCGTTGTAGGAGGTGGGGGTGTTGCGGATAGTTTCATAGATCATCTCCATTTTCTTTTCAGGAATCATCTCGCGCTCATAGCGGCGTATGGAGCGGCGGTCGAGCAGGGTGTCTTTAACTGTTTTCATATTCGGGAGTGTTTTTTTGATTTTTCAGGACGGGGGGATTGCTACCGGAGTCACTTGCCATATAACGCCATGTAGCCAACACCTCCACAGGCATCGACCACATGAAACATTACAAAAGTAACAAACAATAACAAATCTATAACAATATCTAACAGAAACAAATGAGTTGTCAATCAATTATCGGAGAGAGAATTACCGGCTTATCAGTTTTCTGAGACAGCGGTTGTTGTCACGGCATCTTCAACTTCGTTTTCGGAAGTCACTCCGTCGGAATAGGAGCCGGAGTTGTCGAGCAAGCCGTTGATAAGGGCAAGGCCGTCGGCCATCTGAGGATCAAAGGAGCGGTAGATCGCTTCAGCCTCGGCGGTGTCGCGCTGGAGAGAAGCCTTATAGCACACCTGAAATCTGTGGGCCAGTTCCTCATCACCGTTGGTGAGGGCAAGAGCGGCATAGGTGGCAGAGAGTCGGCAGAGGTCTTTCAGGTCGAGAGCCTGATAGTTCTCATAAGCGGCAGATGCGTGTTCGAGAGCTTTGTCCATATTTCCTTTTTCAGCCTCCTCATAAGCTTCGGCGGCCTGACTGTCGCTGCCTGAACATGAGGTTGCAATCGAGATCATGATGAAGCTTGCAAACAGAGGAAATAATATTTTGCGGATAAAGGATTTCATTTTTCAGTGATGAAGTGTGTTGTTAAAAGAATTTTGTGAATCTCTGAAACCGTGTGTTTCATCGGGCTTCATCTTTAAAACACCGCGTCAATCAAAATGGTTTTCGCTGTCACAAAATTTTCACTAAAAAAAATTCCGGAGTCCCTCTCGGATTCCGGAATTTTTCAACATCCTTGCATATGTCGATATTCGACTCACAAAGAAAAATAGACTCACTTGAAATTATGCAAAAAAATACTTATTCTGCTAATTTTCAACATTATTTTCAATTCTTACTTAACTATTGCGGGAAGAGGAGCTATAGTTGGGAGCCTCGCTGGTGATGGCCACATCGTGGGGATGGCTTTCGGCCACACCGGCGTTGGTGATGCGGGTGAACATGGCGTGGTGGAGAGCCTCGATATTGCGGGCGCCGCAATATCCCATGCCTGAGCGCAGACCGCCCAACATCTGATAGACAACCTCATAGAGAGAGCCTTTGAAAGGCACGCGGGCTGCGATGCCTTCGGGCACAAGTTTCTTGACATCGGTCACATTGCCCTGAAAATAGCGGTCCTTTGAACCCTTTTCCATAGCTTCGAGCGAGCCCATGCCGCGATATGATTTATATTTACGGCCATTGAAGATGATGGTGTCGCCGGGCGATTCCTCGGTGCCGGCCAACATTCCGCCGAGCATCACCGAATATCCGCCGGCAGCAAGAGCCTTGACTATGTCGCCCGAATAGCGTATGCCGCCGTCGGCGATAAGGGGCACGTCGGTGCCTTCAAGAGCCTTGGCTACGTCATAAACGGCAGTGAGCTGAGGCACACCCACACCGGCAATCACGCGGGTGGTGCAGATAGAGCCGGGGCCGATGCCCACCTTCACGCCGTCAGCGCCGTTCTCAACGAGAAATTTGGCGGCCTCGCCGGTGGCGATATTGCCTACCACTACGTCGATTTCGGGATATTTGGCCTTGATGGCGCGGAGCACACCCACCACACCTTTTGAATGACCGTGGGCGGTATCGACCACAATAGCGTCGACGCCGGCCTCGACGAGAGCGTCAACACGCTCCATGGTGTCGTTGGTCACACCTACGCCGGCGGCTACGCGCAGACGGCCGAAGCTGTCCTTACATGCGTTGGGTTTATCCTTGGCCTTGGTAATATCTTTATAGGTCACGAGGCCGATGAGATGGTTTTCGCTGTCAACCACGGGGAGCTTCTCGATTTTGTGACGCTGCAGAATGTCAGCAGCCACTTCGAGGTTGGTCGACTGGTTGGTTACCACAAGGTTTTCCTTGGTCATCACCTCGTCGATGAGACGGTTTTGGTCGCGCTCGAAACGCAGGTCACGGTTGGTGACAATGCCCACGAGCTTCTTTTCGTCGTCAACCACGGGTATTCCGCCGATGTGATATTCCTCCATGATGGCGAGGGCGTCAGCCACCGTGCTGCCACGTTTGATAGTCACGGGATCGTAGATCATGCCGTTTTCGGCACGCTTCACGGCATGAACCTGACGCGCCTGCTCGGCTATACTCATATTTTTATGAATCACACCGATACCTCCCTCACGGGCAATGGCGATCGCCATACGGCTTTCGGTCACCGTATCCATCGCTGCCGACACAAAAGGCACATTAAGGGTTATTCTACGGGAGAAACGGGTGGTAAGATCCACTTCGCGGGGCAACACCTCCGAAAAAGCGGGAATCAAAAGAACGTCATCAAAAGTGAGACCGTCCATTTTAACTCTATCTTCAATAAATGACATAGTGGAATATGATGTTTCGGATTTATTGCACGCAAAGTTAAGCATTTTTTTGCACATAGCCCTTACCGCGGCTTGCTTTTTTGGCATATCGTTGCTAATTTTGCCGAAAATACATTCTCCACACCCCAAATATCACTTCTACCCCATGATGATTCTCTACCGCATATATCAGTTTGTAATAATGCTACCCATAATGCTTGTGGCAACAATTATCACCGCCCTGACCACCATCATAGCCTCGGCTCTCGGCGGAGGAAAATGGTGGGGCTACTGGCCCGAGGTCTACTGGTCGCGCCTGTTCTGCCTGCTCGCCTTCGTGAGGGTAAAGGTCACGGGGCGCGACAACATCAATCCCTCCACGAGCTATGTGTTTGTGTGCAATCACCAGAGCGCCTATGATATTTTTTCAATCTACGGCTATCTGGGCCACAATTTCAGATGGATGATGAAAGCTTCTCTCCGCAAGATTCCCCTTGTTGGATATGCCTGCGAATGTTCTCATCAGATATATGTCGACAAGTCTTCGCCCGCAGCCCTGCGCCACACCATGGAGAGAGCCGAAAAGCAGCTTCAGGGCGGCATGTCGCTGGTGGTGTTTCCCGAAGGGGCGCGCACTCTCGACGGTCGCCTCCACACCTTCAAGCGCGGAGCCTATATGCTGGCTTCGGAGTTCCGCCTGCCGGTAGTGCCCGTGACAATCGACGGCGCCTTCGACGTGTTGCCGCGATTCAAGACTCTCCCGGTGCCCGGCACAATACGCCTCACCATCCATAAGCCTATCTATCCCGCCGCCGATGGTCAGCCCTACGACATGCCCAAGCTCATCGAGCAGACCCGCGCTACCATCGCCTCGGCTCTGCCTCAGGAGGCTTGACTCTCCTCCTCCTCCTTATTATTATTTCACGAGCCGGTCGAAAAGATAGTCAAATGTCTTTTCGAGGTCTTCGGTGTGGCCCGGATGAGGGCGTGAGGTTGAGATACAAGCGCTTCTCACCGCCGTGAGCCATCTGAACCTTTCGTGAGCCTCAAGCTCCCCTATCGGCGACCTCTCGCCGGCCGCGATTTTCTCAAACGACTCCACCTGCCGGGCCAGAAGCCGGCAATCGGTCTCGGGCCAAAGCACCAGGATTCGTTCCTCATCAATGTGGAAGCGGCATCTGAGCCAGCGCCGGCGCTTACACATCATCACCACGCCGATATTCAGAAATTCCTCTCTCTCGATGTCAGGCACGAAGCGCACCGTGGCATACTCATATAAGTTGGTTTCGGGCATTGATGGCATGGTTTACGAAAATTTGTGAATTTTGGAGACGCGTTTTCAGAAACTCGGCATAGACGCGGCGCTGCTCGTCGGGCGACACCTCCTCTGAGGCCTGAGTGAGCCATGTGTCGGGCAATAGCGCCACCACGCTGTCGATAAACTCGGGCGTGATTTTCTCACGCAATATCCTGTCGGCTTCCTCAAGCATCGAAGCGTGAGGCAACAGGGCGTGATCCTTTATATAAGGAAATGGGGAGAGAGCAGCTTTTTCCCAGCCCTGCCAGTTATGATGAAAATAGAGCGACGAGCCATGATCGATGAGCCACATTTCCTTGCCATGCCACAACAGCATGTTGGTGTTGCGGAAAGTGCGGTCAACATTGGTGAGAAATGCGTCGACCCACACCGTCAGCGAAGCCTCAAGGGGGTCAGGCTTGTTGACCGCCACATCCCACGCAAAAGCGCCGTTGAGGAAATGCAGCCCGAGGTTAAGCCCGCGGCTTGCCTGAAGGAGATCCTGAATCTCCTCATCGCCCTCGGTGCGCCCGAAATCTTCGTCTAGATCGAGAAACACCAGCTCGGGCACGCGCAGACCGGCGCGACGGGCCACCTCGCCACCGATAAGCTCCGACACGAGAGCCTTTGAGCCGTGGCCGCCTCCGCGGAACTTCAGCACATAGCGGAAACCGTCGGCCGCCTCGACCAGAGCCGGCAGCGACCCGCCTTCGCGCAGCGGAGTGATGTAGCGCGTAACATCCTCCCGCCGCAGTTCAATCTGATTATCCATATCATTCATATCACCCGCAAAGTTACCACTTTTTCCCCAACTCACCTACCTCTATTTATCAAAACAGTTTTTTGCGACTATTTTAACGCGTAGACGTCTGGCGTTCAGAATTATTTAGTAATTTTGTATTATGAAAGACTTGACATTATCAAATATCGAGCGGCAGAACGTTTTGAA
>CAYLMR010000116.1:0-5320 GCA_964384885.1 uncultured Bacteroides sp.
TTGATAGCGGGACGGATACCGCGGTTGAAGAGGGCGGTTTCGAGGAAGATCTGACCGTCGGTAATCGAAATTACGTTGGTGGGGATATATGCGCTGACGTCGCCGGCCTGGGTTTCGATGATAGGAAGTGCGGTAAGTGAGCCGCCACCTTTTACGATAGGTTTGAGAGGAGCGGGAAGGTCGTTCATCTGCGAGGCCATTTCCTGATTGTCGATAATCTTGGCGGCACGTTCGAGCAGACGTGAGTGGAGATAGAAAATATCACCGGGATAAGCCTCACGACCCGAGGGGCGTTTGAGAATAAGTGAAATCTCACGATAGGCCACGGCCTGCTTCGAGAGGTCATCATAGATGATGAGGGCATCGCGGCCGGTGTCGCGGAAATATTCGCCGATAGCTACGCCGGCAAAGGGGGCGTAATAGCGCATCGAGGCTGAATCGGAAGCTGTAGCAGCAACAACCACGGTATAGTCGAGGGCGCCGAATTTGCGGAGGGTCTCAACAGTGGCGGCAACCGATGAAGCTTTCTGACCGATGGCTACATAGATGCAGTAGACAGGTTTGCCGGCTTCAAATTCCGAGCGCTGGTTGATGATTGTGTCGATGGCGATGGCAGTTTTGCCGATCTGACGGTCACCGATTATAAGCTCACGCTGACCGCGGCCTATGGGCACCATCGAGTCGACAGCCTTGATGCCGGTCTGGAGCGGCTGTTTAACGGGCTGACGGAACACAACGCCGGGAGCCTTGCGCTCGAGAGGTAGACGCATCAGGTCGCCCGAGATGGGTCCCTTGCCGTCGATAGGCTCGCCGAGCACATTAATCACACGACCCAACAGACCCACGCCGACAGGTATGGAAGCAATCTCGCCGGTGCGCTTCACCGACATACCCTCGGTGACTTTGTTGACATTATCAAGCAGAATTACACCAACGTTGCTCTCTTCAAGGTTGAGCGCCACGCCGGTAACACCGTTTTCAAACTCCACGAGTTCGTTGGCACACACATTGTCGAGACCATACACATGGGCAACGCCGTCGCCCACTTCGAGCACTGTGCCTGTTTCTTGAAACGACACCTTTGAGTTGATGTTTTCAAGCTGTTGCTTTAATACTTCGGATATCTCGCTGGGATTAATCATTTGCGGGGGTAATAGGGGGTGTGATGGTAAATGGGTTGGAGAGAAATATTTTCAGAGGTTAAGAGGAATCAAACGGTTTTAGACAGGGCAAGTTTGAGCTGCTGCAATTCGTTGGCCACCGAAGCGTCGAGCACCTCGTTGCCTATCGAGATTCTGAATCCGCCTATCAGGTCGGGATTGACCGCAGTGTTCAGCTCCATAGTGCCTTTGCCGAGATGCCGGGCAATGAGGGCCTTGAGCTTATCCATCGTACCGTCGGGCAGTTGGGAGGCGCTCTCAAGGGTGACGGTATGAATATCGTTGGCCTTGCGGTAGATGTCGAGATAGGCCAGTGCTATCTGACGCACCATGTCTATGCGATGGTTTTTGTCGAGCAGCTTGATGAAATCGGCAAGAGTGGTCTCCCGGGCGGCATCGGCCCCTGCGGCAGTGAAAATCAGCTGACGCTTGTCGGTGATGCTGACAAACGGATTGGCCAGAGTTGACTGCAATGCGGGAGCCGCCTTAAAAGCTGCCTCAAGATTTTTCAAGAGGTCATAGAGCTCCGAATCGCAGTGACGCTCCACTGCCAGCTCATAGAGAGCCTTGGCATATCTGTGGGGAATTAAACCGTCGTTCATAGTCGTGATAGGACAATCAGATCAACATCAGTTTTGATTTTCCATCTGGTCGATAAGCGAGTCAACCAGCTTGGTCTGCCGTTCATCATCGGCCAACTGTTTGCGCACCACCTTCTCGGCCACTGCCATAGCGAGCGAGCTGACCTCATTGCGGAACTGCAGCTGAGCCTCTTTGCGCTCCTGCTCAATCGACACTTTGGCGGCGTCCATCACTTTTTTGGCTTCCTGACCTGCGGCTTCGCGTGCCTGCTCGATGATCTGGGTTTTCATCTTGTCAGCCTCACGGAGAATGTCGGCTTGCTGTTTGCGGGCCTCCTCGATATATTCGCGGGCTGTGGCCTGGGCATTGTCAAGCTGCTCCTTGGCATTTTTGGCATATTCCACTCCGCTGTCAATCAAATCGGCACGACTTTCTACACCTTTGATTATGACAGGCCATCCCCATTTATAAAGAATGAAGAACAGAATGGCAAAAGCCACAAACATCCAAAAAATCAAGCCGAAATCGGGCGTGAACAGTTCCATAGGATTGCGGGAGATTAGAAATCAGCTCTCCGGACTGAGGTAGTGAGACAAAAATTTAATGGCGGTCAACTTTTCGGGCAGCGTGACCGGAAAGGTCCGGTCACCTGCGCGAAATATATCTTGAGCTGCTTATTAAAGGAAGAGTGAAAGCACACAAACGATAACTGCGAAGAGAGCCACACCTTCTACGAGGGCGGCGATCACAATCATGTTGCTTCGGATATCACCGGCTGATTCGGGCTGACGGGCGATAGCTTCCATGGCTGCGCCACCAATCTTACCGATGCCGAGACCTGCGCCGATGGCTGCGATTGCTGCACCGAGGCATGCGCCCAAACCAAGTGTTCCTTCGATTGCTGCTAAAATCAATGCTAACATAGTTGATAGTAATTTAGGGGGGTTATGTTTTGATTATTAATTTCTATTATCGGGTCACTGCCGGAGCGGTTGCACCGCTGTCGGCTGATTTGTGGTCGGCTTTGTCATGGGCATGGCCGTCTTCCTGGCCAAACGAGATAAACAGAGCCGAAAGGAGGGTGAACACATAGGCCTGAATGAAGCTCACAAGCACATCTATCAGCAGCATGAACACCGAGAAGATAACCGAAACAACAGTTGTCATGCCGGTTACCACCGCGCCCATAGCCGCGAAGATGAATATAAGGAGTGTGAGCACAATCACGATCATGTGACCGCCCATCATATTGGCAAAGAGACGCACGGTGAGTGCCGCAGGCTTGGTAAACACTCCAAACACCTCGATGAGAGGCATGATGGGGAGGGGGAACTTAAGCCACAGGGGCACATCGGGCCAGAAAATATCCTTCCAGTAATGCTTTGTGCCGAAAATATTGGTGATAAGGAAGGTTATAACCGCGAGCACGAGAGTGACGGCGATATTGCCGGTGAGGTTGGCACCGCCGGGGAATATCACTATCAGGCCGAGGAGGTTCATGTAGAGGATGAAGAAGAACACGGTGAGGAGATAGGGACCGAACTTCATCGACTTGTTTTTGAGGGTGGGCTTAACCACGCCGTCATAAATAAAGGTAATCAGAAACTCCATTGCTCCTACAAACTTGCGTGGAGCTTTGGTGCCCTGAGTCTTGTGCCAGCGGGCAACTGCAAGCACCGACCATATCACGAGAATAACAGCGATGAAAAGTGCGCAGACATTCTTGGTGATCGAGACATCTATCGGGCGATATACCTCGCCGTCGATTACCTCAACAACCTTTCCGGCATATTTCTCACCCTTGGGAGCGATGCGGAATGTGACATCACCGTCAACATAATCCTGTCCGCCGGTGACACGGCTCGATGAGAAGATGTGGAGACCCGACTTGTCATCATAGACAATCACGGGAAGAGGGATGCGCTTGTGATGGTTGAAAGGCACCTCCCAACCATATCCGTCGCCGAGGTGATCGAAAATTATATCCTTGGGACTGATCTTCTTCTCAACGTCGTGAACATCTTTCTCCGCATCGTCAATGATTGCATCAACCGGCTCATCCGACACCGAAGCACTTACACTCACAGGCATCACTGTCGCCGATATGAGCAACATCAGGGCAAGGAGCAGTTTATGTAGCGATAATGATTTCATTTACAGCTGTCGTTAATTAATCCGGTCAGTGGGTCATGACACAAGCACGGAGACTACATTATGGTTTACATCAACAAGGCCCCCTTCGATGTCGATAGTCTGCTCCTCTCCCTCCGGGGTGCGGAACACGAGACTGCCGGCAGTGAGCGTTGAGATAATCGCGGCGTGATTGGGCAACACCGTAAATGCTCCCTGCGAACCCGGGAGATGAACCACGGCCACATCCCCTTCAAAGAGAATGTCCTGAGCTGATATAATTCTGAGCTTCATTGTGAGAGCAATCTAAGGTGTGAACTGTTGATTTAAACTTTAATAATATCTAAGGAATTATCAGGCTTTTACCTGAGCAAGAAGTTTCTTGCCCTTTTCGATGGCATCGTCGATGGTGCCGACGTTGAGGAAGGCCTGCTCGGGATATTCGTCCATCTCGCCCGAGAGAATCATCTTGAATCCGCGGATGGTTTCGCTCAGAGGCACCATTACGCCGGGGAGACCGGTAAACTGCTCGGCCACAAAGAAGGGCTGCGAGAGGAAACGCTGGGCGCGACGGGCGCGGCTTACAACAAGCTTGTCTTCGTCGCTGAGCTCGTCAACACCGAGAATGGCGATAATATCCTGAAGTTCGTTATATTTCTGGAGGAGCTGCTTCACAGCCTGAGCCACATTATAGTGTTCCTCACCGATGATGTTGGGGTCGAGGATACGCGAAGTGGATTCGAGGGGATCGACAGCGGGATAGATACCGAGCTCGGCAATCTTACGGCTCAACACCGTGGTGGCGTCAAGGAAGCTGAAAGTTGTTGCGGGAGCAGGGTCCGTAAGGTCGTCGGCCGGCACATAGATAGCCTGAACCGAAGTAATCGAACCGTTTTTGGTTGAGGTGATACGCTCCTGGAGAGCACCCATCTCAGAGGCGAGAGTAGGCTGATAGCCCACAGCCGAAGGCATACGACCGAGAAGTGCCGACACCTCTGAACCCGCCTGGGTGAAACGGAAGATGTTGTCGATAAAGAGCAGAATCTCCTTGCCGCCGCCATCCTGATCGCGGAACTGCTCGGCCACTGTGAGACCTGACAGAGCCACGCGGAGACGTGCGCCCGGGGGTTCGTTCATCTGACCGAACACAAGGGTTGCCTGACTCTTCTCCACCTCGTTCATGTCAACATCATGGATGTTCCATTGGTCTTTCTCCATTCCCTCGGCAAACTTCTCGCCATATTTGATAACGCCGCTCTCGATCATCTCGCGAAGAAGGTCGTTACCCTCACGGGTACGCTCACCTACTCCGGTAAACACCGAGAAACCGTTGTGACCCTTGGCGATATTGTTGATGAGCTCCATGATAAGCACGGTTTTACCCACGCCGGCGCCACCGAACAGACCGATCTTACCACCCTTGCTGTAAGGCTCGAGAAGGTCGATCA
>CAYLMR010000117.1:0-5190 GCA_964384885.1 uncultured Bacteroides sp.
CCCATTTCGAGCGAGGTGCGGGCGACCTTGCGGCCGAAGAAGCTGCCCGAGCGGTCGATCATCGACTTATAGAGCGACGGCTCGCTGCCATAGATGGCGACTGAGCCGAGGCGGTCGGCCCTGACGGGGTCGGGATAGAAGGCATACATCACCACCGGGTTGGGTTTCTTAAGCTCGAGGTCGGCGTCGCGGAAGATAGAGGCTGTCCATTTAGCCGACAGGCCGCTGCCGTCCTGAGAGGTTTTGACGGTGAAACCCTCTTCGATTTGAGAGGAGATTGCGCTGAAGATTGCGCGGATGTCGCGCTCTATCTGAGGAAGATCTCGGCGGGAACCGGTTGACTTGGCGCTTTTGCGGCTCGGGGCGGCGGCTTGGTTGCTTTTGCGGCTCGGGGCGGCGGCTTGGTTGCTTTTGCGGCCCGGGGTAGCGGCTGCTTGGCTGCGGCGGATCTCGGAGAGCGCCGAGGCTGTAGCGGCAAACGATTCGAGGGCACGGAGTGAGGAGGTGGACTTGATTTTGAGATTTTCTTTCATATTTATCAGAAGTTTAGATAAAAAAAAAGCATTTCAATGTTCTCGTTACCTAAGCCGTGGCGTAAGGGCACAATAATGGCTGTCGGTATTGATTAATTGAATATGCCTGGAGGCAAATCAAGCCCAAAAAGTTTCTCTAAACTTCTAAATATGTCTCAACCCTTTGCGAGTCGGTGAAAGAACCCCTTGCGGGATTTTGCTGCAAAGGTAGCATGTATTTTTTATTCCCGCAAGGGTTTTGGGGATTTTTGGGATTTATCGAGATTTTCCCGATTTATCGAGAGTAAGCGAGATTTTCCCGATTAAGCGGGATTAAGCGGGATTTTCCCGATTGAGCGGGATTGATCGGGATTAGGGGAGAGTGTTATTGGGGGCGTTTGGGGCGGATTTTGCAGGCGGGGAGACCGGAGCATACCACCGGATACTCAGGGTGGCGCTCAAACCACGTTACGGCATACGGGCAGGTGGCGCCAATCTTGTTGCCGTCGGCGAGGATCGCTTTGGCGGCGAGTTCAACCAGCTTTCCTGCCACGCCCTGACCTCTGAGCGAGGGGTCTACAAATGTGTGGTCGATATACGACACGCCGTCGACGGTCGGAAAGGTTACCTCCGCGATCATGTTGCCCGCCTGATCGTTGGCGTAGATTCTGTCTTTTTCGGTTATGAATTCCATAGTCATAGCTTTTTTTATAGCTTAACGCTTTTACCTGCTTGCCGGTTTTCTCTTGGCGAAGGATTTATCGAGATTTATCGAGATTTATCGAGATTTATCGAGATTGAGCGGGGGTTGGCGGGATTTGGCGGGGGTTGAAAGCAGGCGAAAGCTGCCGCTCGCAGCCTCTCTTCAGGCGATGATCTCTTAATAAGAGTGTCTCAAATTCAACGCAAAATTAGCAAATATATTTGATATGAGGGGGTTTGGCAATGTTAAAAAAATTTGTCAGACAGGGGCGGAAAGCGTGTCATTTTCTCACTTTTTGCGCAAAAAATCCTCCCCCCAACTTATATTTTGTTGGCAGTTACGAAGTTGAAAAAGCAGCAAATCTCTTATTAAGAGAGTCTATTTTGACAGGCTCCTTGAGATAAGGTAACTCTATGATAACCAGTATGGTGAACATGACGGAAATGGTAAAGCGGACATATAGAGCGGAGGGCGTTGAGGCAGAGTTGCCGAAGCGTGCTGGCGCCGCAGATACTTGCATGGCAAGCGTCGCTACTCTGCCTGCCGGTATGCCTCATAAGGCGGCGAGCAAGAAGTATGCCGACGCGGTGAAGATGTATGCCGAGTCGGAGATGCCGCTGTGTATGATAGCCAAGCGGTGCAGGGTCACTCCGGCCGGTCTGAGCAATCATATCGCGAGGTATCACCGCGAGCTGCTGCTGAAGAGATATGGGCTGAGGGAGGATGATTTCTCGGTGAAGGTGAAGAAACGTCGCGGCCAGTCGGCGGTGGCCTATGCCAAATATAAGGATGCTATCTCGGCCTGCTCGGATCTCGCCTATATAGAATATAACATCTCTCAGATAGCCGGGATGTTCAGGCTCAACGCCGCGAGCCTCGCCGCCCAGCTGAGGTATCACTATCAGGACGTGATACCCAACCGCGAGCGAATGCGCGCCCTGCTCGGATTTGCCGACAATAAGCCCCGCGGGGCGCGTAGGGAGTGTGCCGAGACCTATGCCCGGGCCGTGAAGATGTATCGCGACACCGAGATGACGATTTGCGAAGTTGCCGAGGCGTGTGACGTTTCGCCGGGAGGATTGAGTCAGCACCTCAGATTCTATCACAAAGCGGTGATAGAACACAAGGAGCAGCTCAGGGAACGCTCGGTGAAGAAAGTGGGCCACAGAAAGCCGGGCAAGCTGTCGGGCAACGGTCACCTCTATGGCCCCAAGCCTGAAACTCAAGCCAAATATGCCGATGCGCTCGAACTTTTCCGCACCACCGGCATGACCATCCGGGACATTGTGGCCGCAACTCATGTGCCCTATGCGGGCTTTGCCGGCTACCTGCATCAATGGCACCGTGGAGAGAAACTGCGTCGCCGCGGATATGAGTGGGACGGCGAAAGTGACCCCGACCTGCAAGGCACAAAGCACTTTCTCAAATCAACGGCCACAAAATATGCCGACGCAATAGAGAGCCTGAAAACCGATCCCCGCCCGGTGGCAAAGGTGGCGGCAGAGTTCGGGCTTAATCCTGAAATCTTCAGGGAATATCTCAAGACCCATGAGCCCGCCCTCGCGGCAAGCCAGGGAATGACGCGGCTCGCCAACGGCAGGCTGGTAAAGAGGTCATCGGCCGAGAAATATGCCCCGCTGATAAGGGAATATGCCACCACCGCCGAGTCGCTCAAAAGCATAGCCGAGCGCCACGGCATTATCTACCGCAGCATCTACGGATATGTGGTGAGGAACTGCCCCGACGAGCGGGAGGCTCACCGGCGGCTCGTGGAAGGCCCGCCGAGAGATCCCGGAGGGGCAACGAAGCCGGATGGAGAGAGCGGGGTAACAGAACATAAACATGAATGAGCATCGATGTCGCTGGATAGCTTAGATACTCGTCATGGAGAGGATGAGGAACAATCATTTTCCGACAGAAAAACAGGTCTGTCGGAAAGGGGAGTGTTGACTGAATCAAACTGGGTGTTTTTGTTCACCCACCGCAGGAGCATCGACGAGGTGGACAGAAAACTCAGGGAGAGGTTTGAGACCTTTGTTCACCGCAGCATAGTGTATCAGCGGCGCGCAAAGGGAAAAGTTACGAAAAAGGAACTGCCAACGATCTCGGGGCTCATCTTCATTCATGGCGATGTTAAGGAAGTGAAGAGCTACCTCGGGGAATACTTCCCCGCGTTAAACCTCACCAAAGACTATGCCACGGGCCGCGTGGCCGAAATCTCCGACAGAGAGATGAGCTACTTCATGAAGCTCTCGGCGATAGGGGAGGAAGAGGTTAGGTTTATGCTCAATCCGCTCGACTATTATGCCGACGGACATCAACGCATACGCATTACCTCGGGCAAGCTGAAAGGGTGTGAGGGATATATCGTGAGACTCCACCGCGACCGTAAGCTCGTGACTCAGATCGGCAACATGACCGTAGCGATAGGAGGCATAAGCAAGGAGAGCTTTGAGAACGCCGAGGAGTTTGTGGAGTGGCGCGTGAAGATGACCGATTGCCCTGAGACAGATCTTACTCCCGCCGAAAGGGAAATAGCCCGCCACTTCTTCACTCCTGCCAATGACCTTGAGGCCATGGCGATAGTCAAAACCTTGGAGCCGCTCGTAGCCGGGTTTGAGAAAGAGATGGCGTCGGGGAGGATTGAGGAAACCGCCGAGGGGGTGATGTTTACCCTCAGCGAGATCGGGAGCCGGTTTGCTCCACGCTATTTCAGGAGCGGGGCGGTGGGCGTCAGCGACCTGTGTGTCGGTTTGGTTGAGCTTCTCAAGCGAGCCATCTACAGCTCTGAGGCCGGCCAAGACACCAAAGAAAGAATTACGATAGGCCTGGAGAGCATCATGCTACGCTATCCGCAATTGCCTGTCGACGAAATTATCAACACTGCAGACTGATGATCATAGCCGTAGATTTTGACGGAACAATCGTGGAGCACCGTTATCCGCGCATCGGCAAGGAACGCCCCTTTGCCCTCGCCACGCTCAGGCAATTGCTGAGCGACGGCCATTACCTCATATTGTGGACCGTGAGAGAGGGGAGGCTACTCGATGAGGCGGTGGAATATTGCCGCGCCGGGGGAGTGGAATTTCATGCCGTAAACGCAGGGATAGATGAGGACCCCGACGGCTACAGTCACCGCAAAATCTCGGCCGACCTCTTTATTGACGACCGCAACCTCGGCGGACTGCCCGACTGGGGCGACATCTACCGCATGATAACCGAGGGAGTGGACCGCGACGGTCTCGTTGGTGAAACCCGCGGTGAAAAGAAATCGGTGTTTCGCCGACTGTTTGGCCGAAATGATTAAGAAATAATCGTGATAAGAATTAAGGATAAGAGTCAATGCTGCGGCTGCAGCGCTTGTGCCGACCTCTGCCCGAAGGAGTGCATCAGCATGAAGGCCGACAGCCAAGGATATTTCTACGCAGAGGCCGACGCCGCGCGATGTGTGGAGTGTGGATTGTGCGAAAGGGTCTGCCCGATGTTGGGGGGAGCCAAGGCAGAGCCTTCGGAGGCTTATGCCGGCTGGAGCCGCAGCGACGAGATCCACACCACGAGCACATCGGGTGGAGCGGCCTATGAGATGGGCAAACTAATTTTGGAGAAAGGTGGCGTGTTGTATGGCTGTTCGGGTCAGGATCCCTATAATGTATGCCATATCAGGGTGACCGACCTCATGGGGCTGGCCCTGACCCAAGGGTCGAAATATGTGCAGAGCGCCACAAAGGGCATCTTCACGCAGCTCCGCAAGGATGTGAAAGCGGGAAAGAGGGTAATGTTTGTCGGCACACCCTGCCAGTCGTCGGCGGTGAGAAACATGTTTGGCGACCACACCCCCGACAACTTGCTGATAGTCGACATCATATGCCACGGCGTGCCCTCACAGAAGCTCCTCTCCCGTCAGCTCGACAGCATGAAGCGCAAATATGCCCTCAGCTCCATCACCTCCCTCTCCTTCCGCCAAAGCAACCGCGA
>CAYLMR010000118.1:0-5053 GCA_964384885.1 uncultured Bacteroides sp.
TGCGCGACGAGATAGGCCGCAAGATGTCGAAGCAGCTCGGCAACTCGCCCGATCCCCTCGGCCTCATCGACACCTATGGCGCCGACGGCGTGAGAGTGGGCCTGATGCTCTGCGCCCCCGCCGGCAACGATATTCTTTTCGACACCAAGCTCTGTGAAACAGGCCGCAACTTCTGCAACAAGATCTGGAATGCGTTTCGCCTCGTGAAAGGTTGGGAAACCGACGCCTCGGTTGCTCAGCCCGAATCGGCCCGCCGCGCCATCGAATGGTTTGACGCCAAGCTCTCCGAGTCGATCGTCGAGATCAACGACCTCATGTCGAAATTCCGCATCTCGGAGGCTGTCAAGGAGCTCTACCGTCTGTTCTGGGACGAGTTCTCGTCATGGTATCTCGAAATGGTGAAGCCCGCCTATGGCACCCCCTCCGACCCCGCCACACTCGAGGCCACACTCTCATTCTTCGACGCCCTGCTGCGCCTGCTCCACCCCTTCATGCCCTTCATCACCGAAGAGCTGTGGCAGCACCTCTGCGAGCGCCGCGAGGGAGAGTCGATAATGTATGCCCCCACCCCGGTGCCCACAGCCGTGGCCAACGACATCGCTCCCCTGGTGGAACACGCCAAGGAGGTTGTAAACGCCGTGAGAAATCTTCGCGCCGAAAAGCAGATCTCACCCCGTCAGGCCCTCGAGCTCAAGGTTATAGGCTCATGGGACGAGCGTCAGGACCCCGTTATCGCCAAGCTTGCCAACATCTCTTTGATTACCCACAATCAGGAGTCAAATCCCGCCGATGCCTCATTTATGGTCGGCACTGTCGAAGTCAATGTGCCCCTTGCCGACACTATCGACACCGCCGCCGAGCTTGAGCGTCTCAACAAAGACCTCGCCTATTATGAAGGCTTCCGCAACTCGGTGATGAAAAAACTCTCCAATCAGAAGTTTGTCGACAAGGCTCCCGCAGCCGTGGTCGAGGCCGAGAAAAAGAAATTGGCCGACGCCGAGTCGAAAATCGCCACCCTCACCCGCTCTATCAAAGCCCTCAGCTGAGACGCGGCGCCCCTCACCTTCCCCAAAATTAAATAATCAATCATTCCTTATACCCGACAATGTCATTTATTGAAGAACTCACTTGGCGCGGCATGATTCATCAGATGATGCCCGGCACAGAGCAACAGCTCGAAAAAGAGATGACCACAGCTTATCTCGGCATCGACCCCACCGCCGACTCCCTCCACATCGGCCATCTCGTGGGCGTGATGATGCTCAAACATTTCCAGCGCTCAGGCCATAAGCCCATCGCCCTCGTGGGCGGTGCCACCGGCATGATCGGCGACCCCTCGATGAAGAGCCAGGAGCGTAAGCTGCTCGACGAGGAGACCCTGCGCCACAATCAGGAAGCCATCAAGGCTCAGCTTGCCAAGTTCCTCGACTTTGATTCCGACGCGCCCAACGCCGCCGAGATGGTCAACAACTACGACTGGATGAAAAACTTTTCATTCCTCGACTTTATCCGCGACGTAGGCAAACATATCACCGTCAACTATATGATGGCCAAAGACTCTGTCAAGAAACGCCTCTCGGGCGAGTCTCAGCAGGGCATGTCGTTTACCGAGTTTTCCTATCAGCTCGTTCAGGGCTACGACTTCCTCAACCTCTATCGCGAGAAAAACTGCCGTCTGCAGCTCGGAGGCTCCGATCAGTGGGGCAACATCACTACCGGCACAGAGCTGATTCGCCGCACCCTCGGCGGTGAAGCCTTTGCCCTCACCTGCCCCCTCATCACCAAGGCCGACGGCGGCAAATTCGGCAAAACCGAGTCGGGCAACGTGTGGCTCGACGCAAGATACACCTCCCCCTATAAGTTCTATCAGTTCTGGCTCAACGTCTCCGACGCCGACGCCGAGAAATATATCAAGATCTTCACCGAGCTCCCCAAAGAGGAGATCGAAGCCCTTATCGAAGAGCAGCGTCAGGACCCCGGCAAACGCCCCCTGCAGCACCGCCTCGCCAAAGAAATCACCACGATGGTTCACTCTGCCGAGCTCTACGACAAGGCTGTCGAGGCTTCACAGATTCTCTTCAACCCCAAAGCCACCGAGGCGCTCCACAATCTCGACGAAGCCACCCTGCTCGAAATCATGGAGGGTGTGCCCCAGTTTGAGGTATCGCGCGAGAAAATCAACGGCGGCGTGAAGCTCATCGAGCTGCTCACCGAAGGCGCTCCCGTCTTCCCCTCCAAAGGCGAAATGCGCAAGATGACCCAGCAGGGCGGCCTCTCGGTCAACAAGGA
Organism: uncultured Bacteroides sp.; assembly: GCA_964384885.1. Taxonomy (GTDB): domain Bacteria; phylum Bacteroidota; class Bacteroidia; order Bacteroidales; family Muribaculaceae; genus Paramuribaculum. The sequence goes on from CAYLMR010000118.1 coordinate 2,290, forward strand.
GAAAGCCACCGACCCCGAGCTGATCGTCACCCCCGAAATGCTGCTCAACGACAAATACATCCTCGTGTCGCGCGGCAAGCGTAACCACTTCCTCCTCATCGCAAAATAATCAGAAATTTATAACCCCAAAAAGGTTATTCCATCAAGAACTACCCCCAAGAACCTTGTCAGACTCTTGGGGGTAGTTCTTGAATTTTAAATCACTTTATTTTCAGGCATTCACCATAACAAGGCAGCTGATGCCTAACTTATCCTCAATATTTGCAATGCTCTTAAAGCTGAGATTTTCCGTACCTGAGAGAAGTTTGCTGACATATTGAGGGGTGACACCAAGTTTCGAGGCCAGATCGGCACGCTTCAATCCGTTATCCTGCATATAGCCAATAAGGGTTACGGCAAGGTGACGCGACCAACGAAGCCAGCTTGCATTTTCTTTACGCCAAGCTGCTTCCTCAGCAAAACGTGAAGGAGTTTCCCCTTCATGTGATTCCAAAAACTTTATAGCCTTACTTGCCATATTATTCTTCATTAGTAAGTTCAACAAAACTATCCTGATCGAAAACTCCGTTGGCTTTCAGATAAGCCTTACAACGGTTTAGCTTTTCAAGTTCAAGTGCCGTATGCTCACGTTCCTGCATTGTCCGGCTCAACTTGATTGCGCCACCTGTAACTACATATACATTTGGCTCAAGTCTTATAGCATAAATTCTGAGCCAACTTGCGTGACGTTGCCGGTCCCAGTTGCGAGCTTTCTCTCTTGTTAATTCCGACATTCGTGTATCGGTAATATCCAGCGGCTTGAAAAGCTCGTCAAGATTTTCAGTATAAGGAAATTCGAGTATCATTTCTTCAAGAGCTTCAGCATCCTCAAAAGTATCTTCTACTGCTTGGTCAAGCCGTTCAATCTTGAAGTAGCTTTTTAAATCCTCAAAATTTTCCATGAAGAAGTCGAGGAGATACTCGGCATTGTTCCATTTACGAAACAATAGAGTTAGCTCATCAACTTCCTCATCAGGAGCTTTGACAGCCCACAGATGATTGTATCTGGGTATTACCCTTACGAACTTCATATAGTATAAACATTTTTCTTAGTGCAAAGTTAAGAAATAACTATGAAAAACGCAACTGATAGGTTTAGTTTTTAATCTAACTCTGATACTCCCGGATTTTTCAAATGAAAGATTCGCGAAAAAACTCGGAAAAATCAGGTAAAAAAATTGCATACATCAAAAACAACTCCTAACTTTGCACTCGCAAACCGCCGGATTTATCCCGCAGGTGCATAGGATTGTCTTATGGTGTAATGGTAGCACTGCAGTTTTTGGTTCTGCCTGTCTTGGTTCGAATCCAGGTAAGACAACCATATTAAAGGAGTTGAGTCACTTTGACTTGACTCCTTTTATTATTCCCCATCAAGTCAACGCCGCCGGCAGCATCAGCGCCATTACCCAAGGAGGCAGCGCGGCAGCTTCTCCCTTGATCATCGACACCACGGCAGGCACACGGCAATAATAACGCTCAAAATCGCGCTCCCTCACTATCTCGCGGCCAAACATCAGCAAGTCAATATCAATCTCCACCTCGGGCGCGGGACGGCGACGGCCAAGCTTGGCCTCGGCCTGCTTCAATATCCGCTCAATCCCCTCCCGCGAGAGTGGCGCCGCGGCTCTGACCCACGCCACGGCATTGGCGTAGGGCAACACCGGGCTGGCGGCAAAGCCCCCCTTGGCGGCGAAACTCATCAGCGGCTCGGCGTCATTCTCCCCCGCGGTGCTCACCACCGGAGCGAGCCGGTCAAGCTCCCCGCGACATTGCCTCACCTTGGCCGACGCGTCAACGCCGCCGATGCTCCGGCGGTTTGAGCCGATTGAAATGAGCAGGTCTATCACTTGGCTGACGTGTCGCTGTTCCAGATTTTCCATGAGGCGAGCGCCTGCCCCTTGAGCATCGCCAGGCCCGAACAAATCTTCGCCCCCATCGTCGCGGCCTTGGTCATAAACAGGGTCGGGTCGGGGTTATACACGAGGTCATAACAGAGATTGGCCGGCGTGAGATAGTCATAAGGGATGTCGGGCGCCGAATCCACGTCGGGAAACATGCCGAGCGGAGTGGTGTTGACAATCACGGGGTGAGACTCTATCAGCGAGGGGTCACGTTTGAGATCGTCATAGGTGATGCGCCCGGGAGCGGCTGTGCGGCTCACCTGCAGCGGCTCTATCCCCAGCTGACGCAATGCCACAATAACAGCCTTCGACGCTCCGCCGGTGCCCAACACGAGAGCCTTCCCGGCCCCCTCGGGTATCAGCGGCGAGATGCTCTCCTTAAAGCCGATGATGTCGGTGTTATAACCCTCGAGCGAAAAATCACCCGTGGCGGTATCTCCAACGATCTTCACGGTGTTGACCGCGCCGATCTCCTCCGCCTCGGGGCTCAGACGGTCGATATAGGGCAGAATCTGCTCCTTATAGGGAATAGTGACATTAAGCCCCTTGAGATGAGGATGTTCGGCAATCACCTCCATGAGCTCACCGATATCGTCGAGCTCAAAATTGAGATACTCGGCCTCGATGCCTTCTCTGAGAAACATCTCGGTGAAAAACTTGCGTGAGAAGCTGTGACCGAGCTTCAAACCTATAAGTCCGTAGGTCTCCATGACTAATTACTCAAATTACCGCGTTATTACTCTTTTATTCCTGCAAAATTAAGGATTTTTTTAGGTTTGGGAGGGGTGGGGATGGGGAAAATGTTGCTAATTTTGCGGTAT
>CAYLMR010000119.1:0-4780 GCA_964384885.1 uncultured Bacteroides sp.
ATCCAAATATTCAATTCTCAAAGCCTATCCGGTCGCCTAGTTCTGCAACACCCTCCGTACATTGTGGGCGGCGCCAATGCGGGCGGCGGGATAGGGGAGATTTGGGGTTGGAGGAGGGGGGTGGGTGAAATAAGAGGGGGTGAGGGGGTGGGGGATTGGAGAAATTTAGTTAATTTTGCAGGCGGTGGTGGAGCCGGAGCTTTAATTATCCAACCGGCAGGCCATCATTAGAATATGGCTAAGAAGATAGTTGAGACCCCGTTGATGAAGCAGTATTTCGAGATGAAACAGAAACATCCCGACGCTGTGCTGCTGTTTAGAGTGGGCGATTTCTATGAAACATTCAGCGATGATGCCATCACCGCCTCAGAAATTCTCGGCATCACGCTTACTCGCCGCGCCAACGGCAGCGCCCAGTCGGTCGAGCTGGCGGGATTTCCCCACCATGCGCTCGACACCTATCTGCCCCGTCTTGTTAGGGCGGGCAAGAGGGTGGCTATCTGTGAGCAGCTCGAAGACCCCAAGCTCACCAAAAAGCTGGTGAAGAGGGGCATAACGGAGCTTGTCACTCCCGGCGTGTCGATGGGCGACAATCTGCTCAACCACCGCGAGAATAATTTTCTCGGGGCGGTGTATTTCGGCGACCATAATATAGTGGGAGTGGCTTTTTTGGATATTTCAACCGGCGAGTTTCTCACCGCCGAGGGCACTCCCGATTATGTCGACAAGCTGATCACCAATTTCGGCCCCAAGGAGGTGGTGGTGGAGCAGGGACGCCGCAAGCAGACCCTCGAGACCTTTACCTCGAAGTTTCTCATCACCGAGATGGAGGATTGGGTGTTTAACTATCCCACCGCCATGACTCGCCTGCTCAAGCAGTTTGAAACAGGGTCGCTCAAAGGCTTCGGCATCAACGGCCTGGAGAAAGGCATTGTGGCCGCCGGCGCCATACTCTATTATCTCGACCGCACCCAGCATACCCAGACCCGTCATATCGCCTCGCTGTCGCGCATAGAGGAGGAGAGATATGTGAGGCTCGACAGTTTTACGGTGCGCAATCTCGAGTTGCTCACCAGCATGGCCGATTCGGGGCGCTCGCTGCTCAATGTCATCGACCGCACGCTCACTCCGATGGGCTCACGCCTGTTGCGCCGCTGGATTATTTTCCCTATAAAAGACCCCGCGGCGATCAACCGTCGCCTCGACGTGGTGGAACATTTTTTCCGTATGCCCGATCTGCATGAGGCGCTCGTGGCGCTGCTGGCCCAGGCGGGAGATATGGAGCGACTTGCCGGCAAGGTGGCCGTGGGCAGGGTCTCCCCCCGCGAGATGGGCCAGCTGAGCCGGTCGCTCGATGTGGTGGCGCCCATCAAAGAGCTCTGTATGAAGGCCGGGCTCGAACCCCTCACCGCCATTGCGGGTCAGCTCAACGAGCTTGAGGATGTGAGAAGGCGCATATCCATGACGGTGGTCGAGGATGCCCCTGTGGCGCTCAACCGCGGGCAGGTGGTGAAGAGCAATGTCGACGCCGAGCTCGACGAGCTGCGCGAGATAGCCTATTCGGGCAAGGATTATCTGGTGAAGCTGCAGGCCCGCGAAGCCGAGGCCACCGGCATACCGAGCCTTAAGGTGGGATATAACAATGTGTTCGGCTACTATCTCGAGGTCACCAATACCCATCGCGCAAAGGTGCCCGACAGCTGGATCAGAAAGCAGACTCTCGTCAATGCCGAGCGCTATATCACCCAGGAGCTTAAGGAATATGAAACCAAGATTCTCAACGCCCAGGAGCGCATCGCCGAGATTGAGGCGCGCATCTATAACGAGCTGGTGGCCTTTGTGACCGACTATGTGGGGGTGATAAAGCTCAACGCCTCACTGATAGCGCGCCTTGACGTGCTGGCGGGATTTGCCGCCGTGAGCCGCGACAACCGCTATAACCGCCCGGTGGTTGACAATTCGCTCACTCTCAAGCTTGTTGAGGCCCGTCACCCCGTGATAGAGCGCGAACTACCCCCGGGAGAGCCCTATATCACCAATAGCGTGGAGCTTGAAAACGACTCCAACCAGATATTGATGATCACCGGCCCCAACATGTCGGGTAAGTCGGCACTGCTGCGCCAGACGGCGCTCAACGTCGTGATGGCCCAGACAGGATGTTTCGTGGCGGCTGAAAGCGCGCATATCGGAGTGGTTGACAAGATATTCACCCGTGTGGGCGCGAGCGACAACATTGCCCTCGGCGAGTCGACCTTTATGGTTGAGATGAACGAGGCGGCCTCGATAATGAACAACATGAGCCAACGGTCGCTGATATTGTTTGACGAACTTGGGCGCGGCACCTCGACCTATGACGGCATCTCGATAGCGTGGGCCATCGTGGAATATCTCCACGAGCATGGCGCCGAGCATCCCAAGACCCTCTTCGCAACCCACTATCATGAGCTCAACGAGATGGAAAAGAGCTTCCCGAGGGTGGTGAACTATAACGTGTCGGTCAAGGAAATCGACGGCAAGGTGGTGTTTCTGCGCAAGCTTGCCAAGGGGGGCAGCGAGCATAGCTTCGGCATACATGTGGCCAAGCTTGCCGGTATGCCGAGGGTGATTGTCGACCGGGCTTCGCAAGTGCTCAAACAGCTCGAAGGGGAATCGTCGCGCGAGGTCACCGCGTCGGGCAAGAAAAAAGGGGCGGGGCTCAAGGCTCCCACCGAGACATTGTCGCAGAGCTGTGGCGGAGTTCAGATGTCATTCTTTCAGCTCGATGACCCGGTGCTCAGCCAGGTGAGGGATGAAATCATCAAGGCCGACATCAACAACCTTACCCCCGTCGAGGCGCTCAACAAGCTCAACGACATCAAGAAAATTCTCACCGGCAAGGAATAATCCCCACACCCCCTCACTATGCAACCCGACAACACCCCGCTCTCCACCCAGCAGCAGCGCGACGACCGCCGCTTTATGGCCATGGCCCTTGACGAAGCCCGCAAGGCGGGCGAAATGGAAGAAGTGCCTATCGGAGCCGTCATTGTAGGTCCGAAAGGCACTGTGATAGGGCGCGGTCATAATCTCACCGAAACGCTCAACGATGTCACCGCCCATGCCGAGATTCAGGCTATTACGGCGGCGTGTGGAACCCTCGGCGGAAAATACCTGCCGGGATGCACACTTTATGTCACTGTGGAGCCTTGCCTGATGTGTGCCGGCGCCATCGCCTGGGCACAGATAGGAAGGATAGTCTACGGAGCTTCAGACAGCAAGAGGGGATATTCAACCTTCCACCCCATGCCGTTCCACCCCAAGGCAACCGTCACTCCGGGAGTGATGGCTCATGAGTGTGGCGCTCTGGTCACGGAGTTTTTCCGCCGCCGTCGCTGAGGGGGTTGCCGGCTCAGTCGCCGATCATTTCGGGAGCGATCTCATAGGCGGGGATGCCCACGAGCTTGATGTAGAATTTCAGGGCGGTGTAGGGAGGAATCATTGTCGTTCCGCTCGAACCATAAGCCTGGGTGTAGGGAATGATCACCTCGGCCGAGTCGCCGACATGCATATCGTTGAGAGCGATCTGCCAGCCTTCGATGTTCTGATAGGGCTGGGTGCGGTAGATGCTGTCGCCATAGTCGGCGGTGTTGAGATATGATGAGTCAAAAGCCTGGTCGTTGTAGAGGCGGCCGAGATATTTCACATCAACGGTAGAGGTCATCAGCGGCGAGAGGTTGCCGGCGGTGAGCGACCGGTCGTTGAAATAGTGAATCAGCACACCCGACGACTGATTCCACGACGGTGAAAGGCGTTTGAAATAGGGGTTACCGTCAGAGTCGTGGAGATTGACCATCGACTCATACCACTTGTTGTTTTCGAGGCGCCAGGTTTCATACTTCTCCCACTCGCCGTTGCCGAGACATCCCGACAGGCATGAGAGCATTAGAAACGAGGCTATGATTGTGAGAATCTGTTTCATAAACGGAGAGGGGGTTAGAATTCAACTTTGGGAGCCTGACTTGCTCCTTCCTCGGCCTTAAACTGGGGCTTGGCGTCAAAGCCAAACCATCCGGCATAGATCACCGTGGGAAATTTCTTGATGGCGCTGTTATAGGTCATCACGGCCTCGGTGTAGCGTGAGCGTGCGGTGGTGACACGGTTTTCGGTGCCTTCGAGCTGCACCTGAAGGTCCTTGAAGTTTTCGTTGGCCTTGAGGTCGGGATAGGCTTCCGACACGGCGAGGAGGCTCTTGAGGGCCGATGAAAGTTCGTTCTGCGCCTGCTGGAACTTGGCGAGGGTTTCCTCGTTGAGGTTGTCGGCGGTGATGTTGATCGAGGTGGCTTTGGCGCGTGCCTCGGTAACTTTTTCAAAGGTTTCGCTTTCGTGGGAGGCATAGCCCTTGACGGTGGCCACGAGGTTGGGAATCAGGTCGGAGCGGCGCTGATACTGATTCTCCACCTCAGCCCACGACTGCTCTACAGCCTGCTGTTTGTCGACAAGCGAGTTGTAGTTGCACGAGCTGACCGACATTGCGAGCAGGGCCAACAGGGGAAGGAGAATGAGGTTTCTGATAGATTTCTTCATGTGTGGAAAATTGGGGAAAGAGACAATCAGCCGAGGCGGCGCAGGAGTGAGGTAATCGACACTGAGTCGTGGATCAGGGCGTGGAGGTCGGCGATGTTTACACGCTGCTGCTCCATCGAGTCGCGGTGGCGCAGGGTCACGGTGTTGTCTTCGAGAGTCTGGTGGTCAACGGTGATGCAGAAGGGGGTGCCGATGGCATCCTGACGGCGGTAGCGCT
>CAYLMR010000120.1:0-4658 GCA_964384885.1 uncultured Bacteroides sp.
TAGACATAGTAGATCTCGTCCATATCCTCGGCCTGCATCCTCATCTGCTTGATACACTCCGGCATACTCCAGTTTTCGTTGACCACGATCATCTCGGTGCCCATAAGGCCGCCGGCGGTGTCGTTGTCATATTTGAGGAGGTCGATAATGTCGCCGGCCTGCTCAACGTCGTCGATGTGGGAGAGAATCTCGTCGCGGTCTTCCTCGTCGAGTTCCTGGATAATGTCAACGGCGTCGTCGGTGTCGAGGTGTTCGATAAACTGCTTGGCAATATCCTCGGCGGGCATCGAGCTGAGCAGCTTGCGGCGGTCTTCCTCGTCAAGCTCCATCAGCACATCGGCCGCTATGTCGTCGTCGAGGAGCGAAAACAGAAATTCCGCCTCCTCGAGGTCGAGGCTCTGATAGAGCTCGGCTATCTCGGCGGGGTGGAGTTCGGCCAGCTCGCGGTTGGCGGCTTCGGTGTCGCGCTCGGCCACTATGCGGCGGATATTCTCTATGTCATTGTGGGTAAACTCTTTCATTGTTGCCGACGGGTTGAAGCTACGAGATTGGTCAATTCAATAAACTGGGCCACCGAGAGCTGTTCGGGGCGAAGGGAGAGGAGGGGGTGATCGGCGGGGGCGGGAGCAGCGGTGCCCCACAGCGGGCGCAGGGAGCTGCGCAACATCTTGCGGCGCTGACCGAAGGTGGTCTTGACAACCTGCCTGAACAGGCGCGGGTCGGCGCCGAGGTCGGTGACATCGTTTCTCACCAGCTTTATCACGCCGCTCTTCACCTTGGGAGGCGGGTTGAACACATGCTCGCTCACCGTGAAGAGATAATCGGCGTCATACCATGCCTGGAGCAACACGCTCAGTATGCCGCGCGTCTTGTTGCCCTCGGGGGCAGTGATGCGCTCTGCCACCTCTTTCTGAAGCATTCCCGAGCAGCATATCACCCGGTCCTTATAGTCGAGAATGTGGAAGAAAATCTGAGAGGAGATGTTATAGGGGTAGTTGCCTATGACGCATATCGGCTCCGGACCGGGGAAAAGCTCGTTGAGGTCGGTGGTGAGAAAGTCGCCCTCAATAATTTTCCCATCGCTATAGAGCTGCGGAAACCGGTTTTTGAGATATTCCACGCTTTCGCGGTCGATTTCAATGACCGTGACATCATGGCCTGCCTCAACGAGAAATTGGGTGAGAACACCCATGCCGGGGCCTACCTCCACAACCCTCAACCCCTTGTAGGGCAGGAGCGTGTCGGCAATGCGACGGGCAATGTCGGTGTCGGTCAGGAAATGCTGGCCAAGAGCTTTTTTCGGTTTAACCTGCGCCATTAGCGTGAAAAATTAGAGTTACAAAATTAAACAATTTTTTTTAACCCGGGCGAAGCAGCGGCGCGAATATTCGCGCCGCTGTAATGCCGTATGGGTAGTGCAGGGCGTGGAAGAGTCACGCCGTCAGACTATTTATTTGTTGAGCAGCGAAATGGTGGTCGAGTCGGTTGCAAACACCGAGTAGAGACCCTGGGGCTCCTGAGCGGGGTCGCCGGTATAGGGATCCCATTTCTGCCATGCGTCGGCGTGGGGAGGAACAACGTCGCCGCCCCATGCCCAGAAGTTGCAGCCGTTGACCATCGAGGTTGTGTCGACCACCGAGAAGATAAATTCATAGAACTTGTCGCGTGAGCCTGTGGCTGAGGTCACGGCAAACTGACCGTTTTCTCTGGGATAGCCAAACTCTTCGATCACGAGGGGACGGCGGCCTGCAAGGGCGTTGGCGTGGTCCTTGATATACTGATAGGAGTATGCGATAGCCTGGTCGAGGTCTCCGTCGGGATTGCTCTTAGAGGCCCAGCCCCAGTTGTAGGGCCAGATGTGTATGTTGGCATAGTCGATGTCGGGATAGGTGTGGATGCGGGTCCAGAGGTCGAGGTTGCCCTCACAACCCACCGAGCCTTCGCTGCCGGTCGACACGAGGTGGTTGGGATCGAGGCTCTTGATGAGCGAGGCGGTCGAGGTGATCCACTCATAGAAGCTGTCGAGGGTCACGGAGTTTCTGGCAAAGGCGCGGGGCTCGTTGGCTATCTGCCACGACATGATGGCGGGAGATTCGGTATAGGGCTTGCCGGTGATGCTGTTGGTTCTGCCCACGATTTTTCTGATATGGTCGGCTGCCATTTTCTTGGCTGAGTCGTTGGTCACAAACTGAGCCACATAGTCGCAATAGGTGTTATAGCCGTCGATTGCGGGCACGGGTGCCTTGCCTTTGCCGGCCCACTCGAGATAGGAGCCGTAGCCGCCGCTCCATTCCCATGAGTTGTTGAGATAGAGCACAGCCTTCATGTCTCTCTTTTCGAGCTCGGCGAGCAGGAAGTCGAGGCCTTCGAGAATAGTATCGTTATAAACGCCGGGAGCGGTCTGGAGCACCGGCATGATGTGGCAGGGAAGGTCGTCATCACCCTCGCCGGCACCGGCAAGTATGCGGAGATTGTCAACGCCGAGAGCCTTGAGAGTGTCGAGCTCGGCGATGAGGCGGGCGCGGTCGCCACCCTGACCCTCTGAGCCGAGGATTGCGGCATACCACATATTGGCGCCTTTAAATTTATAAACCGAGTCGCCGATCATGAAATTGCCGTCGCTCACTGTTACAAACTGAGGAGCGTCGTCAGTGGCAGCGGCTGTTTCGGCATTGCGTGTGCAGCAAAGCGATATTGCCGACAAAAAAGCTGTTAACAAGCAGATTGCGGGTGAAAGTTTCATGGTTGAAAAGATGATGATTAGTAATAATTTGCAAAAGTAATGAATTATTGCTCCCCTTGCCGCCTCCACCACCCAAAAAATCGCCCCCTCTCCCCATTTTTACCCCCATCTCCGGGACGATTAAAAATAAATCGAAGAAAACTAAGAAAATAGTTGCGGGATTAAGAAATTAGTTTTACTTTTGCGGCGTAACTAATTTTATAGTCACTTCAGAATATGAAAGCCGGAAGAAAACGACAGGCCCTCACCGAAAAGGAGGCCGAGATAATGAAAATGCTTTGGGAGCGCGGGCCGATGTTCGTGCGCGAAATGGTGGAACATTTCGACGAGCCGCGCCCTCATTTCAATACCGTGTCAACCCAGGTGCGCATACTTGAGGAAAAGGGTTATGTGGCTCATGAGGTGTTGGGTAACTCCCACCGGTTTTATGCCGTGGCCGCCCGCGAGGATTTCCGCAACAACTCGCTCGCAAGGGTGATACGCGACTATTTCGACAACTCATATAAAAATGTGGTGTCGGCACTTGCCAAAGAAGAGAAAATCTCGGTTGATGAACTTCGCGAGATAATCGAGCTGATGGAAAAACAAAACTCCCCCGGCTCCAAATCATAAATTCCGATTGCTATGGGTCAGGTATTTGTATATTCACTGATATCGAGCTTGGCGCTTGTGGCTATGTATCTGATATATAAGCTCACACTGGCGTCTCAGAATCAACATTCCTACAACCGGGGAGCGTTGCTGCTCATCTATGCCGCAGCTCTCACCGCTCCCCTGTGGCCGACATTGATCTCATTGCTCCCGGCAGGTCACGCCGAAGCGGGCATCTTTGAGATCGGCACACCCGAGAGCGCTCTTATAGCTGAGGGTGCTGGAGGAGTGTCGCTTTTCCCCAAACTTCTTGTGGCTACCTATTTCGCTGGCATGGCGGTAATGGCGCTGCTCACCGCGGTTTCGCTCGTGAGGCTCATGACCGTGATGCGCCGGGGTAGTGAAATCGAATACGACGGCCTGAAGGTCATTCTGCTCGACTCCGACAGATATGCCCCCTTCAGCTGGAGGAACTATGTGGTGATGAGCAGGAAGGACTTTGACGAGTCATGCGACGTGATTCTCGCCCATGAGCGAGGCCATATCTCTTCGCTCCACTATATAGATCTGCTTGTAGCTCAGGCCGTGATAGTGTTTCAGTGGTATAACCCCGCGGCATGGCTCATGCGCGAGGAGCTGAAACTGGTGCATGAATATCAGGCCGACGAGGCCGTGAGCGAATCAGGCTTCAACCTCCGTCAATATCAGACATTATTAATTAAAAAAGCCGTTGGCAACCGATTCCAGTCACTTGCCAACAGCCTCAATCACAGTAACCTTAAAAAACGTATCACTATGATGTATCAATCAAAATCATCACTGGGCGGACGCCTCCGCGCCCTCGCCCTGGTGCCCGCGGCCCTGGTTGCCGTAGCGGCAGTTTCCATTCCGTCGGTAGCTTCGGCTCTCGATAGTGTTTCTCAGGCCTTTGCCGGCGACAAAGTTACAAATAATGAGTCAATCGCTCAAGTTATTTCCAATGAAAATGCCACTGCTCCCTCTCCCATGACTCCAGCCGACAAGAACGCCAAGATTGACAAGGAGCCCCAATATCCCGGCGGCGAGATGGCCATGATGGAATATCTCATGAAAAACCTCAAATATCCTGAGGATGCTTATAAAGCCAACAAAGATGGTCGCGTGGTTGTTTCATTTATCGTTGACGAAAAGGGCAACGTTACCTCTCCCAAGGTTGAGAAGAGTGTCTACAAATCACTCGACGAAGAGGCTATCCGCGTGGTCAAAGGCATGAAGTTCATCCCCGGTCAGTCAAAAGGCAAGCCGGTGAGCTGCACATTCTACCTCCCCATTATGTTCCGCCTCC
>CAYLMR010000121.1:0-4628 GCA_964384885.1 uncultured Bacteroides sp.
CTGCTACATTGCGGATGGTCGCCGGGGAGCCTTTTGAGAGGACGGCGTATGCACCGGGGCGCATATATATAAGGTTGTGTATCAGTGTTTTACCCCCCCCCGAAAATGTTAAAATTTTTAGCAGATATATTTGGTAATAACCGAAAGGATGATTAACTTTGCGGCTGAGGAATATTTCTCAAACTGCCATGATAGGGGTTGAGCTCCCATTGTCAGAAATTAATAAACGGGTCACTTGCGATGAAGAAATCTGCACTCTTTCTACTGTTTGTCAGCCTCATAACCGCGCTCCCCCTCTTTGCGAGAGAGCGCCCTCAATCCGCCTCCGGCAAGGTGGTCGACAGCTATACCCGCGAGCTGATGAAAGAGTTTAAGGCCGATTTGTTGCGGCCCGACTCATCGTTTATCAAGTCATATTTCCCGGTAGAGCGTTATTCCTACAATCAGCCGATGAATCTCGACATCGACAGCCTGCCGGCGTCGGACTGCATAATCCGCGTAACTGCCGAGGGTTATTACCCGCAATTTATGAGAGTGGCTCAGCCGGGCAAAAATGAATGGGGCATCGAGCTGAGGCCGATAATGATGCACCGCATACCGTTCTACCAACCGAGAGAGCTCGAAGAAGTGACGGTGACGGTGTCGAAGCTCAAGATGGTGATGAAAGGCGACACGATAGTCTATAATGCCGACGCGTTTGCCTTGGCTCAGGGCTCGATGCTCGACGGCCTCATCAGCCAGCTGCCGGGAGTGGAGCTTAAGAGCAACGGCCAGATATTTGTCAACGGCAAATTTGTGAGCGAGCTGCTCGTCAACGGCGAGAATTTCTTTAAGGGCGACCCTCAGATAGCCCTTGAAAACCTCCCCGCCTATATGGTAAACGACATCAGGGTGTATCACCGCAACGAATTTATGGAGCACAAGCAGAAAGAGGAGCTCCCCCTGGTGATGGACGTTAAGCTAAAGAAGCAATATCAAACGGGATGGATAGCCAACGCCGAGGCGGGCTATGGAACGAAAGACAGATTCTTAGGGAGATTGTTCGCACTGATGTTCACCCGCGACTCGCGCCTGTCGCTGGTGGGCAATGTCAACAACACCAACGACGACCGCAAGCCGGGTCAGACCGACAGCTGGAACCCCAACTGGCAGTCGGCCGGACGAGCTACCATCGCATCGGGCGGTGTGGACTATCTGTGGAACTCCCGCCTGCGCTCTTGGAAGGTGGAAGCCAATCTGCTGGCGCGTCACAAAAAGAGCGACCTCAGCTCGGAGGGTAACTCGGAGCGATATCTGAGCGGCGGCAATCTGCTGACCGACAGGCAAAGCAAGCAGACAGGCCATGAATGGCGCATCACCACCGACAACAAAATCACCTTCCATGTACCCCGCCTGTGGGTCTACTTCCTGCCGGCGGCAAGTTTCGAGCGGGAAAAGGCCGACGGGAGGGTTTCTTCGTCTGACTCCGATTCCTACGGCAACCTGCTCAACTCGCTGAGCGAAGCCACCGCCACCTACCGCCGCAACTGGGAAGTCGGCGCAGACATCAATGGCCGATGGCAACTGCCGCGCCGGCCCAACACTCTCAGTTTCGGCGCGGGAGTGAAATGGAATGACCGACGGCTCGAAACCACAACTTTGCGTCACCTGCTCTTCCCCCAACAACCGGAGCTTAACGACCTGACCCACCCTCAGGAATTTATGCCCGAGCGTAAACTCCGGGCCGAGGCCAAAGCAGGCTATTCGGTTGACTATAGGTTGACTGAACTGTTGCGCGGAGGCATTAGCTTTAACTACTCGCTCAAACATCAGACTCTCGACAGCACCCGCGACTACTACCTCCTGCAGGACTCCTCCGAGGTGCTTCCGTCGGTGAGCGACGCCGTGCGCAAAGCCGGCTTCGTGGCCTCAAACTCCTACGACTACACCCTCAACGACAACGACCACGCCCTTGCCGTGTCGCTCACCAACTGGATCCCCGCCCTGAGAAAAGGCAGGTATCAGGCCAACTTCAACGCCGGAGTCACTCTCCACTATGCTCCCGGTTCGATTACCTATCATCAGGCCGGAGCCGACTATTTTGTAAGCCGCCACCCCTGGTATGCCGAGCCGGAAGTGCATTTCAACATCGACGATTTCGGCTCTTTCGCCTATAAATATTACGGAACGCTCCCCAAGCTGCGCGACATGCTCGACGTGACCGACGCCGCCAATCCCCTATTTATCTTCCTCGGCAACCCCGACCTCAAGATGACCCGCTGCCACGAGGTTTACATGAATCTCTATAACATCGCCACCAAAGGCCCGGGTCTCGAAGTGACCTACACCAACTACCGCAACATGATAGCCCAAGCCGCCGACTATAACATGACCACCGGCGTGACCACCTACCGACCTGTGAATGTCAACGGCAACTGGGATATAAGAGCCAAACTCTTCGCCCCCTGGTATTGGCGCAGGCTCGGCAAGTGGCAGCCCGATCTCAATGTCCGCGCCCTCTATCAGAACTCGGTCGACCTCATTGGCCGCGACCTCAGCACCGTGCGCAATCTCAGCGTGGGAGGTAAAGCCGCCCTGACCTACATAATCGCCGACGGCCTTGAAGTCACAGCCACCGGCAACGCCGACTGGCGCAAAGTCACCTCGCCGATCGAAAGCTTTGACCCCATCAGCGCCGTTGATTTTGACTACGGCGTGGTGGTTCGCGCGGTCAAACTGCCGTGGAACATCTCCGTCACCACCGACCTCATGATGCACTCGCGCCGGGGTTACAGCGATTCGCGCCTCAACACCAACGACCTCGTGTGGAACGCCCGCGTGGCCAAAAGCATCCTGCAGGGCAACCTCACCTTCGCCCTCGACGGCTTCGACATACTCGGTCAGCTGAGCAACGTGCGCTTCACGATGAACTCGCAGGGTCGCACCGAGACCCGCTACAACACCCTGCCGAGCTACGCCATGCTTCACGCCATCTACCGCCTCAACATCCAGCCCAAAAAGAAATAACCCCTACAAACATTTGAATACAAGCAAATTGTAGGGGTGCGATAAATCGCACCCGCCCCTCGCGAAGCTCCCGCGCAGCCTGTCCCCGCGAAGTCCCTCCCGCGATAGTTGCTACCACGACATCATCGCGCTGCGACTCATTTCTGTGGGGGGATGCGGTTACCTCGGGCTACACCCGAGGTTCCGGACAACATCGCCGTTCCACGGCTCACCTGCGGGCAGGCTTTGCGGGTCGCCTTTGGGGCATGGCAAAGCCATGCTGCTACATTGCGGATGGTTCGAGGGTCGCCGGGGCGCCCTTTGAGGGGACGACGGATGCACCGGGTGCATCCCTACGGGGTTGGATTTCAGGAATTTGCTCGTAGGGATGCTCCCCAGAAGCATCCGCCGCCCCGGGAGCATCCGCCTCCCCGCCTTGATTTCGAGCGAGGGGAAAGAGCCGCGTGAGCGGTGATATTGTCAGTAACCTCGGGTGAAGCGAAGTGGAGCCCGAGGCAGCTCACCCCAAAAAAAAATGAGCCTCGGAGAGGTGATGTCGTGGTAGCAACCTGGCTACCATCCGTTCCTCTCGGAGGCTCATTTTTTAGTAAATAACGCTCTTGGATTTACTCTTTCTTCTTATATCGGGCAGGGAAACCATATAAGGAGACTCTCAAAACGTTGCCCTTTTGCACAAGGTGAGTAAATTGTGGTTGGAATATGGTTGCGCATTTATTGGCTCTTATTGCCTCAATCAGAGCGAGGTCACATGCCTCATCAATTGAAAGTTTGTTGAGTTTAAGACGACCTGCCTCAGTTGAAATGTCTATGTTATATTCAATCGGGTCGGGATCAATATCCATAGTCAACTCATTATAGCTCACTATATTGGGATTTACAGTTGTAAACGCATTGAGCTTGCGGACAGAAACTTTAGGAGAGCATGACGATATAACGGCAAGTAAGCCTACAAGAAGTAATAAAATAGTTGATTTTCTCATAACACAAAAACGGTTAGAAGTTTAACTTAAAGCTCATTCCAAGTCCTCTTGTATGGGTGTATTGGTTGCCCATCACACTTACGCCGGCGGTGAGCTTGTTAGCACCGATATTCATTACTTCACTTTCAATTATTGGGGCAGTGAATGTCTGCATTTCCCAAGCCCGTTTTTGCAAAGAGTTGGCATATAAGTTACAGCCAATTGCAACTGCGGCGCCGGCAACTATACCTCCGCCAATACACAACCAAGTACCATTCTTATCATAACCCCAATCCCAATCATTTGTATGTTGATATATCATTATTCCTCCAATAATGCCTCCCGCGGTACATATACCTCCAACAATCCATCCGATTTTTCTCACTTTCTTAGCTTTAGCTATTAATTGCTCACTAGAACTCAGGAACCTGCGATTATACAATCTCAGTAGCTCACTATCATCAATATTCTGAGCGAGGGCGTAGAGTTGGGCGGGCGCTACTTGATCGGTTGATTCAGACACCTCAGCATTGACTTCCTCCACTTCACTAACATTAATTTCTTCGGTCGCGGGCTCCTGAGCCGAAGCGAATGCGGCGCCGACACTCAGCGCCAAACCCATAATAAAAATTCGCAGTTTCATAAAAACTTACAACATGCCTT
>CAYLMR010000122.1:0-4452 GCA_964384885.1 uncultured Bacteroides sp.
AGATTTTTGGGGTGGGGGCTTGATTGCGAGCGGGAAAAAGGTTAAATTTGCACTTTCTATGATCAACCGATCATCAACCCCACTCACGCAAAACCTTATAAACCATATCATGAAAATACGTAGATTTCTCACCGCGGTGACTATGCTCGCCGCAATAGGGTCGCTGTCGGCCCGCGAGGTCAGCCCCTCTCAGATCATTCCGCGCCCGATGGAAGTTACCGCTGCCAAGGGCAGTTTCGCCATCCCCGCCGACGGTTTTACTTTTGAGTTTAAAGGCAAGCAGCGCCCCGAGTCACTTCAGGCCTATCTCGAAGCCTATCCGGAGCGTTTCCACGCCGTGACCAAAGGCCAAAAGGCCAATCTCATTATCGAGATAGCCCCCAAGCTGAAAGAGAAATATGAAATGAAAATCACACCCTCGGCAGTCACAGTCAAGGCCGCTGACGAGGAAGGCGCTTTCTATGGGGTGCAGACTCTCCTGCAGATGTCTCTGCTGCCCGAAGCTACCGAAATAGCCTGTGCCACCGTTGTCGACTCCCCCCGCTTCCCCTATCGCGGTGTGCATTTCGACGTGTCGCGCCACTTCCGCTCCATCGACTTCCTTAAGAAGCAGATCGACGCCATGGCTCTGCTCAAGCTCAACAACATGCACCTCCACCTCACCGACGCCGCCGGCTGGCGCATGGAGGTTGAGGCCTATCCGCGTCTCACCGAGTTTGCCGCATGGCGCCCGCAGCTCTCGTGGCAGGACTGGGTAGACAACGGCTCGAAATATTGCGACGCCACAGATGTGAGGGCCACCGGCGGCTACTACACCAAGGAGCAGCTCCGCGACCTCATCGACTATGCCGCCGCGCGCCACATCACCGTCATTCCCGAAATCGAAATTCCCGGCCACAGCATGGAAGTCACCTCAGCCTACCCCGAGTTGTCATGCTCCGGGGTGCCCTACGCTGACCATGACCTCTGTATCGGCAAGGAAGCCACCTTTGAGTTTCTTGAAAAGGTGCTCGACGAAACTATGGATGTATTCCCCTCTTCCTATATACATATAGGTGGCGACGAGGCCTCGAAAACAGCATGGCGCACTTGCGAAGACTGCCGCAAGCGCATGGAGCAGGAGGGCCTGAAGGATGTTGACGAGTTGCAGAGCTACGCCATCAAGCGCGTGGAGAAATATGTCAACGACCACGGCCGCAACATTATAGGTTGGGACGAAATACTCCAGGGAGGTCTCGCGCCCAACGCCACCGTAATGTCATGGCGCGGCACCGAGGGTGGCCTCAAAGCCATCCGAAGCGGCCACGACGTGGTGATGACTCCCGGCGAGTTCTGCTACATAGACTATTGTCAGGACGCCCCTTTCAAGGAGCCTACCTCGATAGGCGGCTACACCCCCCTCGAAAAAGTCTACTCCTACGAGCCACTCGACCCGAGCCTTTCGCCCGACGAAGCAAAACACCTCCTCGGCGTGCAGGCCAACCTCTGGAGCGAATATGTCACCACCGATGAGCATGCCGAATATATGTACTATCCCCGCACATTCGCCATCTCTGAAATCGGCTGGTCGACTCCCGAAAAAGACTATCCCGACTTCCACGCCCGCGCCCTCGACATGGTGGCCATGCTCGACACTCTCGGCTATAACACCTTCGACCTCAAGAATGAATATGGCCAGCGCCGCGAAAGCCTCACCCCGGCCAACCACCTCGCCCGCGGTGCCAAGGTGACCTATGCAATCCCCTACCGCAAGCAATATCAGGCCAAAGGCGACTCGACATTGGTTGACGGTGTGCGCGGCGGCTGGACCTATGGCTCCGACAACCGCTGGCAGGGCTTCATGAGCGACTTCGACGCCACAGTCGACCTCGGCGAGGTCAAGCCGGTTAGCTTCGTGGGTCTCTCGTTCATGCAATCGGCCGGTGCGTGGGTTCACCTCCCCAAGCAGGTTGAATTTGAGGTGTCGGAAAACGGCGTCGACTTCCAACCGGTCGGCACTGTGTGGAACGACGTTGACCCCAACTACGGCAAAATCCTCATGAAGGACTACTACGTCACCCTGCCGCAGAGCAACGTGAGATATGTGCGCATCAAGGCCAAGCGCCACGACCGCCCCGGCGCATGGCTCTTCACCGACGAGATTATAATTAACTAATCGAGATTAATCTCGATAAATCCTGATTTATCCCGATTATTGGATAAAACTTTGGTGGGGCGGAAAAAAATAGCTACCTTTGCCCCCGGTTTCGTAACCGCTGGCAGGACAAGAGGTGCCTGCGAATGTTGCGAGTATTGTTAACAATCTAAATCATAGTTATTTAAAATGGATCTGATTAAAATTGTCAATGAGGCTTATGCCACAGGCAAACAGCATCCCGACTTCAACCCCGGCGACACCATCACCGTGGCCTACCGCATCAAGGAAGGCAACAAAGAGCGTATCCAGCAGTATCGCGGCGTGGTGATCCGCATCAGCGGTGAAGGCGAAAAGAAACGTTTTACCGTTCGCAAGATGAGCGACGGTATCGGCGTAGAGCGTATCTTCCCCATCGAATCTCCGTTTATTGATTCGATCGTGGTTAACAAGTATGGCAAAGTGCGTCGTGCAAAACTTTATTATCTGCGTGCCCTTACCGGCAAAAAAGCCCGCATCAAAGAGCGCAGAAAATAATTTGCCCCGTTTCAAAAACCCATATAAAGGTGGTGACGATTTCCGTCGCCACCTTTTATGTTATGTTTATCTCTCCTCCCCCGCCGAGGCTCATTTTCCGCCGCGGGGTTATCTACATTCTGCCCCACTTATCTACATTTAAGCTCTTTTAACCCCTGCCCCTTTGGGGCATAGCCCGGGTGTTGAGTAATTTTGCACTGATTTTACTGTCGGCCTCCCTCCGGCCGCCGGTTCAGTCATCACTCAATCATCTATGGGAAAAATTATTGCTATAGCCAATCAGAAAGGTGGTGTGGGAAAAACCACCACCACTATCAACCTCGCGGCCTCGCTTGCTGCCCAGGGCAAAAAGGTGCTGATCGTCGACGCCGACCCTCAGGCCAACGCCACCTCGGGCTACGGCATCAAGCCCGACGACATGCCCGCCTCGATCTATGAATGTCTGGTCGACGACTATCCTATGGCCGAATCGACAGTGGCCACCTGTGTCGACAATCTCCGGCTCGTAGGCTCGCGCATCGACCTTGCCGGCGCCGAAATCGAGCTCATCTCGCGCCCCGACCGCGAGCGCACCCTCGCCCGCACCCTCGCGCCGGTTGCCCCTCTCTACGACTATATCCTCATTGACTGCAGCCCGTCGCTCGGACTGATAACCGTCAATGCCCTCACCGCCGCCAACTCGGTGATAATACCGGTTCAGGCCGAATATTTCGCCCTCGAAGGAATCACCAAGCTCATCAACACCATCCGTATCATCAAGCCCAAGCTCAATCCCGGGCTCGAAATCGAAGGCTTCCTCCTCACCATGTATGACTCGCGCCTCCGCCTGGCCAACATGATATATGAGGAGCTGAAAGGTCACTTCGGCCCGATGGTGTTTGACACCGTGATACCCCGCAACATACGCCTCAGCGAAGCTCCCTCCCACGGCCTCCCCGCCCTGATCTATGACAGCGAGTCGCGCGGCGCCACAAGCCATATTGCTCTCGCCCGCGAGATAATCGCCAAAAACAGCACTCTCCGCTCGCGCACCGCCTGACACTCCCGTTTTCTTTAATCTCATATTCTCCAACCCCTCAACTCCCTCAATCTCATGGCTCTCAAACGCACAGCTCTCGGCCGAGGTCTCGATTCGCTGATCTCGATGGATGACATTCCCGCCAGCGGATCTTCGGCTATCAACGACATAGCTCTCGACCTCATCTCTCCCAACCCCGACCAGCCCCGCACATTTTTCAGCGAGGAGGGCCTGCAGGAACTGGCCGACTCAATCCGCGAGTTGGGCATCATCCAGCCTCTGTCGCTCAGAAAAACCGGCTCCAACTCCTATCAGATCATAGCGGGAGAACGCCGTTTCAGAGCCGCCAAGATGGCGGGGCTCAGCTCGGTGCCCGCCTATATCCGCACCGCCACCGACTCCGAGCTCACCGAGATGGCTCTTATCGAGAATATCCAGCGCGAAGACCTCAACGCCATCGAAATAGCCCTCACCTTCAAGAAGCTCATCGAGCAATATCAGCTCACCCAGGAGCGCCTCAGCGAGCGCATCGGCAAGAAGCGCGCCACGATAGCCAACTTTCTGCGTCTGCTGAGATTGCCCGCCGAGGTGCAGCTCGGCCTCCGCGACAAGCGTCTCGACATGGGTCACGCCCGCGCCCTGCTCACCATCGACGACCCCGCCCTGCAGCTCAAGCTCTATAAACGCATCCTCAAGGAAAACCTCTCGGTGAGAAAAGTCGAGGAGCTCGCCAAGAATCTCCGCGACCTGGCCAACGGCACCG
>CAYLMR010000123.1:0-4452 GCA_964384885.1 uncultured Bacteroides sp.
CGGGTGAAGAGGTTGGCGCGATGAGATTTTATGGCGCGGGATAAGTCAAATTATTTCGTAAATTTGCGTCTGAATTTATAAAGACTTATCTGATGAATACAACCTTTTTGATTATTGGCTGCTGCAATATTGCAATCTTTTGCGGCTCTGTGAAAAAGAATGGAAGTAAGCGCAATCTTGTGGCTTACCTTAATCTTATACTTGGATTATTTTTAATAATTGCAAGTTTTACCATTTTCAAGCACGAAGGGTAGGTTGTAATTGTTTGCCGTTTAGTAAGATATGCCGCGTGTGCTTTTGTAGCCATGGCGGCGCCGTACATTTAGGGTGTCATGCCGTTTATTTATGGTGCCCGTAATAACCGAGGGGATTATTCGGTGGGGGTGTCAGGGAGGATGTAGGGGGAGCGGGTGGGGTCGAAGGCGCCGCTTTCGAGGGCGTTGTAGATCTCAAGGCAGGCTTTGGCGTCGAGGGCGGCATAACGCTGCTGAGGCTGGGTGAGTTCGGCGGCTTCCCAGTTGGTGAGGCGCTGGCTCTTGCTAATTCGTTTGCCGAAGATAATGGCATAGATTTTCTGGAGCGAGGCGTCGTTGATGCCGAAGTCGCGCACCATGGTCTGGAGCTCTACGAAACCGTGGGGGTTGAACTCGCGGCGTTTGTGGAGCTGATGAAAGTCATCTTTGAGCGACAGGCCTACCTTGATGAGCGAGGGGTCGCCGAGCCAGTCGATCAGCTCGTCGGTTAGGCCGGTTTTGTTGATGCGGATGAGGTAGCAGCGCTCGCCGTTGTAGACCTGCATGAGAGCTACAGTGTTTGACACACCTTTCTTGAAGCTCGGTTTGGTCTCGGTGTCAAAGCCCACGACCTTAGATTTGCGCAGCTCGGCAATGGCTTCCGACAGCTTGGCCTCATTATCAACGAGGGTTATTTTGTCGCTATAGGAGAGGGTGGGCATATCCCTGAGTTGATCTTTGGAGATAGAAATCTTAAAGGAGGGGCTCTCGGCGGGAGCGGTCGGCTTGACGTAGGGGGTGAGCAGCGGATCGTCGGGGGCGATGTTGCGTTTGCGGGGCGCTCTCATCGAGGGAACGGTGATGAAGGGCACGCCCGGGAAGAAGGTGTGGAGGTAACGCTTCAGAAAACCTTTGGTGTCGGAGGCAATCTGAGGGTCGAGCTTGTCGAAGTGGGCGTTATAGATGAGCGAGTGGAGAGGAATATGGCGCGCGGCGATGGCTTCGAGCGCGAGAATAGTGTGGTTGATCGAGCCGAGGCGCGAGTTGGTCACCAGCGCCACGGGAATATTGCGCGAGGCGATATAGTCGATAGTGAAATAGGAGTCGGTGATGGGCACCATCAGTCCGCCGGCGCCCTCGATAATCACCGTGTTGAAGTGCTGAGAGAGAATCGAGGTGGAATTGTCGATGAGCGAGAGGTCGATTTTGCGGCCTGCCAACCGTGCGGCAAGCTGAGCCGAGGCGGGATAGGGGAAGATGATCGGCGCCGTTACACCCGCGCGGTCGAAGTCGGTGAGGTCAATGCCGCAGAGCTTGCGGTGGACCTCGATATCCTCAGAGGAGTCTTCACAACCTGTCTGAATGAATTTCTGTGTTATGGCCGAGACGCCGGCGGCGAGAAGTTTTCTCATCAGCCAGGCCGAGGCAAAGGTCTTGCCGGCATCGGTGTCTATGCCGGTGACAAAGAGCACCGGGGGAGTGGCGAACTTAACGGGCTGATTTTGTTTGCTCATCTGCATAACGGTTGGGGAAAGTAAGCTTGACTTTGGGGCGAATCATGGCGTAGATCACCAGCCCGATGCCGAGCAACACAAAGGGGATGCTTAGCAGCTGGCCCATGTTGAGAGTCATGTCGGCTTCAAAGGCAACCTGGTCGTTTTTGATAAATTCGATTAAGATTCTGGGCAGGAATATTCCGATAAAAAACACTCCGAGAATGAGGCCGGGGCGTTCTTCAGCATTTTTCTTCCAGTACATCCACATCAGTAGCGCGAAGAGGGCGAAATAGCAGAGAGCCTCATAGAGCTGAGTGGGGTGGCAGGGCACACCTTCATAGAGAGTGTGCCATTCGCGTGACCTTACGAACATAAATCCCCAGGGGAGATCGGTGGCGATGCCGAATATCTCGGAGTTCATGAGATTGCCTATGCGTATCATGCCGCCCACGAGGGCGATGGCAATGACAAGGCGGTCGAAGGTCCAGAGCGGGGAGCGCTTTGTGACGCATATCGAATAGATAATCACGGCGATGATGATGGCTATTGTGCCGCCGTGGCTCGCCAGACCTCCCTCCCATATCTTGAGGATGTCGAGGGGGTGTTGCGAATAATAGCTCCATTCATAGAAGAACACATGGCCGAGGCGGGCGCCGATGATCGTGGCAATGAGCACATAGATGAGCAGCTTGGGGAGCCAGCTTTCGGGAGCGCCTTCATGGCGGAACATTCTGCCCACCAATTCATAGCCGATCAGAAAACCTAGGGCAAACATCAGGCCATACCACCTCACGGTCAGCGGGCCGATGGAAAAAAATACCGGGTCTACGTTCCAGACAATGGAGCTTAACATATAAGATTGTGAAATTTAGGTTCGTTGATGTGTGAGCGACAGAATGGTTCCGCCGCTTTTCATGGCAAAGTTACACAAAAAACATCATTTTTCGGTCAACTGACCAATATTATTTTCCCGAGGGGAGCGCCGGACCTTACCTTTCGCTTTCCCTAAGCGAATTGAGAGCGGAGATCACAGGCTGAGGATCGGGGGAGGTGAGGGTAATGATGTCGCTGTCGCGTTTGAGCCATGTGAGCTGTTTTTTGGCATACACGCGGGTGTTCTTGGCCATGCGGTCGAGGGCCTGACGGAGTGTGAATTGCCCTTCGAAATAGGCGAACATCTCTTTGAGCCCCACGGTGTTGAGCGAGTTGAGGCCCTTGAGGGGATAGACCCTGCGGGCTTCCTCCACCAGTCCGGAGGCGGCCATCTGCTCCACGCGGGCGTTGATGCGCCCGAAAAGCTCGGGGCGGGGGAGGTCGATGGCAAATTTGAGGATATTAAACGGTCGCGTCTTAACCTCTCCCGTGCGTAGCGATGAGTAGCTGCATCCTGCTTCGAGGCATATCTCGAGGGCGTGAACAATGCGCCGGTGGTTGGAGGGGTCGACAATGGCGGCATATTCTGGGTCAAGCTCCCTGAGCCGGGCCATAACCGTGGCGAGACCCTCGGAGTTATAGAGGTCGAGCACCCGAGCGCGCACCCCGTCGGAGATGGTCGGCAAGGTGTCAATGCCTTTGACCACGGCGTCGACATACATCATCGAGCCGCCGCACATCACCGCCACTCCGCCGCCACGCTCAAACAGAGACGGCAGCATCGACAGCGTGTCGTCTTCATAGCGGGCGGCGGAATAATAATCGGTGAGGCTGAGATTGCCCACGAAATGATGAGTCACACCCTGAAGCTCCTCAGGGGTGGGAGCGGCCGTCACGACAGGAATGTCGCGATACATCTGGCGCGAGTCGGCTCCGATTATCTCACAACCGAGAGTGCGGGCCAGCTCAACGGCGAGGCCCGTTTTGCCCGAGGCCGTCGGCCCGGTTATGACTATCAGCGTGTTCAATCGCAGGGGAAGGTTTAGCCGGGGGAATTACTTGCGGCGCTCGCCCACGAGGCGGGCTATCTCCACAATCACATCTGAGGCTTTCTGCATCGAGGGGATGGGCACAAACTCATAGCGGCCGTGGAAGTTGAGACCGCCGGCAAAGATGTTGGGGCAGGGGAGACCCTTGAATGAGAGCTGCGCGCCGTCTGTGCCGCCTCTGATGGGCACCACGCGGGGAGTGATGTCGGCGCGGCGCATGGCCTCTTCGGCGATTTCAACCACATGCATCACAGGTTCGATTTTTTCGCGCATGTTGTAATACTGGTCGCGAATCTCGAGGGTACACACGTCGGGATACTCATGGTTGGTCTTGCGGGCGAGGTGTTCGAGCTCCTTTTTGCGGCGCTCAAAGCGGTCGCGGTCATGGTCGCGGATAATATAGGTGAGGGTGGTCGACTCAACAGTGCCTTCGATCGAGGTGAGGTGATAGAAACCCTCATAGCCTTCGGTGTGTTCGGGGGTCTCCCACCTGGGGAGCATGATGATAAACTGGTTGGCTATGCGGATAGAGTTGACCATCTTATGCTTGGCATAACCGGGGTGAACGTTTCGGCCCTTGAAGGTTACTTTGGCAACTGCGGCGTTGAAGTTCTCATATTCGAGCTCGCCGATTTCGCCGCCGTCCATTGTATAGGCCCAGTCGGCGCCAAAGAGCTTAACGTCAAACTTATGCGCGCCCTGACCGATCTCTTCATCGGGATTGAAGGCGATGCGTATCTTGCCGTGGTGAATTTCGGGATGCTGCTTGAGATAGTCAATAGCGGTGATTATCTCGGCCAC
>CAYLMR010000124.1:0-4423 GCA_964384885.1 uncultured Bacteroides sp.
CCCGAGCCCGACACCCGTCAGTTTGACCTCGGCCCTGTGGCCGAAGTGATGGAGGGCCCGATGCGTCCCGGCCATTTCAACGGCGTGGCCCAGGTGGTGAGCAAGCTGTTCTATCTCGCCCGCCCCGTGAGAGCCTATTTCGGCGAAAAAGATTTTCAGCAGATAGCCGTAATCCGTCGCATGGTTGAGCTTGAAGGCGGATTTGAAAACCTTGAGATAGTGAGCTGCCCGATATGCCGCGCCGACGACGGCCTGGCGCTTTCGAGCCGCAACGTGCGTCTCACTCCCGAACAGAGAGCTATGGCTCCGGCCATCTATAAAGTGCTGTCGCAGAGCGCCGCCTCGCCGCTGCCCACCGTCAAGGAGACCCAGCGCGACGTTGTGGAGCAGCTCAACAGCCTCCCCTTTATGAAAGTGGAATATTTCACTATTGTCGACGGACTGACCATGCAGCCCATTTCATCGTGGGATGAAACCGACTATGCCGTGGGCTGTATCACCGTTTATTGCGGCGACGTGCGTCTCATCGACAATATCACATATAAGAAGAATTAACCCCAAGAACTGCTACTACTGTGGAGATTGAAATACTCAAGTCGAAAATTCACCGCGTGAAGGTAACCGAGGCCAATCTGGACTATATCGGTTCGATCACCATCGACAGTCATCTTATGGAAGCCGCCGGAATTATCGCCGGCGAAAGGGTGTATATCGTTGACAACAACAACGGTGAGCGTTTTGACACCTATGCTATAGCAGGGCCGGCAAGAAGCGGCATTATCTGTCTCAACGGAGCTGCCGCCCGCAAGGTTCACCCCGGCGACATCGTGATAATCATGAGCTATGCCCGCATGACTCCCGAAGAGGCTGCGACATTTAAGCCCAAAGTGATTTTTCCCGATAGCGCGACCAACCTGCTTGACTAACTCTCCCTATAATTTTACCCATCCCCACCCCATTACTGAAAAACTATGTTTGAGAATCTAAGCGAGAAACTTGAAAAAAGTTTTAAAATACTCAAAGGTCAGGGCAAGATCACCGAAATCAATGTTGCCGAGACCTTGAAGGAGGTGCAGCGCGCACTCATAGCCGCCGACGTTAACTATAACGTGGTCAAGCCGTTTATCAAGACAGTCAAAGCCAAAGCTCTCGGCCAGAATGTGCTGACCTCGGTCAAGCCGGGCGAGCTGATGGTGAAGATCGTCCACGACGAGCTGGCCGCCTTGATGGGTGGTGACGCCGCTCCTCTCAATGTCAGCGGCAACCCCGCCGTGATTCTCATGTCGGGTCTGCAGGGTTCGGGTAAAACCACTTTCTCGGGCAAGCTCGCCAAGAAACTCCGCTCTGAAAAGGGCAAGCGCCCCCTCCTCGTGGCCTGTGACGTTTACCGTCCTGCCGCTATCGACCAGCTTAAGGTGTTGGCCGAGCAGATCAATGTGCCGGTCTATAGCGAGGGCACCGACGCCAACCCCGTCGAGATAGCCAAAAACGGCATCGAGTATGCCCGCAAGAATCATCTCGATCTGGTGATTATCGACACCGCCGGCCGTCTCGCCATCGACGAGCAGATGATGGAGGAGATTGCCGCCATCAAGAAAGCTGTCAAGCCTCAGGAGACCCTCTTTGTGGTCGACTCAATGACAGGTCAGGATGCCGTCAACACCGCCAAGGAGTTTAACGACCGCCTCGACTTTGACGGCGTGGTGCTCACCAAGCTCGACGGTGATACCCGCGGCGGTGCAGCCATCTCGATCCGCACCGTGGTGAGCAAGCCTATCAAATTTGTGGGTACCGGTGAGAAACTCGACGCTATCGACACTTTCCGCCCCGCAGGTATGGCCGACCGTATTCTCGGCATGGGCGACATCGTTTCGCTCGTGGAGCGCGCCCAGCAGGCCTATGACGAAAACGAGGCCCGCAAGCTGAGAGACAAAATCGCCAAAAATCAGTTTAACTTCGACGATTTCCTTTCTCAGATCAAGCAGATCAAGAAGATGGGCAACATCAAGGAGCTCGCTTCGATGATTCCCGGTGTGGGCAAGATGATCAAGGATATTGACATCGACGACGACGCCTTCAAGGGCATCGAGGCTATCATCTACAGCATGACTCCCAAGGAGAGAGCCAACCCCGACATGATCAACGGCTCACGCCGTCAGCGCATTGCCAAAGGCTCGGGCACCTCGATCGTTGAGGTTAACCGTCTCATCAAGCAGTTTAACGAAACCCGCAAGATGATGCAGGCCGCCAACTCGCTCAAGAAAAATCCCGCCAAGATGATGCAGGCCATGCGCGGTCTCAGAAATCGCGGCCTGAGATAATTAAAAACCGATAAATTTTTCACTAAAAATATATTTCAGATATGGCAACTATAATCGACGGCAAAGCGGTGGCTGCTCAGATCAAGCAGGAAATCGCCGAAGAGGTGGCTCGCCTTATGGCCGAGGGTCACAAGCAGCCTCATCTCGCGGCAATACTTGTGGGTCACGACGGCGGCAGCGAAACCTATGTGGCCAACAAGGTTAAATCGTGTGGCGAATGTGGCTTCAAGTCCACTCTCATCAGGTTTGAGGATGATGTCACCGAGGCCGAACTTCTCGACACTATCAAGAAGCTCAATGAGGATGAAGATGTCGACGGTTTTATCGTGCAGTTGCCGTTGCCCCGCCACATTGATGAGCAGAAGGTGATCGAGGCTATCGACCCGCGCAAGGATGTTGACGGTTTCCACCCCGTCAATGTCGGCAGAATGTCGATCGGCCTGCCCTGTTTTGTGTCGGCCACCCCGTCGGGTATTCTCGAGCTGTTGAAACGCTATGATATTCACACCTCGGGAGCACGTTGCGTGATTCTCGGACGCAGCAACATCGTGGGCAAACCTATGGCGATGCTCATGATGCAGAAAGCTCATCCCGGCGACAGCACCGTGACCGTGTGCCACTCACACACCAACGATATCAAGGAGATATGCCGCGAGGCCGATATTATCATCGCCGCTCTCGGCTGTCCCGGATTTGTGACCGCCGATATGGTCAAGCCCGGCGCAACCATCATAGATGTGGGTACCACCCGCGTGCCCGACCCCTCGCGCAAGAGCGGCTTCCGTCTCAGCGGCGACGTTGATTTTGCCGGCGTGGAACATCTCTGCCGCTATATCTCTCCGGTGCCCGGCGGAGTAGGCCCCATGACCATCGTGTCGCTGATGCGCAACACTCTGCTTGCCGCTACCGGCAAGGTCTATCCCAAGAAATAATAAGACTATTATAAGAGATTCCGCAAGGCGGGAGTAGAGTCAGAGAAGCTCTATTCCCGCTTTTCTACATTCTTCGATCTGCTCCTCGGGCCATATCGAGGCCTGAACTTCGCCGATGTGGGCTTTCTGGAGCAGGAACATGCAGAGACGGCTCTGGCCTATGCCTCCGCCTATCGAGGCGGGAAGATTGCCCGCGAGCAGGCTGCGGTGGAAGGCGAGGTTGCGGCGATCCTGAGCATTGCGCATCTCAAGCTGTTTTTCGAGCGACTCGGGGCTTACCCTTATGCCCATCGACGAGAGCTCGAAACAGCGGTCGAGCACCGAGTCATAGAGTATTATGTCGCCGTTAAGGCCGGTATATCCGTCGGAGTTGGGAGTGATCCAGTCGTCATAGTCGGGGGCGCGGCCGTCGTGGGGCTCCCCGTTGCTGAGAGGCGCGCCGATGCCGATGAGGAAGATTGCCCCATATTCTTTGGCGGCGGCACTTTCGCGCTCGGTGGGTGTCATGTCGGGATAGCGCTGCAGCAGCTCCTCGGTGTGGATAAAGGTGATGTTCTCGGGCAGGCGGGGAGTGATGTGGGGAAACATCCTGTAGATCATCATCTCGATTTCCTTCACCACCTTATATATCGACTTGACGGTAGCTTTGAGATAGTCGAGGTTGCGGTCGCTGTCGGTGATGGTTTTCTCCCAGTCCCATTGGTCAACATAGAGCGAGTGGAGATTGTCAAGCTCCTCGTCGGCGCGGATAGCGTTCATGTCGGTATAGAGACCGAATCCGGGAGCGATGTCATAGGCTCCGAGTTTTGCCCTTTTCCACTTCGCGAGCGAATGAACCACCTCGGCGCGGCGGTCGCCCAGATCTTTCACCGGAAAAGTCACCGCTCTCTCTACGCCGTTGAGGTCGTCGTTGAGACCGGTGCCCGACAGCACAAACAGCGGCGCAGTGACGCGTCTCAGGTTAAGCTCCTCGGCGAGGCGGCGCTGAAAGGTGTCCTTGATAGTCTTGATAGCGGTCTCGGTGGTTTCGGGGAGGAGTTTGCGCTTGTAGCGCGAAGGTATGATAAGGGGCATATGGAAAGATCTGTTAAGGGGAATGAGTGAATTACTCCGCAAAATTAACCCATAAATCCCATTCCGCCAAAATTTCCCTCAAAAAGTTTGCAAAAA
>CAYLMR010000125.1:0-4192 GCA_964384885.1 uncultured Bacteroides sp.
TCGTTGATGAGGTTGCAATCTTTCTGCAGCTCGGGCCTCAGGATGGCGGCCTCGGTGGGGTCGGCCATGTTGAGATCGGCATAGCGGTCTTCGTTCATCACATATTCCTCGACGGTGCGCACAGGCTCGGCGTTGGCAAACTTGGGCGACGCGGTGAGGGGGGAGCTGCCGTTGGTGCCGCTGTTGTCGGGGCCGGGGTTGACGCTGTCGAGAGTGAGGCCCGAGCCGCCGCGGGCAAACTCCTCGGGGCTGAAGCGATAGAGGGGCCAGTAGCCCGACTCAACGGCGCGGCGCTGCTCCACAATCGAGTGGCCCAATCCGGGCTGAATGCCATGCATGAGGCAGGGGCAGTAGGCTATCACGATGGCGGGGCCGGGATAGCGCTCGGCCTCTACGAGGGCGTCGATGGCCTGCTGATAGTTGGCGCCGAGGGCTATCGAGGCCACATAGACGCTTCCATAGGTCATCATCATGCGGCCGAGCTCCTTCTTGGCCACGCGCTTGCCGTCGGGGGCATATTTGGCCACGGCGCTGCGGGGAGTGGCCTTCGACATCTGGCCGCCGGTGTTGGAATAACATTCGGTGTCCATCACCAATATCTTGATCGGTTCGCCCGAGGCCAGAACATGGTCGAGGCCTGCAAAGCCTATATCATAAGCCCAGCCGTCACCGCCAATGGCCCATACTGTTTTCTTGGCAAACATATCGGCAGCGGCAAACAGCTCGCCGTAGGCGGGCGACTGATCTTTGACTCCCTCAAGCACGCCGGCAAGGGCGCGCCCTGTCTGAGCCGAGAGCTCGGGGTTGTCCTTTGAGGTGTACCATGCCTCGAGAGCGTCTTTGATATAGGCGGGAGTGGCGGGTTTGTCGATAAGGGCCTTGGCCTGCTGAGCCACGCGGTTGCGCTGATGCTCAACCGACACGAGCATACCGTAGCCATACTCGCCGTTGTCCTCAAAGAGGGAGTTGCCCCACGCCGGGCCACGATTGCCGTCGGTGGCGCAATAGGCGTTGGAGGGGAAGTTGGCGCCCCATATCGAGCTGCAGCCGGTGGCGTTGGCTATGATGAGCCGCTCGCCGAAAAGCTGGGTGAGGAGTTTCACATAGGGAGTTTCTCCACAACCAGCGCAGGCGCCCGAGAACTCCAGACCCGGTTTGTGGAGCTGAGAGCCCTTGACAGTCGGGCGGGGCACAAGGCCGGTTTTCGGCGACACATTGGCCTGAAGCCACTCCACTACCGGCACCTCCTTGTCGATAACCTCATCAACCGGGGTCATGGTCAGGGCATGGCCGGGGCAGATGATCGAGCATGACGAGCAACCGAGGCAATCTTCGGGGAAGTTCTGAATGTGGAATTTATAGCCCTGCGACATGCCGCGGGCATCTTTAGTGGTGAGGTCGGCGGGCGCCTTCTCACTCTCGGCCGGCGAGAGCACGAAGGGACGGATGGCGGCGTGGGGGCACACGAGCGAACATTCGGTGCACTGCACGCACTTCTCGGCATCCCACACCGGCACGCGGGTGGCTATGCGGCGGTGTTCGTAGGCGGTGGTGCCCATCGGCATAACGCCGTCGGGAGCGAGCGCCGACACAGGGATAGAGTCGCCGCGACCCTTGATGCACGGGGTGTGGATCTCCTTGATAAATTTCTCGACCGCGGCGTCGGGATAGGTGACCTTGCGCTGTGTCTCGGCCTGGGGGTCGGTGGTCCATCCCTCTATGCTGTCATAGTCGATTTTCTGAAGCGCGGCGGGAGCCATTTCGATAGCCTTGAAATTGCGCTCCACCACTGTGCCCACCTCGTGGCGATAGGTGGCGGCGATGGAGTTTTTAAACTCCGCGACAGCGTCGTCGAAGGGCACTATATTGCTCACCTTGAGCCAGATGGTGTCCATAATCGTGTTGATGCGCGGGCCGAGGCCGCACTGCGAGGCAATGGCGTCGGCGTTGATGTTATAGAATGTGAGACGCTTTGAGGCAATAGCCTGACGCATTGATAGCGGAAGCTTCGCGGCAAGCTGCTCGGGAGTAAACGGCGAGTTGAGCACAAACACTCCTCCCTCCTTCACCTTGTCGACCATGTCGAAGCGGTTGACATAGGAGGTCTTGTGACACGCCACATAGTCGGCATCGCTTATCTCATAGGCCGAGGTGACGGGAGCGTGGCCAATGCGCAGCTGAGAGATTGTATAGCCGCCCGATTTCTTGGCCGAATAGTTGAAATAGGCCTGGGCATAGAGGCCGGGGGTATTGCCGAGCAGTGAGGCGAGCATCTTGGTGCCCCCGACGGTGCCGTCGTTGCCTATGCCATAGAATATTGTCTGATAGGTTGACTGAGCCACCTTGGTCTCGACATTGTCGGCCACATTGAGCGAGAGGTGAGTTACATCGTCGTTAATGCCCACGGTGAAGGGATTTTGCGGATTGTCCTTGGCCATCTCGTCATAAACGGCCTTGACCATCGAGGGGTCAAACTCCTTGCTCGACAACCCGTAACGGCCGCCGATCACGCGTATATCCCTCCGGTCGGAGTTGTAGATGGCGGTCATAACGTCCTGGCAGAGCGGCTCATGAAGGGCGCCCGGCTCTTTGGTGCGGTCGAGCACCGCCACAGTGCGCACGCTCGCAGGCAGAGCCGCGAGAAATTCCTTCACCGGGAAGGGGCGATAGAGCCTCACGGTGATGACTCCGGTCTTATAGCCCTTCTCGGAGTTGAGATAGGCGGCGGTCTCGGCGGCAACCTCGGCGGCTGAGCCGATCACCACGATCACCCTGTCGGCATCGGGCGCGCCCGAATAGTCAACGAGATGATATTGGCGCCCCGTCACCGAAGCGACCTTATCCATAGCCCTCTGCACTATCGCGGGAAAGGCGTCATAATAACGGTTGGCCGCCTCGCGGTTCTGAAAATACACGTCGGGATTCTGAGCCGAGCCGCGCAGGTCGGGGTGCTCGGGATTCATGGCGCGATGTCTGAACTCCTCAACCTTCGCCCAATCTACCAGCGGCCTCAGCGACTCATAGTCGATCATGTCGATAGTGTCGAGCTCGGAGGAGGTGCGCCAGCCGTCAAAGAAGTGCAGCACCGGCAGCGACCCCTCGATAGCCGCGAGATGAGCCACGGCGCCGAGGTCCATAGTCTCCTGAACCGAAGCCGACGAGAGCATGGCGAAACCGGTGGCGCGACATGCCATTACATCCTGATGATCGCCGAAAATCGACAGCGCGTGGGTGGCCAGCGAGCGACACCCCACATGAAACACCACCGGAAGCAACTCGCCCGCAATCTTATACATATTGGGTATCATCAGCATCAGGCCTTGCGAGGCGGTGAAAGTGGTGGCCAGCGCGCCCGCGGCGGCAGCGCCATGCACGGCACCCGCGGCGCCGAGCTCGCTTTCCATTTCGCGCACCTCAAGAGCCTGGCCCATGAGATTGCGCCTCCCCTCCATGCCCCATTTCATAGCTATGTCGCCCATAGCGGCTATAGGCGTGATGGGATAAACGGTAGCCACATCGCTGAGCGCGAAGGCTACATGAGCTGCGGCGGTGCAGCCGTCGATAGTCTGCTTTTTCATCGGTAGCGGTTTAAATTCTGGAGCCCGGTATTATTTGAATATCTTGTTGGCGGCGTCATTGGCCTTATCCTTTGCCTTGTTGACGGCATCGGTAGCTTTGTCTTTTGCCTTGTCAACGGCGTCACCCGCCTTGTCGGCGGCATCGTTGGCAGCGTCCTTAGCTTTGTTGACCGCGTCGTTGGCCTTGTCTTTTGCCTTGTCTACGGCGTCACCCGCTTTGTCGGCGGCATCGTTGGCAGCATCCTTAGCCTTGTCGGCCAACTCGGTAGCGCTCTGACGGGCCTTCTCCTCGGCAATGCCGAGAGCCGTGGGCACAAACGACGGCACAAGCGCGGGAGCCTTCTTCTCAACCACCGGCTTGATATCCTCGAGATATTTCTGAGCCTCATCTACCTTACCCTCCTTGGTGAGTTTTTCGATATAAGCGTTAGCCTCGTTGACATACATCCTCAGACTGTCGGGATTGGATGTCGACTCGATTTTCTCGGCAAGCGATTTTTCTGACTTCTCGGCGCGCTCGGCGCTGCATGAACAGCCGAGCACAAGCGCGGCAATAGCTGAAAGGGTAAGAACAGTAGATTTCATAGAGTTAGAAATTAAAAAAACATTTTTTT
>CAYLMR010000126.1:0-4163 GCA_964384885.1 uncultured Bacteroides sp.
ACTCGGGCCTCGACATCGACGCCCTGAGAATAGTGGCCGGCGGTGTCAACAAACTGCGCACCGACAAGAATGCCACAATCGTGATAACCCACTATCAGCGCCTGCTCGACTATATCAAGCCCGACTTCGTGCATGTGCTCTATAAAGGGCGCATAGTCAAGACCGGCGGCCCCGAGCTGGCTCTCGAGCTTGAAGAAAAGGGATATGACTGGATTAAGGCCGAAAACGGCGAAACCCCCAACCAAGAGATCTGATCATGCCTAAGTCAAACAGCCTGACACAATATACCGACCTCTACCGCGACCACTCGGCCGAGATATGCAGCCATGCGCCCGAGGCTCTCAACGCCCTGCGTCAGAGCGCGCTCGATATTCTCAGCCGCAGCCGCCTGCCCGAAAAGGGTGATGAGGGATATGAGCACACGTCGCTCAACGACATGTTTGCTCCCGACTATGGCGTGAACATCAACCGCGTGGCCATGCAGGCCGACCTCTCGGCAGCGCTGCGCTGTGATGTGCCCAACATCTCCACCCTCCTCGCCGTCAATGTCAACGACATGCCCTCGGTAGTGGCGCGCCGTCTGCCCGAAGGGGTTATCTTCGACACCTTCAGTCGGATAGCCGAGACCAACCCGGAGTTTCTCAAAAAATATTACGGTAGCGTGGCGCCAATCGACAATCCCGAAGTGGCGCTCAACACCCTCCTCGCCCAGGATGGTCTGGTGATATGGATAAAAGAAGGAGTTGACGTAGAAAAGCCTCTTCAGCTCGTCAACCTGCTTGGCGCCGACTATCCCCTCATGGCGGTGAGAAGATTGCTCATAGTGATGGAGCGCGGCTCAAGGGCCAACCTGCTGGTGTGTGACCACACGGGGCGCGACAACGTGGCGCTCCTCAACTCATGCGTCACCGAGATAATCGTGGGTGACGACGCCTCGCTCTCTATCTGCGACATGGAGGAGGCCACTCCCCTCACCTCGCGCTGCGGCGGCATGTTTGTGTGCCAGCACGACAACTCACGCTTCACCGCCGTTGAGGTAACCCTCTCCTGCGGCAACACCCGCAACGACTTCAGAATCGCCCTCGACGGCCACCACACCGAGACCCGTCTTTATGGCATGGCGATAGCCTCATCTCATCAGCAAATCGACAATCAGACCTTCATCTCCCACACCCGCGAGAGGGGCAAGTCGGAGCAGATGTTTAAGTATGTGCTCACCGACGACGCCACCGGCGCTTTCGAGGGACTGATATATGTGGCTCCCGGCGCGGTGAAAACCGAGGCCTATCAGAGCAACCGCAATTTGCTCGGCTCGTTTGGCGCGAGAATGCACTCCAAGCCTCAGCTCGAAATCTATTGCGACGACGTGAAATGCTCTCACGGCGCCACCACCGGCCAGCTCGACCCCGAAGCATTGTTCTATATGCGGTCGCGCGGAATACCCGAAGATGAAGCGCGCACCATGCTCATGCAGGCCTTTATGGCCGACGTCATCTCGTCGGTTGAGATCGAGAGCCTGCGTCAGCGCCTCACCCACCTTGTGGAGCGCCGTTTTGCCGGAGGAAAAGATTGCGGCGACAGCTGCGCCCCCGGCTGCCACCCCTCGGCTCCTCAATCAATCTAACCCTAAGAAATGCTATGAACACTCTCGACGTCAACAGGTTGCGCTCTATGTTTCCCTCGCTTGAGCGGAAGATAGGCAAATACCCCCTTGTATATCTCGACAACACCGCCACTACCCAGACTCCCCGTGAGGTGGTCGGGGCGGTCGACGATATGTATTTCAACCACAAGGCCAACGTTCACCGGGGTGTGCATACCCTTTCTCAGGAAGCTACGGCCCTTCAGGAGGCTACCCGACTGAAGGTAAAGGAGTTTATCAACGCCGCCGACACAAGCGAGGTGATCTTTACCCGAGGCACCACCGAGTCGATCAATCTCGTGGCCGCCTCCTATGGCTCGCTCCTTAAGCCGGGCGACGAGATATTGCTCACCGTGATGGAACACCACGCCAACATCGTGCCGTGGCAGCTGTTGCGCGAGCGTCAGGGGGTGGTGATCAAGGCTGTGCCTATCCGCTCTGACGGCTCTCTCGACATGGAAGCCTATGCCGGCATGCTGAGCGAACGCACCAAAGTGGTCTCGGCCACCCAGGTAAGCAATGTGCTCGGCACCGTCAATCCCGTGGCCGAAATGGCGCGCATGGCCCACGACGCGGGGGCGGTGATGATGGTCGACGGCGCTCAGGCCGTGGCCCACACCAAAGTTGACGTTCAGGCCATCGACGCCGATTTCTATGCCTTCTCCTCCCACAAGATGTATGGCCCCGCGGGAGTGGGTGTGCTCTACGGCAAGCGCCACCTGCTCGAAAAAATGCCGCCGTGGCAAGGTGGCGGCGAGATGATTGCCAAGGTTACTTTCGAGCATACCACCTTTGCCGAGCTTCCGTTTAAATTTGAGGCCGGTACCCCCGACTTCGTAGACATCGCCGCCCTCTCTTCGGCCCTCGACTTTCTCACCCGCACAGGCCTCGACGCCATCGCCGCTCATGAGCAGCAGCTCCTCGCCCACACCACCGCGCGTATGCTCGCCGAAATTCCCGATATAAGAATCTTCGGCACCGCCCCCGGCAAAGAGGCCATCATCTCGTTTCTCATAGGCCGCGCCCACCACTATGACACCGGCCTGCTGCTCGACAAACTGGGATTTGCCGTGCGCACCGGCCACCACTGCGCCCAGCCGCTCATGCACGCCCTCGGCATAGAAGGCACCGTGAGAGCCTCCTTTGCCCTCTATAACACCCTCGAAGAGGCCGACGCCTTTGTCGACGCCCTGCGCCGCATAGCCCCTATGTTGGCCTGACGGCGAACAATTTTCCCTGCCGGAGTGTATAATAAGTATAGATAACTAAAAATCATAACTTATTTCCGTTTCAATTATGAAGTCCTCCGGTAACACATGGCTCACTACAATTATAGTATTTGTAGTCGGCATTCTTCTGATAGTATGGCATTCGCGCATCGACATCCTCAACTGGCTCGTGATACTCGTGGGCGCAATGCTCGTCATACCCGCAATCTACTCGTTTATCGCCGCCATGATGCGCAAGCGCAAAGTTGGCGAAGGAGAAAAAGGTGCCGGTCCCGGCGCCCCCAACTCCACTATCTGGACCTCGGTGGGAGCTGCCGCCCTCGGCCTCTGGATGATATTCAGCCCCGAATTTTTTGTCGGCCTGATAGCCTATATCTTCGGCGCGATACTGGTGCTCTACGGCATTTATCACATCGTCACCATCAGCGTGTGGAGCCGCCCCTACATTCTTCCCTTCTGGTTCTACATCATCCCGATACTCATGATTCTCGCCGGCATAGTGCTGCTCTGCACCACCGTCAGAACAATGAACTCGGTAGTGGTGCTCATCACCGGCATCTCCTTTGTGGCCTCAAGCCTCAACACCGTGCTTGAAACCGTGGCCGTCAACCCCACTCGCCGCCAGGAGAGTGACAAACAGCTCACCGAGTAACCATAATCTGCATGTGATCCATCATATGTCCCGCAAACGGGCGTGAGCCAACTTTTCTGAATCCTACCGACTCATAAAGCCCGCGGGCTCTAAGATTTTCCGGCTCGCACAGCAATCCCAACGGTTTGCCTGTGCGGGCCGCTTTTTTTGCGGCATCCTCAATCAGCGCGCGCCCCACACCCCGGCGGCGATATTGCGGATAGGTCATGAGGGTGTCGAGATAGAACTCATCGGGCTCCGTCTCCCCCGGCAATGCCTCAATCTCCTCGGGGGTTACATGCCAGCCGAGATTTTGGTTGGCGTCAACAAAAAACCGGCGACGCAACTCCCTGAGCCTCGCGCCGTCATAGCTCACGCACACACCCATCACCCTGCCGTCATCATCGCGGGCAATGCGCGAGTTGAGATAGGAATACTGGGTATCTTCGCGTGCGGCCAGACGCGCAAAAAGCGCATGCACATCCTCAGTCGTGTGCTCCTCACCGGCAAGATTGTCAGTCAGTTCGGGGCCGATCGCGCCGAGTATCGCGTCGGCAATCAAAGGCGCCTCAGCGGGCGTAGCATTTTCAATCCTCATAATCAGAAAACATTTATCACCCCACAAATTTACTCATTTTCCCCCACCCCCGCAAATACCCCA
>CAYLMR010000127.1:0-4029 GCA_964384885.1 uncultured Bacteroides sp.
ATGCCCCACAAGGTCAACCCCATCGACTTCGAGAACTCCGAAGGCAACCTCGGCATAGCCAACGCCCTGCTCAACCACCTCGCCTCCAAGCTCCCCGTGAGCCGTCTGCAGCGCGACCTGACCGACTCGACTGTGCTCCGCAACGTGGGTGTGCCCCTGGCCCATATCCTCATCGCCGTAGCCTCGACCATGAAGGGTCTCTCAAAG
The DNA here is from genome assembly GCA_964384885.1 of uncultured Bacteroides sp. Classification (GTDB taxonomy): domain Bacteria; phylum Bacteroidota; class Bacteroidia; order Bacteroidales; family Muribaculaceae; genus Paramuribaculum. The sequence goes on from CAYLMR010000127.1 coordinate 208, forward strand.
CTCATTCTCAACGCCGACGCCATTTCGGCCGACCTCGACAGAATGTGGAGCGTAGTGGCCGAAGGCATCCAGACTATCCTTCGCCGCGAGGGCTACCCCAACCCCTACGAAACCCTCAAGCAGCTCACCCGCGTCAACACCAAGGTAACCGCTCAGTCAATCTCCGAGTTTATCGACACCCTCGAGGTGAGCGACAGCGTGAAAACCGAGCTCCGCGCCCTCTCACCCTCCACCTACACGGGTTATTGATCGCAGCTCACCTGTCAAGCTAATTCAAATCAATCTATCAATCTATCTTTTTTATCCATGAAAAAAACAATCACTACCTTGGCTCTTGCCTCGGTCTTTGCCGCGTCGGCCATAGCAGCTGCTGCCTATACCGTCGCCCAAGGCTCCAAGAGCGTAACAGTGAGCGTCAGTGAAGAAACCGGAACTCTCTGGCAAGCAAAGAGCTCCTCTTTCTACGCACGCTGGAACTCCAACGCCACCGACCCGGCCATCACCATAGCCAACGGTGCCGACGCCAACAACATTCAGTTCCACAACGGCCACCTCGTGATCTATACAGGCACCTCGGCCGCCGGCAAGCAATATACCGTCACCCCCTCCGACGGCTGGCGCGTGAGCTCGATGGACATGGAGGTTAAGAGCTATGACATCACCTCATCGGTGAGCGTTTCGAGCTGCGGCCAGACCCTCACCGTCACCCCCTCGTCGGGCACCCAGAGCCTCAACGTGACCTTCGACGAAGACACCCCCGCCACCTTCTCCTTCAACGGCGAGAACAAGGGCGTGGAATTTGTGAAATTTGACATCGTGTGCATCCCCGTTTCGAGCAGCGCGGCCAACGAAGGCCCGGTGCGCCTCACCACCGTGGTTGACGGCAAGTTTGCTCCCGGCACCACCTTCTACACCATGCAGATCGGTGCGGGCGGCCTGAGAATCGACGCCGGCAACGAAACCAACATCCCCCTCCAGGGCTCACGCTTCTCGTTTGAGGACAAGGAGTTGTGGTGTTTCGGCGGCAACACCGAAGATGGTTATATCATCTACAACCGCGCCGAAGGCCCCTCCAAGATGCTCGCCTCACCCAAAACCATCTCCGGCAGCGGCGACGGCGTTTATCCCGTGCTCAAAGCCGAGGGCGACAACTCCTATGAGTATCGCTGGGACCTCCTCCCCTCTAAAGACATCACCGGCAAGACAGCCTACTATCTTACCCAGCATGGCAAGGCAGCCAATGCTGTCAACAACTTCGGCGGCAAAGGCGTCCTTGCTTTCTGGACCACCGGTAAAGATGCCGGCTCAAGCATTCAGATCATCTTCGCTCTCCAGACCCTCGCCGTCAACCCCGCTGACGGCTCGGTAGCCGACAACAAGTGGACATCCTCACAGACCAAGCCCACCCTAACCGTCACCACCGACAACGGCACCATCGCCGCCCCCGCAGCCGGTCTCACCCTGACCCCCGCAGCCGACGGCACCTCAACCTTCACCTTCGCCATCAAGGGCGTTGAAAACGCTTATGTCGAGGCAGTTGAGTTTAACGTTGCCAACAGCGGCCACTCCAACGCCATGACCATCGAAGCCGGCGGCAAGAGCGTGACCACCTCGGCCACTCCCCAGGCCTTCTCGCTCTCGGGTCTTGACCTCGAAAACAATGCCACAATCACCGTTTCGGGCGGCAGCAATGCCGTGGTGCTCACCGACATCAACGTGACCATGCGCCGCAACAACCCCGTGAAACACAACATCGACGTGTTTGTCTATGACGGCTCGCCCGAATATAAGATTCAATACCGCATTCCCTCGATCGCTACCGTAGGCGCCGGCGCTCACGCAGGCCGTCTGCTCGCCTTCAACGACTACCGCCACCAATATGCCGACATAGGCATGGCCGACGGCGCTATCGACCAGCACATGAGCTATAGCGACGACGGCGGCAAGACATGGTCAACCCCCGGCCTCATGGTCGACGCCAATGGCAACCCCGTGAGCAAGGGCACCGGTCTCGGCACCAAAGCCAACTCCAACAATCATCCCGACAACGCCTACTCCGACCCCTGCTCGGTGGGCGACCGCGAGAGCGGCGACGTGCTGCTCATGACCTGCGGCGGCGCTATGGGCTTCTGGGCCTCACGTCGCAACTCTCCCCAGATGATCATCCGCTGGTATAGCCACGACGGCGGCGACACCTGGACCAAGAGCGACAACGAGCTCACCGAACAGATCTATGCCCTCTTCGACAACAAGGCCTATGAGGGCCAGGGTGTCGACGGCATGTTTATCGGCTCAGGCAAGATACATCAGAGCCGCTACTACAAATTCGGCTCTCACTATCGCCTCTATTGCGCCATCTCTACCCACAACAACGGTAAGGACACCCGCAACTATGTGATCTACTCCGACGACTTCGGCAAGAACTGGAATGTGCTCGGCGACCCCGCCAACGCTCCCGTCAGCTCGGGCGGCGACGAGCCCAAGGTTGAAGAGCTCCCCGACGGTTCGGTGATGCTCATAGCCCGTGGCTACAGCGGCAACCGCAACTATAACATATTTGCCTTCACCGACCCCGAAAAAGCTACCGGCTCATGGTTTGACAAGCATGTCAACGCAGGCTTCCTCGGCGAAAACGTGACCAACTGCAACGGCGAGCCTCTCATGGTTCCCGCCAAAAACAACGAGACCGGCGAACTCTGCTACATCCTGCTCCAGAGCCATCCCAAAGGCCCCGGCCGCGCCAACGTGGGCGTTTACTGGAAAGTGATCAAAAACAGCGACGACGCCTCTACCCCCGCTCAGCTCGCCGACAACTGGCAGGGCTTCTTCCAGCTCTCCGAGCTCGGCAGCGCCTATTCAACCATGACCACTCTGCTCGACGGCTCGATCGGCGTGATTCTCGAAGAGGAAACCTATGGCAAGGCCTATACTTCGGTTTACCGCAACCTCACCCTCGACCAGATCACAGGCGGACTCTACTCCTATGCCTCCGACAAAGACGGCTCGGTGTCGAAAGCCGTGGCTGAAAACCTCAACATACTTTTTAGCCAGCGTGGGGCCGAACTGACGCAATATCTCGCTTCCGACGGCACACTGGTTGGTCAGGTGGCCGGCGACGATCTCACGCTCCTTAAAGACCTCATAACCAAATATCTTGACTCGCGCGACGCCGCCGACTACGCCAAAATCGACGCGTTTCTCGCCGGCAACCACAAGGTTGTGGGCATAGTTGAAGGCATGAGATATACCATCTCCAACGCCCATTACGCCGAAGTGCCCGGTCAGAGCCACCTCCTCACCGTTGGCTCAGCCCGTCGCCTCATCTCCACTTCAGAACCCTCTGAAGAGTGCTACTTCGAGTTTGTGCCGTGTGCCGACGCTCCCGGCCAATACTTCATCAAACACTGCTCAAGCGGAAACCTCTTCCCCAAAACTCCCGCTGCCGAAACCGTTATCCGCCTCGTGGAAAAAGACACTCAGGCCGCTCCCTACAAACTCATCTCGCTCCTTTCGGGCGAATCGGCTATCGTGTGTCAGAACCCCACCAATGTCACCTATCCCGCCCTCCACATGGGTGGCGACGCCTCGCGCATCGTGACCTGGCAATATAACTACTCGGCCAATCACCCCTCCTACTGGTATATCATGCCGGAGGATCCTGAGAAGTCGGTAGTGTCGGGCGTTGACATCGTAGCGGTCGACAAGGCCGACACCGCCCCGGTAGTCTACTACGACATGATGGGTCGCAAGGTCGCCACCCTGCGCCGCGGCCAGCTCTACATCGGCTCCGACGGCTCCAAGCTCCTCCTCCGCTAATCCCCT
>CAYLMR010000128.1:0-4019 GCA_964384885.1 uncultured Bacteroides sp.
TATTGCGGCCCTACGCCTCTAATTATATAACACCGATCAATCTCAAAAAGCTCAAACAGAAATCCGGCCGGGAGAAGGAGAATTTCCTCAGCCCGGCCGGATAGAATCAGATTATTCTGAAAGAATTATTTTTTGGCAATGACTTTAGCAAGCTGTTTTTTAGCTTTGTCAAGAGCTTTGTTGTAAGCCTTGTCAGCTTTTTCGCGAGCTTTGCCTTCGGCAGCCTGAGCGGCGTTGTAGAGGGCCCAGACATTGTTGTCGGCTACGATAGCTTTCTGAGCGGCGGTGAAGGCTTCGGCAGCAGCTTCAACAGCAGCCTCGGCTTCGGGCTCGGCCCAAGCGTGCTGGTAACCTTTCACGTCGTTCCAGTGACCGCGGGTGAAGTCGGGGAAAGCAACAGCGGCGCAGTTGTTGTCCATCGAGAGGGTGCCGAGCTCGGCGAGTGAGCACCATTCAGCGAGGTCATAAACGTCCATGTCGAGGGGGAGACCATTCTGGAGGCAGTAAACCATGCGGGCATCCATGAAGAAGTCCATACCACCGTGTCCGCCTACTTTCTCAGCCATTTCGCCATATTTCTTGATGATGGGGTGACGATACTGCTCGCGGAGAGCGGACATCTCTTCCTTAGGCATGAAGCCGTGTGAGCTGAGGTCGTCAACTTTGGGAGTATAACCTGAGGCTTTGAGCTGCTCGGGTTCTACAGCGATACCTTCAACGGGATATTTGTTGGCGAAACCTTTGGTACCGGTGAGCTGATAGAGACGGTTGTAGGGCTGGGGATTCATCACGTTGTGCTGAATTTCAACAACCTTACCGTTTTCGGTACGCATGAGGGTGGTGGTGTGGTCGCCGTTGCGATAGTCGTCGCAGGGCTTGCCGGTCTTGGCTTCAACATATTCCTTACCGTGTGAGGATTTGGTATCCATGGCGGTTAGGGTGGTGAAGCGGTCACCACGGTGAATGTCCATTACCTGAGCAACCGGGCCGAGGCCGTGAGTGGCATAAACGTCGCCGCGGTTCTCCTTATTATATTTCATACGCCAGCCGAGCTTGTCGGGGTCGTTGTCGGGGTTTTTCCAGTAGTAATCCCAGAAAGGATCGAGGTTGTGGATATAAGCACCCTGAGCGCGGAGCACTTCACCAAACACACCCTTCTGAGCCATGTTGAGAGCGTCGAGCTCAAACCAGTCATAGCAGCAGTTTTCGAGAATCATGCAGTGCTTGCGGTTTTTCTCTGAGAGGTTGATGAGCTCCCAGCACTGTTCGAGGTTCATGGCCGAAGGCACTTCGATAGCGGTGTTCTTGCCGTTTTCGAGAGCGCATTTGGCAACGGGGAAGTGGTGATCCCAGTCGGTGGCTACATATACGAGATCAATGTCATCACGTTTGCAAAGCTCTTCATAACCCTTTTCGCCTGAATAGATGGCGGCGGGCATCAGACCGGCCTTTTCGAGATATTTCTGGCAACGCTGAGCGCGAGCTTCCTCATAATCGCAGAGAGCTACGATTTCCACGCCGGGAATATAGGTGAAACGCTGAACGGCACCGGGACCGCGCATACCGAGACCCACGAATGCAACGCGAACAACGTCCATTTTGGGAACTCTGAGACCCAAAACGTTTTCCTGACCGGGTTCACGCTCGGGAGTGTCTACTACGATTGTGCCCTTGTCCCATTTCCAGGTAGTGGAGGGGGAGATGGATTGAGCTGAAGCGGAGATACCGCTGAGAGCTGCAACACACACCAAAGCACTTGCTAACATTCTGTTAAGCTTCATGATGAGTTTGATTAGGTTGAAAAAGATGGTGATTGATTAGATGTTCTTAATAGATTGTCAATTCACAATGCTGCAAATTGAGCTACAAATTTAAGTTTTTTTTTACTATAAGCCAAGCCACACGCCTCTAATCCGCAATTTTTTAAGGAATTTTAGACTTTGCATAACTGCTGAGAAACTAAATCATGGGAGAGATGACAGTTTTTTGAGAAGATGAGACGTTTTATTTCCGCAGCCGAAAACTCTCAGCCAAACAGATATGTTATTCATTCTGTAGCCCCGAGGCTCGCATTAATTCACGTCCAAACTATTTTTATAAAATCATGAGACAGATAATCAATCACTTCACTGATGATGACCTGTATAAATTCACGATGTGTTGCGCAGTGATCGACAATTACCCCCGCACTCAGGTGAAGTATCAGTTTAACGACCGCGACAAAACGGTTTACCCTCAAGGCTTTGCCGAGCTGGTAGCCGAGCAGGTAGCCATGCTTGAAAATGTGGTCATCACCGACGAGGAGATTGAGTTTATGCGTCGTCGCTGCTCGTTTATCCCCAACTGGTTTTACAGCTATCTCAAAGGATTCAGATATGACCGCCGGATGGTAAAGGTATGGCAGGATGACGAGGGACATCTCTCCATTGAGTTTGAGGGATGCTGGAGCGACACGATTTTACTCGAAGTCAAGGTACTTGCCATTGTCTCGGAGCTCTATTACATAGTTACCGGCCTTGACAAGAATTTCAATTATGAGAAATATTATGATGTGTCATATAACAAGGCCCGGCGATTGATCGAGGGTGGATGTGTGTTCAGCGATATGGGCACCCGCCGCCGCGCTTCGTTTGAGGCTCAGGATGTTGTCGTGAAGGCGATGGCCGCATGTGACAGCAGCCTTGAGGGACCGGGAAAGTTTGTAGGCACAAGCAATGTTTATTTCGCCATGAAATATAACCTCGTGCCGATCGGAACCATGGCCCACGAATTTATCAGCGCCATTGCGGGAATGTATGGTCCCCTGATGGCCAACCATATCGCAATGACCAAATGGTCGCAGACCTATCGCGGAGCTCTCGGCACATATCTCTATGACACCTACGGCTGGAGAATTTTCAGCCTCAACTTCTCGGAAGACTTTGCCAACATGTTCAAGGGGCTGAGAGTTGACAGCGGAGACAATTACGAGCAGCTCGACCTTATAGTGGCAAAATATAAATCGCTCAACATCGACCCCGCCACTAAACAGATAATTTTCAGCAACGCCCTCGATGTTGACCGAGCCATCAAGATTCGCCAATATGCCACCGGTAAGTGTCTGCCGTCGTTTGGCATCGGCACCCACTTCACCAACGATTTCCCCTCAGTCAAGCCTATGAACATCGTGATAAAGCTGATTGCGGTTAAAATCACCGAGTCATGGCCTTTCTATTGCGAGACCTGCAAACTGAGCGAAGATCACGGAAAATATACCGGCAACAAAAAAATCGTCGACAGATTTCTCGAGGTGCTCAATCTCCCGCCAATAAAATAATTAAAGAGTATAAAAGAGAGAGGCGCGTGGAAGCTGATAACCAAGGCTTCCACGCGCTTCTGTTTATGGCGTAATCGGAGTTATAGAATTACATTATGCCGCGCTCACGGAGCTTGCACTGCCAGGCCCATGCGCTGCGCATTGTGTCGGCAAGGGGAGTGGCGGCCACCCAGCCAAGCACCTCGTTGGCGTGAGAGGGATTGCCCCAAACTTTTTCGATGTCACCGGCACGGCGGCCAACGATCTTGTAGGGAACTTTCACACCGGTAGCTTCCTGGAATGTGTGGATGAGCTCAAGCACGCTCACACCGTTGCCGGTGCCGAGGTTGAAGATTTCGATGCCGGGAGAATCGGGATTCTCGAGCATACGGTCCATAGCCTTAACGTGAGCCTTGGCAAGGTCAACAACATTGATGAAGTCGCGGATGCAAGATCCGTCGGGAGTGGGATAATCGTCGCCAAACACGCTCAGCTCCTTGCGGATGCCCATGGCTGTCTGGGTGATATAGGGAATGAGGTTCTGGGGAACACCGTTGGGAAGTTCGCCGATCTCTGCCGAGGGGTGAGCACCAACGGGGTTGAAATATCTGAGGATAACACTTTTGAAGGGTGCGCCGGCATTGATAACGTCGGTGATGATCTCCTCGCTGATCTGCTTGGTGTTGCCATAAGGAGAGGTAGCCTTCTTGATGGGGCTCTGCTC
>CAYLMR010000129.1:0-3879 GCA_964384885.1 uncultured Bacteroides sp.
CTCCGTCGGTTGAATAGAGAGTGATGTTGACGAAAGTGTCGGCGTGATAATTATCGGGGAAAAGGGGGCGGAGCACACGGTCTACCAGACGGGCCGTGAGAATCTCATAGTCAGAAGCGCGTCCCTCACGCTTGAGGAAGCCTCCGGGGAAACGGCCGAACGAGGAGAATTTCTCCTTATATTCAACCTGAAGAGGCATGAAGTCGACTCCTTCGCCGGCTTCTTTGGCCGTAACTACAGTGGCCAGGAGCATGGTGTTGCCCATGCGTAATTCTACCGCTCCATCGGCTTGCTTGGCAAGTTTGCCGGTCTCAAGAGTAATCTTACGTCCGTCGGGCAGCTCGATGGTTTTTTTGATTGGATTTAACATAAATTGGTTGTGGTTGTAATCTCAAGCCGCACTGTCAAAAAACTCTTGTCCCGGCGAGAAAAAACCGGGTCGGTGCAGCCGTAATTGCTTGTTGTTTGTTATAATTCCCACAAAGATACATCTTTTTATTGACATTAGCCCGCTGATGAGAGGTAAATCTTGTGTATTTTGACTATTTTTGCATTTCAAAGTTAGATTATTATTCAAATGATACAGCAACCAACAATTACCAACCTCCCCGAAAGGGCCGTTCTGGTGGGTCTCATAACTCCCGAGCAGAATGAGGCCAAGGCCAACGAATATCTCGATGAGCTCGCTTTTCTGGCCGATACCGCCGGCGCCGATGCCGTGGCAAGGTTTCTGCAGCGTGCCTCCGGGCCCAACTCGCGCACCTATGTCGGCTCGGGCAAGTTGGAGGAGATAAAGAATTTTGTTGAAAACAACGATATAAGCATGGCGATTTTCGACGATGATCTCTCGTCGAAGCAGGTGCTCAACATAGAGCGCGAGCTCAAGGTGAAGATTCTCGACCGCACCAGCCTGATTCTCGACATTTTTGCCAAGAGGGCACAGACCGCCAATGCCAAGGCGCAGGTAGAACTGGCACAGTATCAGTATCTTCTGCCGCGACTTACCCGCATGTGGACCCACCTTGAGCGTCAGCGCGGCGGTATCGGCATGAGAGGCCCGGGTGAAACCCAGATAGAGACCGACCGCCGAATCATCCTCGACAAGATAAGCCGCCTCAAGGAGGAGCTGCGCCACATTGACCGTCAGAAATCAATCCAGCGCAAAAACCGCGGCAAGCTCACGAGGGTGGCCCTGGTGGGATATACCAACGTGGGCAAGTCAACCCTCATGAACCTCCTGAGCAAGAGTGACGTGTTTGCCGAAAACAAGCTGTTCGCCACTCTCGACACCACCGTGCGCAAGGTGATAATCGAAAATCTGCCGATACTGCTTACCGACACCGTGGGATTCATCCGCAAGCTGCCCACCCATCTGGTCGACTCCTTCAAGTCGACTCTCGACGAGGTGAGGGAGGCTGACATTCTGCTCCATGTGGTGGATATTTCCCACCCCAATTTCGAGGAGCAGATCGAGGTGGTCAACAAGACTCTCAGCGACATCGGCGCCAGCGACAAGCCTATGATAATGGTGTTTAACAAAATCGACGCCTACAATCATGTGCCCAAGGATGAGGATGACCTCACCCCCCGCACCCGCGAGAATATCCCCCTGCCCGAGCTTGAGGAGAGCTGGATGAGTCGCCTGGGCGACAATGCCGTGTTTATCTCCGCCCGCAAGCAGATCAACATCGACGAGCTCAAGGCGAAGATATATGAAAAGGCCAAGGAGATTCATCTCACGAGATTTCCCTATAATGACTTCCTTTTCCAGAAATATGACGAGGAGGGGGAGTTTGACCCTGTGGAGTGATGAAGTGGCTGATAAGCGCGGGCGAGACCTCGGGCGATATCCACGGCGCGCTGCTGATGAGCGAGATAGCCGCGCGCGACCCTCAGGCCGAGTTTCAGTTTCTCGGCGGCGGGGAGATGGAGCGCGTGGCGGGCCACAAACCGCTGATACCCCTCGACCGTCTGGCCTATATGGGCTTCAGCGAGGTGTTGCGCCATCTTGGAGATATACGCCGCAACTTTGCCGTGGTCGAAAAGACATTAGACACTTTCCGCCCCGACGCGGTGGTGTGTGTCGACTATCCCGGTTTCAACCTCAAGCTTGCCCGTAGCGCCCGCCGCAAGGGGATAGCGGTGTTCTATTACATCGCGCCCAAGGTGTGGGCCTGGAAGGCGTGGAGGGTGCCGGCGATGCGTCGCGACATCACGCGCCTCTACTCCATTCTCCCCTTCGAGCCTGAGTGGTTTGGCAAGAGGGGAGTCGAAACCTCCTATGTGGGCAATCCCTCGGTCGAGGAGGTCGACGCGCGGCTTGCCGCCTCGCCCTCGCATGAGGAGTTCTGCCTCACTCACTCGCTCTCACCCGAGGCGAAGCTGCTCGCCCTCGTGCCCGGCTCAAGGGTGGGGGAGATAAGATGCAACCTCCCCATCATGACCGAGGTGGCGCGGCGCATGATGCCTGAAATGACACCCGTGATAGCTGTGGCCCCCGCGCTCTCCCGCTCGCTCTATCTCCGCTACGGAGCCGAGGGGATAGCAATGGTAGAGGGCGACACGCTGAGGCTTATGCAACATGCCGGCATCTCTGGTGGCGCCGCCCTCGTCACCTCGGGAACCGCTACCCTCGAAGCAGCTTTGGCCAATGTGCCCCAGGTGGTGTGTTACCGCGCCAACGGCTCGGCTCTCAGCTATAAGATAATGAGGCGGTTGATAAAGGTTGACTATGTGAGCCTGCCCAATCTCATCACCGGCCGCAACATCATACCCGAAATGCTGCTCCACAACTGCACCCCCGACCTCGTGGAGCGGGAGCTGCGGCTCATAGCGGGCGACACGCCTCAGCGCCGGGCCCAGCTTGAGGACTATAAGGAGATGCGCCGGAGACTTGCTCCCGAGCTCCACGCCGCCCAAACCGCCGCCGCCGACATGGTGGCGAGGATTAAGGCCCTCAAAGCCCCGGCAGTTAAATAAAAATGATTAATTTTGCAGCGACGACAATTTTGTCGCAAATGCCAATCATGTCATCTTATGCAACGAAAGTTTGACTACCTCATAATCGGCGCCGGTATCGCCGGAATGAGCTTCGCCCTCAAGGTCGCCAAGACCGGACGGGTGGCTCTGATCTGTAAAACAACTCTTGAGGAGGCTAACACCGCTCTCGCCCAGGGAGGCGTGGCGTCGGTGACCAACCTCGAAGTGGATGATTTCTCAAAACATATCAACGACACCATGATAGCGGGCGATCAGCTTTCCGACCCCACGGCGGTGGAGATGGTGGTGACCGGCGCGCCCGATCAGATCAAGCAGCTGATCGACTGGGGTGTGGATTTCGACAAGAAAGATGACGGCTCGTTTGACCTTCACCGCGAGGGTGGTCACAGCGAGTTCAGGATACTCCACCATGCCGACAACACCGGCTATGAGATTCAGCAGAGTCTCATCAAGGCGGTGAGGGAATGTGAGAATATCGAGGTGTTTGAAAATCATTTTGCTATCGAGATAATCACCCAGCATCATCTCGGCAAGATCGTCACCCGCCGCACTCCCGACATTACCTGCTATGGCGCCTATGTGCTCAACTGCGAGACCGGCGAGGTGGATACCTTCCAGGCCCGCGTAACCGTCATGGCCACAGGTGGCACGGGAGCAGTCTATTCAACCACCACCAATCCTCTCGTGGCTACCGGCGACGGCATCGCCATGGTCTACCGCGCCAAGGGCACCGTGAGGGATATGGAGTTTATTCAGTTCCACCCCACTGCCCTCTATCATCCCGGCGACCGCCCCTCGTTTCTCATCACCGAGGCCATGAGAGGCTATGGCGCCGTGTTGCGCAACATCAAGGGTGAGGAGTTCATGCACAAATATGAC
>CAYLMR010000130.1:0-3705 GCA_964384885.1 uncultured Bacteroides sp.
ATTAGAGGAAGCGGATGAATTCGGGGCGGACTTCGACGGCGGCGGCCATGAAGTTGGGAATGGAGACGATCAGTCGCTTTTTCTTCGAGCCCTGGGCTTTGAGGAGCTTGCCCTGATAGCCGTCCAACAGGCCGCCGGTGATAGCAATCTCGCGGCCGAACATGTCGGGAGTGAGCTCATCAATTGTGAAATAGACCGGTGAGGGATCGTTGCTGACGGCGTTGATAAAGCGCTCCATGTCAGAGTCGGGCACTGTCATGGGGCTGGCGCTTCCGGCTCCACGTTTATATTGAAACTGCAGCGAGCTGTCTTTGGCCACGATGGGGTCGAGCACCTCTTTGGTGTCATAGGCAAAGAGAAGGTTCTGAATCACAGGCACATATTCGCGCGTTTTGGTCTCGCGCCTTGTCGCCACAATCCAATGCATCGGAGTGAAACACTTTATGCCGAGCTTGGGCAGGGCTTTATAGGCCGGCGCCTTTGCATTCCACTTCCTGAAGTCACGGAGTACGAACCATTGTTTCTTTTGCTCAACAGGCTCCATAGCGACAAATCGAGGTGTTAACAGCCAAGCTCACTCAGAGCAATTTCTTACCTTCTGACAATAAAATGACGCTTCCACACATGCCCATAAATCTGACACACAGGAAGTTACAAAAAGATGCGTAAAACTTCGCATCATCTCTGGCTTTAGCAATCTACGAGTTAATGATTGGCTCATTCGGCTTTTTTCAAACCGGCCTAACTGCAACATTCTCTTTTAGAAAAGAATTGCCTAAACCGTTTCGTCTGCAAAGTTACAAATAAAATTCGGAACGACTATATATTATAAAGTTAAATTGCATACAAAGGGGACTCAGAGAACTCTGAGCACTCTGAGAACTCCGAGGGCTCTGAGCTCATCTTTATCAATTTTGTTGGGGGAAAATTGGGTGAAATCGGGCGGTAAGCATTAATTTTGCAGGTAGAATGGGTAGAATTATGGCCATAGATCTGGGAAGGCGTCGCTGCGGAATAGCAGTGACCGATTCCATGCGCATTGTTGCGACGCCGCTGGCCACTGTCGAGACGGGGCGCCTCAATGAGTTTGTCACCAATTATTTAGCCCGCGAGCCGGTGGATATCATCGTGGCGGGTAAGCCGGTGGATATGTCGGGCAATCCGAGCGATTGCTCGCGATATATCGAGCCGGCTCTCCAGAGGTTGCGCAAGGTGTTGCCCGAGGGGGTGAAGGTGGAGCGATATGACGAGCGGTTTACGTCGTCGCTGGCCCACCGCGCCATGCTCGACAGCGGAATGACCCGCACCCAGCGCCGCGACAAGGAGGCGGTCGACCGCATGGCCGCCACCATCATGCTCAACGATTATCTCTCGTCGAGACAATATCAGGGCTGACCCCCAAACGCCCCAAGAACTTTCAACAACATTTCCTAAATAAGAATAAACCAATCAATCAAATATGCGACTACCGATTTATCTTTTCGGCCATCCGGTGCTTCGCGCCGAAAACAAGGATGTCGACACCTCAATGGAGGGACTCTCCGAGCTTATCGACAATATGTTTCAGACCATGTATGCCTCGGAGGGGGTGGGTCTCGCCGCTCCTCAGATAGGCAAGAATCTGCGCCTGGTGGTAATCGACGCCGACCCTGTGGGGGATAAGTTTCCCGAGTGTGCCGGCCGCCGCCTCACCCTCATCAATCCTGAGGTCGAGGTGCTCGACGGCGAGCCTGTGAGCCGCAGCGAGGGGTGTCTCTCGGTGCCGGGGCTGAGCGAGGATGTGAAGCGCGTGGAGCATATCCGCCTCACATGGACCGACGAAAATCTTGAGCGCCGCTCGGAGGAGATGACCGGCTTTCTGGCAAGGATAGTGCAACATGAGTGCGACCACCTTTCGGGCGTGATCTATGTCGACAAGATTGCCCCTATCCGCCGTCAGCTGATACGCAACAAGCTGCGCAACATAGCCGCGGGCCACACCATTCCCGACTATCCCTATCGCATCGACCCGGCCTCACGCCGCCGCTGATATTCTTCCGACATTTTTTCCACACTCACCATATCCTAATTTCATTGACCAGCTATGGCCGACGACAAAAAGATTATTTTCTCGATGGTGGGGGTCAGCAAAACCTACCCTCCCCAGAAGCAAGTGCTCAAAAACATATATCTCTCATTTTTCTACGGAGCCAAGATAGGCATCATAGGCCTCAACGGTTCGGGTAAATCGTCACTTCTCAAAATCATTGCAGGCATCGACAAGAATTATCAGGGAGAAGTTGTGTTTTCGCCCGGCTACACCGTGGGCTATCTCGAGCAGGAGCCTCAGCTCGACCCCGACAAGACCGTTATAGAAATAGTGAGAGAGGGTGTCAAGCCCGTTATGGATCTGTTGGCCGAGTTCGACAAGGTCAATGAAGCCTTCGGCGACCCCGAGGTGCTCGAAGATCCCGACAAGATGGACGCCCTGATTCAGCGCCAGGCCGAGCTCCAGGACGCGCTCGACGCCGCCGACGCCTGGAATATCGACAATCGCCTCGAAAGAGCCATGGACGCCCTGCAGTGTCCCCCCGACGATCAGCCCGTGAGCACCCTCTCGGGTGGTGAGCGCCGCCGCGTGGCCCTCTGCCGCTTGTTGCTCCAGCAGCCCGACGTGCTGTTGCTCGACGAGCCCACCAACCACCTCGACGCCGAGTCGATCGACTGGCTTGAACAGCATCTCCAGCAATATCCCGGCACCGTGATCGCCATTACCCACGACCGCTACTTCCTCGACCATGTGGCCGGCTGGATTCTTGAGCTCGACCGCGGCGAGGGAATACCCTGGAAAGGCAACTACTCCTCATGGCTCGACCAAAAAACCAAGCGCATGGCTCAGGAGGAGAAGCAGGCCTCAAAGCGCCGCAAAACTCTCGAAAGAGAGCTTGAATGGGTGCGCATGGCTCCCAAAGCCCGTCAGGCCAAAGGCAAGGCGCGTCTGTCGAGCTACGACCGACTGCTCAACGAAGACCAGAAGGAGCGCGAAGAAAAGCTCGAGATTTTCATTCCCAACGGTCCCCGCCTCGGCAACAAGGTTATCGAAGCCACCGGGCTGGCAAAATCGTTCGGCAAGAAACATCTCTTCAACGACCTCAACTTCATGCTCCCGCCCAACGGCATTGTCGGCGTAATCGGCCCCAACGGCGCCGGCAAGACCACCCTGTTCCGTCTCATCATGGGTCAGGAAACTCCCGACGCCGGCAGCTTCGAGGTGGGCGAGACCGTCAAGATTGCCTACGTTGACCAGCGCCACCATGACCTCCTGCCCGAAAAGAGCGTCTATGAGGTTATCTCTCAGGGCGTGGAAAGCTTCCGCATGGGTGGCCGCGACGTCAATGCGCGTGCCTATCTGTCGAAGTTCAACTTCTCGGGCGCCGATCAGGAAAAGAAAATCGCCGTGCTCTCGGGTGGTGAACGCAACCGCCTCCACCTCGCCATGGCGCTCAAGGAGGAGGGTAATGTGTTGCTGCTCGACGAACCTACCAACGACATCGACGTCAACACTCTCCGCGCTCTCGAGGAGGGCCTGGAGGAGTTTGCCGGATGTGCCGTGGTTGTGAGCCACGACCGCTGGTTCCTCGACCGCATCTGCACCCACATCCTCTCGTTTGAGGGTGACGGCAATGTGGTGTTCTATCAGGGCACCTACTCCGAATATGAGGACTA
>CAYLMR010000131.1:0-3664 GCA_964384885.1 uncultured Bacteroides sp.
GCCGATGTCGACGGCAGCCACATCGCCACCCTGCTGATGACCTTCTTCTTCCGCCGCATGCGCCCCGTGATTGAAAACGGCTATCTCTATATCGCCACCCCGCCGCTCTATAAGTGCATGAGGGGCAAAGTAGAGGAATATTGCTGGACCGATCAGCAGGTGCAGCAGTTTATCGACAAATATGGCGACAAGACCCGTGTGCAGCGATATAAAGGTCTCGGTGAGATGAGCGCCGAAGAGTTGCGCGACACCACCATGGACCCCGAAAAGCGCCTCCTCAAGCAGGTGACCATCAACGACGCCGCCGCTGCCGACCGCATCTTCTCTATGCTCATGGGCGAAGATGTGGCTCCCCGCCGCGACTTCATCGAGGCCAATGCCAACTATGCCACTATCGATGCCTGATTAGCTTAGACTGCAGGCTCACACTCCATTCCGACAACAGGCGACTGAGCCAAACAATAAGGCGCGGTTGCTTGTTGTTTTTTATATACGGACTTACGTTCCTCTCAAAACTCATAACCATGTCACGAAAACAAGTCACCAAGAAAAGAGCTCCGGGCGAGGCCTCTTCCGAACCCAAGCTCACCAGCAAACAGCTGAGACAACTCATCATAGATTTTGTAGCTAACCAGAAAAACAACACCTTCAACTACAAGCAGGTGGCCTATGCCATCGACGCCACCGGCCCCACCTATGCGCGCCCCATCGAAGCTATCCTTCAGACAATGGCTTTTGACGGCGACCTCATCGAGGAGGGACGCGGCTCCTATCGCGCGCCCAACCGAAGCAATGTGGCCACGGGAGTTTTTGTGCGCCGAGCCAACGGCAAGAACTCGGTTGTGACCGACAACGACGGCGAGACAATCTCTGTGGCCGAGCGCAACAGCATGCACGCCCTCAACGGTGACCGCGTGAAGGTAATCATCGCCGCCCGCCGCAAAGGGGTAGAGCCCGAGGCCGAGGTGGTGGAGATAATCGAAGAAAAAGAGCAGAGATTTATCGGTGTGCTTCATGTTGAGAAACTTTATGCCACTCTCCAGACCGACTCCAAATTTCTCGCCACCGATATAATTATTCCCCGCGACAAACTCAAGGGAGGACGTACCGGCGACAAGGCTATCGTAAGGATTACTTCATGGCCCGACGATGCTCAATGCCCCGTAGGTGAGGTGATCGACATTCTCGGCGCGAGCGGCGACAACAACACCGAGATGCACGCCATTCTCGCCGAGTTCGGTCTGCCCTACCGATACCCCAAGAATGTAGAGGAGGCTGCCGACAAGATTTCGGCCGGCATCACTCCCGAGGAGGTGGCCAAGCGTATCGACATGAGAGGGGTGACCACATTTACCATCGACCCCCGCGACGCCAAAGACTTCGACGACGCCCTGTCGTTCCGCAAGCTCCCCAACGGCAACTATGAGGTGGGCGTGCATATCGCCGACGTGACCCACTATGTGAAGCCCGACACCATCATCGACCGCGAGGCCAAAAACCGCGCCACTTCGGTCTATCTCGTTGACCGCACCGTGCCGATGCTGCCCGAATATCTCTGTAACGGCATCTGCTCCCTGCGTCCCGACGAAGACAAGCTCACCTTCAGCGTGCTTTTCGAGATGGACAAGGATGCCAAGGTGATTAACTCACACATCTGCCGCACCGTGACCCGCTCGATACGCCGCTTTGCCTATGAGGAGGCTCAGGAGGTGATCGAAACCGGCAAGGGTGACCTCGTTGAAGAGATAACCACCCTCAACGAGCTCGCCAAGAAGCTCAGGGCCAAACGATTCTCGGAAGGCTCGGTGGAGTTTGAGCGCGCCGAGGTGAAATTTGAAATCGACGACAAGGGCCACCCCGTAAGCGTATATTTCAAGGAGGCTAAAGATGCCAACAAGCTCATCGAGGAATTTATGCTGCTGGCCAACCGCACCGTGGCCACCTTTGTTGGTCGCCCCGGCGGAGGCAAGAAAGCGAAATCGTTTGTCTACCGTGTTCACGACATGCCCGATCCCGGCAAGCTCGCCGACCTCGCCAAGATAGCCCGCACCTTCGGCCTCAAAGTCAAGGAAACAGGCTCGTCGCGCGAGGTTAACCGCTCGATCAACAATATGCTCAAGGAGGTGAAAGGGCGCGGTGAGGAAAACTTCCTTTCCACTCTCGCCATCCGCTCGATGGCCAAGGCTGTCTACACCACCCTCAATATCGGCCACTATGGCCTCGCCTTTGACTACTACACCCATTTCACCTCACCCATACGCCGTTATCCCGATATGATGGTTCACCGTTTGCTGGAACGTTATCTCGAAAACGGCCGTTCGGTCAATGTGCAGAAACTTGAAGACCTCTGCAAACACAGTTCCGACATGGAGCAGCTCGCCGCCAATGCCGAGCGCGCCTCGATAAAATACAAGCAGGTGGAATATATGGCCGATCACCTCGGCGAGATATATGAAGGCACCGTGAGCGGAGTGACCGAATGGGGTCTCTATGTTGAGCTCGACGACAATATGTGTGAGGGCCTGGTGCCTGTGCGCGACCTGCCCGGCGACTACTATGATTTCGACGAGAAGAACTATTCGCTCGTGGGCCGTCGCACCGGAGTGCGCTACCGTCTCGGCGACAAGGTCAAGGTTCAGGTGGCCCGCTGCTCGCTTGAGCGCAAGCAACTCGATTTTGCCCTCGTTGACGATGAGGGTCGCCCCGTGATCGACACCCTCCGCAACACCAAATCGGCCGACTCTAAAAAGCGCGGCTCGAAGAAGAAAAACGCCTCCGGGCGCAGACGCAGAAAATAATGACCGGAGCCGTTACCGTTATATCGCTCACCGACATGCGCTTCTACTCCCGTCACGGCGTGATGGAGCAGGAGCGCGCGGTGGGCAATGACTTTCTTGTGAGCGTCACAATTGAGCTCAACGGGTGTGTGTTGACCGACAACCTCGCCGACACCATCAGCTATGCCGACGTGGCCGCGCTGGTGAAGGAGTGTATGGCTATACCCTCTCAGCTCATAGAACATTGCTCCGCCCGCATAGCCGACGGACTGCTGAGTTCGCCCTTCGGCAACCGCATCAACCGGCTGAGGGTCAAGGTCACCAAGCCCACGCCCCCCATCGCGGGCATTGAAATGGCGGGCGCCTCGGTCGAAACCGTGTGGCATCGCCCGGGCCTCTGATTAACCTCATTCACCAGGTTTTGCCTCCCCATAATTCTCTTTCAGAAAAATAAGTTGGAAAATCTAAGGGAGGAAATGGTGATATGTCGCGAAAATTGATTATTTTTGCAATTGATAGCTGCGTGAGCTTCAAGCCGGCCTCCCGACCGGCCATTTGAGCCATGCGGGTAGTTTTCCCTCAACCATTTACAAAAATTTATTCATATCAATTATGTCGAAAGTTACAGTCGTAGGCGCCGGTAATGTGGGCGCCACTTGTGCCAACGTATTGGTTACCCAGGGCATTGCCGACGAGGTGGTGCTCATTGACATCAAGCCCGGTTTCTCGGAAGGTAAAGCAATGGATATCATGCAGACCGCTAATATCCTTCACCTCGACAGCCGTCTCACCGGTGTTACCAACGATTATGCTAAGACCGCCGGCAGCGACATGGTGGTTATCACTTCAGGTGTGCCCCGCAAGCCCGGCATGACCCGCGAAGAGCT
>CAYLMR010000132.1:0-3660 GCA_964384885.1 uncultured Bacteroides sp.
TTAAAAAAGTGTGACCTGATTTGAAGTTGGGTCGCTCTTTTTTATTATATTTGAATGGTTTTTCGGTCACACTACCGACCATGACCGCGCAATCATAACTCATCTATCACATTTTCAAATATATGCGAGACACTAAGCGCGCAACCCTCATTCTCGAAGACGGTACGAGGTTTGAAGGAAAATCATTCGGATATGAATCTTCGGCTGCCGGCGAAGTGGTTTTCAACACCGCCATGACCGGCTATCCCGAAAGCCTTACCGATCCTTCGTATGAGGGTCAGATTCTTGTCACCACCTACCCCATATTGGGCAATTACGGAGTGCCCCCGAGACGTGACGACCACAACATAAGCGAGTATCTTGAAGGAAGCCGCATACACTGCAAGGCCATTGTTGCTCAGGACTATTCTTTCAATCATTCCCACTGGCAGGCCGAGCGCTCGCTGGCCGATTGGCTCAAGGAGGAGAAAATTCCCGGTATCTATGGCATCGACACCAGAGCCCTTACCAAACATCTCAGAGAGAAAGGCTCCATGCTCGGCAAGATAGTGATCGAGGGTGGCGAGGATGTGGATTTCTACGATCCCAATCAGGAGAATCTTGTGGCTAAAGTGAGCTGTAAGGATGTGATGACCTATGGCGAGGGCGACAAGACGGTGGTGCTTGTTGACTGCGGTGTGAAGCACAACATCATCCGCTGCCTCACCCGCCGCGGAGTGAAGGTGATCAGAGTGCCCTGGGATTATGATTTCAACACTATCGACTATGACGGCCTGTTTATCAGCAACGGCCCCGGTAATCCCGACTTTGCCGAAAAAACCGTGGAGAATCTCCGCAAGGCTATCGAAAAAGGTAAGCCTATCTGCGGCATCTGCATGGGCAACCAGCTGCTCAGCAAAGCCGCCGGCGCCTCGACCTATAAACTCAAATATGGCCACCGCTCTCACAACCAGCCGGTGCGTCAGCTCAACACCGACCGTTGTTTCGTGACCTCTCAGAACCACGGCTATGCGGTTGACTCGGCTACCCTTCCCGAAGACTGGGAACCGCTGTTTGTGAATATGAACGATGATACCAACGAGGGTATCCGTCACAAATCCAAACCTTTCTTCTCGGCTCAGTTCCACCCCGAGGCAAGCTCGGGCCCCAAGGATACAGAGTTCCTTTTTGATGATTTTATCGCCCTCCTTTAAAAACCCCATTATCGCAATGAATATCGACACCAGTATAAAGAAAGTGCTGCTCTTAGGCAGCGGCGCTCTGAAAATCGGTGAAGCAGGTGAGTTTGACTACTCCGGCTCTCAGGCCCTCAAAGCCATCAAGGAGGAGGGAATTTCGACTGTGCTCATCAACCCCAACATCGCCACCGTTCAGACTTCCGACGGTTTTGCCGACAAAATCTACTTCCTGCCGGTAACTCCCGAGTTTGTGGAAAAGGTTATCGAGAAGGAACGCCCCGACGGCATTCTGTTGGCCTTCGGCGGTCAGACCGCCCTCAACTGCGGCGTGGAGCTCTACCGCAAGGGTATTCTCGAGAAATATAACGTGAAGGTGCTCGGCACTCCCGTTCAGGCCATCATGGATACCGAAGACCGCGAGCTGTTTGTGAAGAAGCTCGACGAAATCGACGTCAAGACCATCAAGAGCGAGGCGGTCGAGACCATCGAAGACGCCAAAGCCGCCGCAGAGCGTCTCGGTTATCCCGTGATCGTCAGAGCCGCCTACGCCCTCGGAGGTCTCGGCTCAGGCTTCTGTGACAATGAGAGCGAGCTGGTGGCCCTCACCGAAAAGGCTCTCTCTTTCTCTCCTCAGGTGCTTGTGGAGAAATCGCTCAAGGGCTGGAAAGAGGTGGAATATGAGGTGGTGCGCGACAGGTTTGACAACTGCATCACTGTCTGCAACATGGAGAACTTCGACCCGCTGGGCATCCACACCGGCGAGAGCATCGTGGTGGCTCCCTCGCAGACCCTCACCAACGAAGACTATCACTACCTGCGCAAACTCGCCATCAAGATTATCCGCCACATCGGCATCGTGGGTGAGTGTAACGTGCAATATGCCTTCGACCCCGAGTCGATGGACTATCGCGTGATCGAGGTCAACGCCCGTCTGAGCCGCTCGTCGGCTCTGGCTTCAAAGGCCACCGGCTATCCCCTCGCTTTTGTGGCCGCCAAGCTCGGCCTGGGTTACGGCCTCTTTGACCTCCGCAACTCGGTGACCAAGGAGACTTCGGCTTTCTTTGAGCCCGCCCTCGATTATATAGTATGTAAGATACCCCGCTGGGACCTCGGAAAATTCCACGGTGTGCGCCGCGAAATCGGCTCGTCGATGAAATCGGTCGGCGAGGTTATGGCTATCGGCCGCACCTTTGAGGAGGTTATTCAGAAGGGATTGCGCATGATAGGTCAGGGTATGCACGGCTTTGTTGACAACAAGCCCCTTACCGTGACCAACGACGAAATTGACCGTCAGCTCGCCACCCCCACCGACAAGCGCATCTTTGTCATAGCCGAGGCTATGCTGAGAGGCTACACTGTCGACAGGATTCACGAGCTGACCAAAATCGACAAGTGGTTCCTCTACCGTCTGCAAAACATTGTCGACACTCAGAAGGAACTCTCTGAGA
Source organism: uncultured Bacteroides sp. (assembly GCA_964384885.1). Classification (GTDB taxonomy): domain Bacteria; phylum Bacteroidota; class Bacteroidia; order Bacteroidales; family Muribaculaceae; genus Paramuribaculum. The sequence goes on from CAYLMR010000132.1 coordinate 2,627, forward strand.
GTGACAACCTCGAAGAACTCAACCCCGAGCTTATTCGTCAGGCCAAGGAGCAGGGCTTCAGCGACTTCCAGATTGCCCGCGCCGTGCTTAAAGAGAAAATGAGCAGCGGCGAGAAAGACAATCTGCGTGTGCGCGACATCCGTAAGAAGCTCGGTATCCTCCCCGTGGTGAAGCAGATCGACACCCTTGCCGCCGAATATCCCGCCCAAACCAACTATCTCTATCTCACCTATAACGGCTCGCAAAACGATGTGGAATATCTCCACGACCGCAAGTCGATAGTGGTGCTCGGCTCGGGTGCCTACCGCATCGGCTCGTCAGTGGAGTTTGACTGGTGTTCGGTCAACGCCCTCCTCACCGTCAAGAAAGAGGGTTGGCGCTCGGTGATGATCAACTACAATCCCGAGACAGTGTCGACCGACTATGACATGTGCGACCGCCTCTATTTCGACGAGCTCACCTTTGAGAGAGTGATGGATATTCTCGATCTCGAGCAGCCTCACGGCACTATCCTCAGCGTGGGCGGTCAGATTCCCAACAATCTGGCTACACGCCTCGACGAGCAGCATATCAACATACTCGGCACCACCGCCAAGAGCATCGACAATGCCGAAGACCGCAACAAGTTCTCGGCCATGCTCGACCGCCTCGGCATCGACCAGCCCCGCTGGCGCGAGCTCACAAGCCTCGAAGATATCAACAAGTTTATCGACGAGGTTGGCTTCCCGGTGCTCGTGCGCCCCAGCTATGTGCTTTCGGGAGCCGCGATGAATGTTTGCTCCAACCCCGATGAGCTCGAGCGATTCCTCAAACTCGCCGCCAACGTGTCGAAACAACACCCCGTTGTTGTGACCGAATTTATCCAGAATGCCAAGGAAATCGAGATGGATGCCGTGGCTCAGAACGGCGAGATAAAGGTCTATGCCATAAGCGAGCATATCGAGTTTGCCGGCGTTCACTCGGGCGACGCCACCATTCAGTTCCCGCCCCAGAAACTTTATGTCGAGACAATGCGCCGCATCAAGAAGGTGAGC
>CAYLMR010000133.1:0-3644 GCA_964384885.1 uncultured Bacteroides sp.
ATGCACCGCAACCCCGGGCCCGAATATGACTCAAACTACTGGCTTTGCACCGCCACCCTCGACCCCGACCTCAGAATCAAAGGTCAGGAAAACGCCTACAAGGCCATCATCACCGGTGCCGTTGGTGGCGCCGCCGGAGTGATACATGCCGCCTCGACAGCCGTGACCGACTGCCAGCCCAACGACAACGTCGAAGCCCTGCGCATGGCCCTCGACGCCGCCAACATCGAAGCCCGTCCCCTCTGGAAACCGATGCACAAACAGCCCGTCTACCGCAACTCACCCGCCTATGTCAACGGCGTCTCCGAAGCCCTCTTCAAAGTCGGCATATGCCTCCCCGCCGGCCCCTGGGTCACCGACGCCGACGTGCGCTACATCACCGACACCATCAAAGCAAGCATAATCTAACAAGGTCATTCCTCAGGGAATAAGAGCAGAATGTGCCGGCGCTAAGAAATTAGTTGCCGGCACATTCTGCGTCATGGCGCAAAAGAAAGGGCGGGGGCGGCATCACTGTCGGCCCCGCTCTGCATGAAAAAAAGACTGTTTTCTGAGTATCTGTTTTCCGGATGTTTTGGTTGAGGATATTTTTTAGGGTTATGGAAGCATCATTTCCGGAGGTCAGCGGCCGCCGGCGGTGGAGGTGTCGGTGCCGGCGTCGGCGTTGACGAGTTTTCGGATGTTGTTTTTCTGCCGTCCCCACTGCAGGTTGTAGCTTATGGCGATGTAGGGCATACGCATGTTGAGGCGCATGTGCTGCTCGTTGCGGTTAAACCGGCTGAGCGATTTGCTGCCTTGGTCATATTTGCCGAAGGGCATTATCATTCCGGCGCTGAATTGCCATGATCTGAGGTTATAGCTGAGGTCGATGATGTTGAGACTTTCGCCCCACGAGATTTTTTCGCCCCAGAGGTCATGCTGGGCGCGGATGTATTGGCCGGAGAGTATGAATCCCCAGTGCATGAGGCTGATGGAGGCGTTGCCGCTCCAGGCGTTGTTGCGGAGGTCGTAGCCGGTGCCGCGCATGCGCTCCATGCGATATTGCAGGTAGCCGCTTATCATAAGCCATCGGGGTATGAGGTCGATCTGAGGGGCGAGGAAGAAGGAGAGGTTCTTAAGGCCGCGGCTGTTTTCGTAGGTGGTGATGAGGCGGTCGCTGTCCCAGTAGAACAGCGGGGTGATGGCGTTGGGCGATGTGAATGCGCGTATGCCGAACAGGCCGTTGACTCTCGGGAGGTTGAAGCCATATCTGAGCGTGAGCATATAGGAGTTGGCTGTATGGAGGTTCTGATTGCCCACGCGCCACTGAAAGGCGTCGAGCTGCTGAGCCACGGTGTTGGTTTCAGCCAGCGTGGGGGTCGACTGCCAGGAGGTGAAGTTGAGCCTCAGGTTGTGGTTCTGATTGATGGCATAGGTGAGGGTGGCCTGAGGGCGGGGACTCCAGGTGTGGTTGCCGCGGTCTGACTCCTTGAAGAGAAAGTCGGTATATTGCACACCCATTCCCGCGGTGGCTGTCAGCGGGCCGAAGCGGTGGAAGTATTCGGCGAAGAAGTAGACCTTGTCCTGCCGCTGATGAAAAATCTCGCCCCCGAGATTTTTATATACCGAGCGGTTACGGTTGGCGGTATATGAGATGCCTGTGGTAAACCGGGAGTTTTCCCAATTCCTGATATAGTCGGCTTCAAGGCCGTAGGCTTGGTTGCGATCCTTGATCATGGTGCGAATGTCGGTGAGATAGTCTGAGGCGTAAGGCAGCTGCTCGATGTAATCGGAATATGACCTGCCGAAATAAAAAGAGCTGTTGAAGTCAACGACAAGCATCTGCCTATTGGCGAAATGCTGCTCAAAATATAGCGAAAGATATGGCTTGGAGCCTTTGCTGCCCTGCATGTCGGTGAGAAGAATATCCTCCATACCGTTGCTCAGCGACAGAATGCCGTTATAGGTTGACCGGTCGGAGAACTCCCTGTAGAACGACATATCTATCATCAGCAGCGTGGTGTCGGGCTTGATGTAGCTGTAGGAGGCTGTGAAATTGCCCATTGTGTTATCAAATGAGCCGCCTCGCGAGGTTTCGTTTCTGGTCAGCGTGGAGCCGTCGGGATAGGTGAATGTTTCCTGATAATCGCGGTGGGTCTTGATATTGTCGGTCAGTTTAAACCGTCCCCATGCCTCAAACTGTGAGCGGCCGCTGTTGAGCTTCACATCCGCAAAATAAGTGCCCCAGGCCTGATTGAGAGCGGGGCGCACCTGGCCCTGAAAGGAGCCTCCAACGGCGGGATTGGCGACGATGAAATTCAACACATAGCGTGCGCCCCCATAGCGCAGGCCGGGATTGTCGATCCATTCCACGCGCTTGATTGTTTCGGGCAGCAGTGTCCTGACCTGATCGACCGAGGCCTCACGGCCGTTGATGCGCACCTGCACCGCCTCGCCGGCTGCCTGAATGGTGCCGAGGGCGTCGCTCACGCTCAATGTGGGAATCATGAGGTTGGTGAGCAGCTGCATACCGTTTTTGGAGTTGTCGACGGCGCTTTTAGAGGGATATATAAGGTCCATGTCGGCCTTGTGGATAATCCTGGGCGCTTGTATCACGATCTCGCCAAGCTCCTTCGAGCCGAGCGTATCGGTGGCCTCGGTCTGTGCTGACACATTAAATGCCATCAGGAGGAGCAGGGTGATAAATGTCGGTTTTTTCATCATCGGAAATGTGATTCTTTATTTATAAGACGATCGAGCCCCGGCAAATGTAACAGGCCGTGTCAAAAAAAATTTCCGACGCGAAGTTAGGAAGATAATATCTTTCGGGGGATAGACCTAAGCGGCCTAATGCGTTCAGCGCCCCGGATTATCAACCTATGTTGACAATCACGGGGCGCCGAAAAGGGGGTTATGTTGCTAAAGGGCTATTTTTTAATCGGGATGGGGAATTTGGAGAACAACACGCTGACAGCTTTGGTTATGCCCGAGAGGGTCTGCAGCTCGCTGTCGCCGTTGGTGAGGATTGTGGCTACCGAGGCGGTATAGACCGGCACCTCCTTGTCGATGTTGACGAGGTCGATGGTAAGCACACCCTCTTTATAGATGCTGGGCACCCATTGGGTCACGGTGGTGTAGTGAGGCCAGTAGTAAGCACGGGGATAGATAAACACAGGCACGACACCATTCATAGCCGGGCCGTGGCCGGGAACCGGACCCATGCCGGGGCGAACAGGTCGGGGAAGAGGTCGCGGCATAGGGAGCAGGGGAGCGGGCTGGGGCGATGTGGGAGAGGTCTGGATTGTCTGAGTCACCGGCACATCGGTGAGCTCTTTCTTAACCGTCAGACCGATGTTGACCAACAGGGGGGAGTCGGGGTCTTCGGTAAACCCTCGCTCAACCATCTGCTCGCGTATGGCGGCCGCGATGTTATAATATGACACCATCGACATGCCCGGAGGAAGCTCGCCGTCGCGGGGCGTGACGATGCGGAAGGTGTGGAATGAACTGAGATTCTGGCCCACATACGACTCGCTGTTGGTGAGGGTATATGAGCTGCAACCTGTCAGAGCTGTGATGGCTGCCGCAACAGATAGGAGAAGAACGAGAGTTTTTTTCATAGTATTACTTATTTGTTTTAATATTAACAGATTCGCTCGGAAAAG
>CAYLMR010000134.1:0-3631 GCA_964384885.1 uncultured Bacteroides sp.
GCGTCCTCAACCATGCGGCCGTTGAAGAGCAGGTTGGCTCTCATCTGCTTGGCGGGGATGGTATAGGTGTTGTCTTCACCGAAGCTCTTGAGGGGTATCTCAAAGGTGATATACTGATAGTTGCCATATTTGTCAACCTGCTCGCCGGTGAGATTGTAGCCGCACTTCACATCTATGCCGCCGTTGTGGAAGCCCTTTTCGGGAGCCGAGCGGATGGTGTAGGCCTCATCGGCGGGCACCTGAAGAGCCGAAAGCTTCTCGCCGTTGGCGCCGAGCACCTCGCCGTTGAGCTGGAAGTCGTTGAGCTCAACCTTGTCGCCATACACGCAGAGCATTGCGTCGGCAATCACACCACCGTTGTTGGCAATGAGGTTGCCGGGAGCGGAGTTGCCGGCGGGGTCGATGCAATCCCAGTCAATTTTATATCTGATGCGATACATGCCGGGAGCGAGATCAGCGGGGATGGTGAAGGCGGGCATGGTGCCGCAGGTGGTGCCGAGATTTGATGACGCGCTCTTGCCTTGTGAGTTCTTGCCCTGGTAGTAGTTATATGACACGAGCTCGCTGCCTTGGGCGGGGGTGCCGTCTTCATTGATTGTGGCGTTAAACTGGCCGTCGCCGTTATAGTCGATGTAGCAGTAGGCATGCATGAAGTTGCCGGTATAGTTCACCGAGGGGGTTACGCTCTGACCCGGCTTGGCAAAGAAAGCCTCCGAGAGGTTGTCCTGATAGAGCTTGTGGTTGGTATTCTGGGGAATGTTGATGCGCTGGGTCGTTGAGCCGGCACGGAGGTTGAGCTTGGTGGAATAGCGGTCGGTGCGGGTCATGGCGGCGGTGCTCTTGTCGCCCGAGATGGGATAGAAGTCGGTGGAGATGCGGGCTACCGGCGAGTCGTTGACGGTGATATTGTCGATATAGAAGAGGAAATCCTCAGAGAGATTGTGGGGCGACTCGCAGTCGGGCACTAGCACGAGCGAACGGAGGTTGATGCCGTTGTTGGTGCGCACGGCAAACACGGCGTCACACCATTCTCCCGGCTTGACGGTGGTGGAGCTGAGGGTCCAGAACTGCTCGGTGAAGGGATTTTGGCTCAGGCGCTCCTCACGCGAGCCGAGGCCCACGAGCATCACGCGACCCTCCTTGGGGGTGAGCACCATCACATGGAAATATTGGGTGGTGGTGCCGAGGGGGATGGGGTCGTTGAGGTCGACGCGCACACCGAAGCGGTTGCTGCCGAAACGTGAGCGCTGAGCGCCGAGCACCAGTTCGGAGTCGTTGGGAATGTCGCCGGTCACGTCGCTGACATTGCGGTCGGGATTGGGGGTGACGGCAAAGTTGCCTTTGAGTTCACCGGTGCGGAAGGGTGACTGCTCCCACACGTCATAAATGCCCACTGATTTATATGACTCGGGGCTTTCAAAGTCGATGTTGAGCTGACCTGATACTACCGACGGCATGACTGCCAGCAGCGAGGAGGCCAATATTGATTTGCTGAGTAGATTCATCTTGTGAAATGTGTGTGGGGGGTAGGTTAATAGATTGAAACTGTGTGGAGCAGGGGGCAAGCCTTCGAGTCGGTGATGTGAATGCGCAGGCCCTTGATGTCATAGCCCTTGCCATAGGTGGAGGTTGAGCCGTTGAGGGGGATGATGCGCTTGTAGCCGATTGTGGTGGTCTTGTCATACTTGATGGGTGTCCAGTTTTCGCCGTCGGTGGTAGTCTCGATGGTAAAACCTTTCACTCGCTGACCCTTGCGGATATACTCCATGAGGCTCACAAGGTGAACGTTGGTGGTTTCGGGGAACATGAATGTGATGTAGGAATCAATCACTCCGTCGTCGGTGGCCCAATAGGTGTCTTTGTCACCGTCGATGAGGTTGGCAACCTCATAGTTGCGGTTCTGACCGGCGGCGCGGGTGGCTGAGGCGGTCACGGTAGCGGTCTTGGCGAGGTCGTTGCCAAGGCGCTGTTCGAGCAGTTTGCCGAAGTCGGCCAGGCGCTTCACATCGTTGTCGGGAATCAGACCGTAGTTATTGGGGGGAATGTTGAGAATCAGGGTGGCGTTGCGGCCCACGGTTTCCATGTAGAACTGCCACAGGCGGTCGAGGGTGTGGATTGTCTGACCGGAATGCCAGAACCATCCGGCCGAGGTGCCTTTGGCGTCAGACTCGCCGGCGTTCCACTCATAGGCGTTTTCGTCGCCGCTCGTTCCGCTGCCATAGCTCCAGCAGGTCTCGCCGGCCCATCCGGCCTCGTTGCCGATCCAGCGGGCTTCGCCGCCCACGCCCCACATCACGCAGTTGGGCATCACGGTGTGGATCGAGTCGCGCAGGTTGGGAATATCATAATAGGTGTCCTGGTCGACGGTGCGGGTCTCGTTGGCGCCGCCATAATATCCTGAGCCGCCGTTAGCACCGTCAAACCACATTTCAAACTGGTCGGTGCCATATTCGGCAAGCTCGGCACACTGGCGCAGGAACACGTCGCGGGTGTAGCGGTCGGTGCCGTCGCCATAGTAGGCTGAGTTGCGGTCCCACGGCGAGATATAGAAGCCATATTTCATGCCGAGGTCGCGGGCTGCGTTGCCAAACTCTTCAGGTATGTTGACCATGCCGTTCTCGTTGCCGCAATTGGCGATTGAGTGGTCGGTAGTGGCGGTGGGCCAGAGGCAGAAACCGTCGTGATGTTTCACCACGGCGATGCCGCCTTTCATGCCGGCAGCCTTGACTGCTTCGAGCCACTGACGGGGATTGGGTTTCCCTTTGGGGGCATAACGGGTTTCGTCTTCATTACCGTTACCCCATTCAAGGTTGGTAAAGGTGTTCATGCCGTAATGGAAAAAGGCGTAGAACTCTGTTTCATTCCACAGCACCTGACGCTCGTGAGGCACGGGGTGGACCGGCGCAGGCTCGTTGTCGGGGTTGGCCGGTATCTCGGTTTTCAGCACGAGAGGACTCTGGGCCGACATGGTGAAGGCGGCTGAGGCCAACAGTCCGAAGATGATTGGTTTGATCATGGATAGCATTTATTGAGGTAAAAAATATTGTCGGTAGATTGAAGGCATATAATCATCAAGCCATCCTGCATAGCCGCATCATAGCGGCCTGGGGGACGGCTTAATGATGTTTGCGCAACGAAGTTACGCAAAATATTTAGAATTTTCAAAAAATTATTTTCCTCAGGCGGGAAAAGGGGCGCGCAATCAGGGCGCGGCCACCGCTATGCGGCCCGAAACGGCGTCGCGGGCGCTTGAGTTGGCGTCGCTCATCGTCACGCGGTAGATATAGATGCCGCGGTTCACGCGACGGCCTCCCATGTCGTGGAGATTCCAGTTAACGGGTGTCGAGGCGAGATAGTCGCTGCGGTCGGTCACGGTCGAGGTCCACACCATGTGGCCGAGCAGATTATAGACGGCGATGGTGACGGTGACATTGGCGTTGGGGCGGTTGTGGCGCACATAGAAGTTGGTCTCGACCGAGGCGGGGTTGGCATCGGTATATACGTCAAACATCTTAGGAGCCTGATAGGGGTCGACCACAAAGTCGAGGCTCGACGAGGTGGAGTTGCCCGAGGTGTCCCACACCTTGAAGGTGAGGGTGTGCTGACCGGCGGGGAGGTCGGTGAGGGGATA
>CAYLMR010000135.1:0-3565 GCA_964384885.1 uncultured Bacteroides sp.
GAGCTATTTTCGCATGGGTTGTCGGGGATTGCTCCCCTTTTGCGCTGCAAAGGTATAACCTTTTTTTCATTCCACCAAATTTTTTGCAAGTTTTGAGCGAATTTTTCTCATTTTCGGTCGAAAATCTCCGATACTCCGGCTTTCACACATTATTAATTATAAGGCACGAAACTTTTTTTGGGGAAACGGTCAAGATTTTGTAATTTTGCGCGATAATCGGCAGGGGCTGATTTTGCGGATAAAAATCGTTGTGTCAGTTCCCGTCACTTTCTTTTAGATAACTTCATTTTCTGATACATCCCGCAATGAATATATCTTATAACTGGCTCAAACGCTACATTCCCCTCACTCTCTCGCCCGAGGCCCTGGCCGACACTCTCACTTCAATCGGTCTCGAAACCGGCTCGGTTGAGGAAGTCGAGTCGATCAAAGGAGGTCTCAAAGGCATTGTCACCGGCCATGTGCTCACCTGTGTCGATCATCCCGACTCCGACCACCTGCATATCACAACCGTTGACCTCGGCGACGGCAAGGCAACCCAGATAGTGTGTGGCGCTCCCAATGTGGCCGCCGGTCAGGATGTGGTGGTTGCCACCGTGGGCACAGTGCTCTATGACCCCGAGGGGAAGGAATTTCAGATCAAGAAGTCAAAGATTCGCGGCGTAGAATCGTTCGGCATGATCTGCGCCGAGGATGAAATCGGCATCGGCACCTCCCACGACGGCATCATGGTGCTCACCGACGCTCCCAAGCCCGGCACCCCCGCCGCCGAATATTTCAACCTCTCGAGCGACTATGTGCTCGAAGTCGACCTCACCCCCAACCGCGTCGACGCCGCCTCCCACTATGGCGTGGCCCGCGACCTCAAGGCTTATCTTGACTGCCACGCCAACCCCGTGGAGGTGAGCCTCCCCTCGGTTGACGGCTTCAAACCCGACACTGCCGACGGCGCCCTGCGCGTAGAAGTGGCCGACACTCACCTCTGCCCCCGCTATTCGGGCATCACCATGCGCGGCGTCAAGGTGGGCGAAAGCCCCGAGTGGCTCCGCAATCTGCTTACCGCCGTGGGTCAGCGCCCCATCAACAATATTGTCGACATCACCAACTTCATACTCCTCGGCCTCGGTCAGCCGATGCATGCCTTTGACCTCAACAAGGTTGACGGCGGCAAGATCATCGTAAAGACCTGCCCCGAGGGCACACCTTTCACCACTCTCGACGGCGTGGAGCGCAAGCTCGATTCCCGCGACCTGATGATCTGCAACGCCAACGCTCCGATGTGCATAGCCGGCGTGTTTGGCGGCGAGGATTCGGGCGTTACTGAAGCCTCGACCGACATCTTCCTCGAGAGCGCGTGGTTTAACTCAACCTCGGTGCGCAAAACCGCCCGCCGACATGGCCTCAACACCGACGCCTCATTCCGTTATGAGCGCGGCACCGACCCCGACATGACCCTCTTTGCCGTCAAGCTTGCCGCCATGATGATCAAGGAGATTGCCGGCGGTGAAATCTGCGGCGAGCCTGTCGACATCTACCCCAACCCTGTGGAGCCTTTCAAGGTTGACCTCCGTTTCGACTATGCCAACGCCCTCATAGGCAAGGAGATTCCCGCCGACACCATCGAGGCCATCGCCCGCTCGCTGGAAATGAAGGTACTCGAACGCACCGACAGCGGCCTAACCCTCGCCGTGCCTCAATACAGAGTCGATGTGCAGCGTCCCTGCGATGTGGTTGAGGATATTCTCCGCATCTACGGCTATAACAACATCGAGCTGAGCGACGAGATGCACGCCTCGCTTCAGATCAAATCGAAGGTCGACGCCGACCATGAACTGCGCAACATCATCTCCGACCAGCTCACCGCTCTTGGCTGTAACGAAATTCTCAACAACTCGCTCACTGCCGAAGCCTATTACGAAAATCTCGAGGATTTCCCCGCCGACCGCTGCATCAAGCTGCTCAACCCGCTGAGCAATGACCTCAACGTGATGAGACAGACCCTGCTTTTCGGCGGCCTTGAATCTCTCGCCCACAATATCAACCGCCGCGAAAACGACCTCATGCTCTATGAGTTCGGCAATGTCTATTCGCTGCGCTCCGACGTGGCTCCCACAGCCGACGCTCCCCTCGCTCCCTACTCCGAGGGCGCCCGCCTCGCCATCTGGCTCTCGGGCAACATCCGCTCCGCCGGCTGGCTCGCCCCTGCCGAAGCTGCCACCCCCTTCCATCTCAAAGCCCTTGTTGAGGGAGTGCTCGCCCGCCTCGGTTTCACCTCGCGCGAGCTTAAGTCCACCCCCACCACCCGCAAGATCTTCTCGGCCGGCATGGATATCTCGACCCGCTCGGGCAAATATCTCGGCACATGGGGCATCGTGGCCAAGCCTCTTGCCAAGAAAGCCGACATCCGCCAGGAGGTGCTCTATGCCGAGTTTGACTGGAACACCCTCTCCGACCTCGCCCTCAAGAAGCAGGTAACCTTCTCACCCCTGCCCCGCACCCAGGCCGTGCGCCGCGACCTCGCCCTGCTCATCGACGCCTCGATACCGATGTCGAAAATCGAGGAGGTTGTAAGAAGCTCTGAGCGCAAGCTGCTCCGCGACATCACCCTCTTCGACGTCTACGAGGGCGACAAGCTGCCTCAGGGCAAGAAATCCTATGCCATAGCCCTCACTCTGCGCGACGACGACAAGACCCTCGTTGACAAGCAGATCGAAGCTGTCATGAGCAAGATAGTCAACAATCTCAGCAAGCAGCTCGGCGCCGAGCTCCGCTAACTTTCATCTCTAAAAATCATAAAACCCAAATACATATCATCCAACTATGGGAAGAGCGTTTGAATATCGCAAAGCAAGAAAACTGAAACGTTGGGGCAACATGTCCCGCACTTTCACCCGTATCGGTAAAGAAATCACCATCGCCGCCAAGGCCGGCGGTCCCGACCCCGACACCAACCCCCGCCTCCGCGTGCTCATGCAGAATGCCAAGGCTGCCAACATGCCCAAGGACACCGTTGAGCGCGCCATCAAGAAGGCCACCGAAAAAGATGCATCCGATTATAAGGAAATCGTTTATGAAGGATATGGCCCCTTCGGCATCGCCATCGTGGTTGAGGCTGCCACTGACAATAATACCCGCACCGTGGCCAACGTGCGCTCCTATTTCAACAAACATGGAGGCAACCTCGGCACCCAGGGCTCTCTCGCCTTCCTCTTCGACCACAAGAGCGTCTTTAAGGTAAAACCCAAAGCTGACGTTGAACTCGAAGACCTCGAGCTTGAACTCATCGACTATGGCGTTGACGAAATCGAGCAGGACACCGCCGGTGAGGAGGATGAAATCGAAGTTCTCGCCATCTATGGCGCCTTTGAGGAATTTGCCAACATCCAGAAATATCTCGAAGACAACGGCTTTGAGATCGTGAGCGCTGAGTTTGAGCGCATTCCCCACGAGCTCAAGGAGGTGACCGAAGAGCAGCGCGCCTCGCTCGAAAAACTCCTCGAGAAATTTGAAGAAGACGAAGACGTCCAGAACGTTTACCACAACATGAAAGAGGACTAACCCCTCC
>CAYLMR010000136.1:0-3564 GCA_964384885.1 uncultured Bacteroides sp.
CCGAAGAAGGGGCTGTCGTTGATTGTGAAAGTCATCGACATGGTGGGCTCGTCGATGGCGATGCGGGGCAGAGGCTCGGGGTTGTTGAGATCGGCCACGGTGTCGCCGATTTCAAAGCCCTCGATACCCACGAGAGCGCAGATATCACCGCTGTCAACGCTCGCCACTCTCTTGCGGCCCATGCCCTCAAACACATGGAGCTCCTTGATACGCTGGCGGGTAACGCTGCCGTCTTTCTTGCAGAGGGCTATGTCGCTCCCCTCCTTGATTGTGCCGCGATGCACACGGCCAATGGCGATTCTGCCCACATAGTTTGAGAAGTCGAGCGAGGTAACGAGCATCTGGGCCGGGCCTTCGAGTGTCTTGGGCTCGGGTATGTTTTCGATAATGGCGTCGAGAAGGGCGGTGATGTTGTCGGTGGGTTTGCGCCAGTCGGTGCTCATCCAGCCCTGCTTGGCCGAGCCATAGAGGGTGGGGAAATCAAGCTGATCTTCGGTAGCGTCGAGATTATACATGAGGTCAAACACCATCTCCTGCACCTCATCGGGGCGGCAGTTTGGCTTGTCCACCTTATTAATAACCACCACTGGCTTAAGGCCTATTTCGATGGCCTTCTGAAGCACGAATCGTGTCTGGGGCATAGGACCTTCAAAGGCGTCAACGAGCAGCAGACAGCCGTCGGCCATGTTGAGCACCCTCTCTACCTCACCTCCAAAGTCGCTGTGTCCCGGAGTGTCGATGATGTTGATTTTATAGTCTTTGTAGTTGATCGACACATTTTTCGACAAAATCGTTATGCCTCTTTCTCTCTCAAGATCATTGTTGTCGAGGATAAGTTCGCCGGTTGACTGATTGTCGCGAAACAGGTGTCCCGCCATCAGCATTTTGTCAACCAGGGTGGTTTTGCCGTGGTCAACGTGAGCGATTATGGCAATGTTGCGTAATTTCTGCATTGAAAAAATTGTATTTAGCCCTATTGGAGGCAGGTTTTTCGGGGTGCAAAATTACAATAAATCCATGATATAAGGAAAACATTTTCTCAACATTTATTAACTTTGCAAGGTTTAAATCCTTTCGCACCCATCTTTCCAATTTTCGCGATGACGCAATATAATGACCTCCAGCTCATCAAACGGCAATTTTTCGCCCTGCGCAACGGCATCATAGCCGATGTGCTCCGCAAATCGGGCTCCCCTTTCCGCATGATTTTCGGCCTCAACATTCCTCAGATTGTCGAAGCCGCCTCTCAGTGGAAGGGCAACGCCGAGTTTGCCCGCCGCCTCTGGGCCGACACGGCCACCCGCGAGAGCATGATGGCAGCCTGTGAGATAATGCCTTATGAAGCAATGACTTTGGAGGAAGCGCGTCAATGGCTCGCATCGTCACCCGCTCAGGAAACCACCGATTTTTTCTGCCACAAGGTTGTTCGCCACATGGCCGACGCGCGCCGGCTGGCCGAGGAGCTGCTCGAAAGCGCCGATTCCGGAATGCGCTATGCCGCTGTCAGAATAATGTGGAATATCTACATGCGCGACCCGGAGGCAATGTTGCCCCTCGCCGTCAAAGCCATCGCCGACAGTAACCCCGAAAACAGCCGCCTCGCCGCCTCACTGGTCGAGGAAATCAGGTTTATGCTTGATGATTAGGAGTGTGGGCTTTGCCGTGGAGCTTCTCCGACATTATCACGCCGCCAAGTATCAGCGCGCAACCCACATAGCCCACCCATGAGATGTGTTCGCCGAGCATTATCGACGACAAAATGAGGGTGACGATAGGTGAGAAATAGAGATAGTTGCCCGACTTGATAGGGCCGAGGCGCTTGACAGTCTGCGCCCAGAGCACAAACGCCAGCATAGAGGCCACCAGGCTGAGAAAGCCGAGATTGATCAACACCTGCGGGCGGGTCAGCACGCTCCACGAGCAGAGCGACGGCTCAAAAGCCAAGAAAGGCAACGCGGTCACAACGCCATAGAAAAATGTCTTGCGCGAGATGAACCATGTGCTGTAGAAGGGGTTGAGGTTTTTCAACACCAGGGTGTAAATGGCGAAAGTTATGGCAGCCAGCAGCGCGAGCATATCGCCGATAGGCTTGATCTTGACCACCATCGAGCTGTTGAAAATCACACACGCCACTCCGAGAAACGCCACTATCGACCCTATTATCACTCCCCGTCCGAGGTGCTCGTTGCGATAGAGCATTGCGGTTATCAGGGTGGTGATAAGCGGGGTAAGAGTAACTATCAGCGACACATTGGTGACCATCGTGTAGCAGCAGGCTAAGTTTTCGGCCACGAAATATATCGAGCCGCCACACATGCCGCACAACAGAAACAGCAACTCATGCTTCACGCTGTGGCTCCAGAATGGTTTGGGACAGACAATCAGGGTAATGATATAGGCAATCAGAAAACGGTAGATGTAGATCTCCACCGCATTCAGCCCGTTTTGAAGCAGTATCTTTGTTGAAATAAAAGCAGCGCCCCATGCCGTCACAGCTATCAATGCGCCTATATGATAGCGAAAAGAACTGCCGGCAAATCGCCCTGATTGTGGGAAACGTGACATAAGAATTTTGATTTTTTAACTGAATGTCGAGTGCAAAATTAGCAAATTTACACATCACATGCAAATCACCTCTCTCAAATATTCGAGAGCAGCAGTCGGGTTGAGCGCAAAAAAGTGAGAGTTTTTTTCCATTTTTTCAAAACTAATCGGGCGTTGAAATTGTATAATTTCTAAACATCCCCCGATTGCGGCGGATCAAACCTCACGCCAATTTGTTAATGTTAACAAAACGCGTTAACTTTGCGGCCCGTTTCACCGACAATATTCATAACCTTCTAATAAAACTTTTTTATATGAAAGCTATCAAGACATTATGCGCCTCACTTCTCGCTGTGTGTATGCTCGCAACAGCAGGTTGCAGCTCAATGACTAATCTCGGCAAAGGTGCCGCAATCGGCGGTGGCGGCGGCGCAGCTGCCGGCGCTGGTATCGGCGCCCTTATCGGTGGCGGCAAAGGTGCCGGCATTGGTGCAGCTATCGGCGCTGCAGTAGGTGCAGGTGCCGGTATGCTCATCGGCAAAAAGATGGATAAGCAGAAAGCTGAACTCGAGAAACAGCTCGGCAACACTGCCGCTATTGATACCGTGACCGACAACAACGGCCTCACCGCTATCCGCGTGACCTTCGACGGCGGTATTCTTTTCCCCACCAACGGCACCGAGCTCAGCACCTCCGCCCGCAAGGACCTCACCAAGTTTGCCGCTTCACTGCTTCAGAACCCTGACACCGACGTGAAGATCTACGGCTATACCGACAATACCGGCTCGATGGCTGTCAACACCCGCGTAGCCAACGGTCGTGCCGAGGCTGTCTACACCTACCTGCTCGACAGCGGTGTGCCCGCAAGCCGACTCTATGCCGAAGGCCGACCCATGACCGACTATGTGGCTCCCAACACCACTCCCGAGGGCCGCGCTCAGAACCGCCGCGTTGAAATCTACATCATCGCCAACCAGACCATGATCCAGAAAGCCGAAGCCGGCACCCTCCAGTAATCCC
>CAYLMR010000137.1:0-3523 GCA_964384885.1 uncultured Bacteroides sp.
TTTTTTAGGTTTGGGAGGGGTGGGGATGGGGAAAATGTTGCTAATTTTGCGGTATGATTAAACAGTTTGCTCTCATTTTGATTCTCTCGCTGCTGCCGGCGCTCGCTGCCCGCGCCGTTGAGCCCGACTATACCGACGCGCCCGTCAATCTGTTTGACGGCAAATATGCCATGTTTGCCGAGATGGCCGACTCGCTCTATCAGTGCGGCGAAGTAGCTAAGGCTATCGAGGCTACCGACAGCGCCCTCAGAATCTCCCCCGCCAATCCGCTCAACGCGATGCTTCAGGTCAACGCGGCGACGATGCTGCTCGAGACCGACCGCCCTCTCGACGCCCTCGCCCGACTCGACATTGCCCACAACTTAGTGCCAGAGAGCACAACAGTGCTGCAGCGGAGGGCCGAGATTCTGTTGAGCCTTAACCGCAACGACGAGGCGCTGAGCGACCTCACCGCCATGCTCGAAATTGATTCGCTGCTCATCGAGCCGCGCCTCAAGAGGGGCATGCTGGAGCTTTATAAGGGGAATTATGAGCAGGCCAAGAGCGATTTTGACACCCTCAACCGACTTGCGCCCGACAATATCGCCACAGCCACCGGCTATGCCGTCTATTACATGGAGACCGACGATCTCGCCCAAGCCAAGCAATGGCTTTCGGTGATTATCGACACCGAGCCCGATGCCGACTATTATGCCATGAGGGCCTACTGCAACCTGCAGCTCAATCTGCTGCCCGAAGCGGGTCAGGATATATCAAGCGCCATGAAGCTCAATCCCGACGACCCGGTGTTATATCTCTACCGCGCGCGCCTCAACAAGCTGCTCTATCAATATGACAAGGCGCGGGCCGACGCCAAGACAGCCATGACGATGGGCATTGATCGCGAGGTGATCAAGAAATTTCTGGAGTGACAGCCTTGCGGGCGGCGGCAAGTTTTTCGGGCGAGCCGATATCATGCCATATATATCCCTCCTCGGGCTCATAGTTGCCGATGGTGATGTCGCTGCAGTTGGCTATATAGAAATCCATCACCGAAAAAATCTCCCGGCCGAAGCGGGCTATCATATTAAGCGCCGTTTTGGAAAGGATATGCACTCCCCCGAACGCCTTACAGATCAATTCGCCGGGATTGTCGATTTCGGGGCGCGTCTCCCCGGTCTTATGATTAATCCACCCCCTCATTCTGCCCGAGCGGTCAAAGAGAAGTCCGCGCGAAGAGTTGCGGCGGCTGTCACACAACAGAGTCACCTCATTCTCCGAGCCGCGGTGTGACCCGATCATCGCCGGAAGGGAAAAATCACTCAATATGTCGGCATTATAGGCTATAAGGTCGCCGCTCACTTTTGGAGCGATTGCGGCGAGGGTGCCCCCGGTGTCGAGCAGCGTCTCCTCGCGGCAAATCTCAAACTCCACTCCTTCGAGACGGAGCGACGCCACATATTCCTCAACCTTTGAGGCGAGATGATGGGTGTTGACAAAGATTTTCCTGACACCTGCGTCAGCGAGGCGGCGCGCCACTCCGAGCAGCATAGGCACTCCCCCCACTTCGATCAGCGCCTTTGGGCAACTGTCGGTGAGAGGCCTCAGCCTAGTGCCTAATCCGGCGGCAAAGATGAGAGCTTCCATAGTTATTTTTTCTCCCCGGCGGGAAGCAGTTGAGTGATAGCCTGCTCGCGATGAATCACCTTCACCTCCACGCCGTAACGCTTATTGATTATCCTTGCGAAATTATCGGCGCCATAAACCGAGCGGTGCTGGCCGCCGGTGCATCCGAAAGCCACCTGCAGGGAGGTGAATCCCCTTTCGAGGTATCTCTCCACAGCCGGACCGACCATTTCGACCGCCTGAGCCACAAGCCGCGGCATTTCGCCTTTATCCTCCAAAAACTCCCTCACCTCGGGCGAGAGGCCGGTGAGGCTGCGATATTGCTCATATCGGCCGGGGTTGTGGGGCGCGCGGCAGTCAAACACAAATCCGCCGCCATTGCCGCTCTCGTCATAGGGCAAACCGCGCTTGTAGGAAAAGCTGTAGACCGTGACCCTGAGCCGGTCGCGGGGAGGCTGAGCCTTAAACCTCGGCATCTCGCCCACCCTGTGGAGCACCTCCCTGAGATGCAGCAGACCGTTTGATTCGAGCCATTTGTCATAGCGCCTGATGGTGGCCAGCGCATTGGGTATGCTCTCCATAAAGGCGGTCTTGCCCTCGGTGATGCCCCTCAGGCCATAAGCACCGAGCACCTGCAGCATCCTGAACACCACCATTGCGGTTAGCTCGTCGTCAAACTCCTCGGCGGTCACATCGCGATACTTTCTCAGCTCCTCGAGATAACACCCCACCATCCGCTCACAGAGCCAATCGGGAATGGCGGCGCGGGCCTGTCGCAGCAGCGAAGCCACATCATAGGCCACCGACGCTATCCTGCCCCCCTGATAGTCGATAAACCACGGGGTGCCCTCAGCGTCGATCATCACGTTGCGGCTCTGGCAATCTCTCATCGAAAAGCCTGTGAGACGCGGATTAGCCCCCACCGAGAGCCTTTGGCCGAGCCGCTCAAGCTCATCTTCGAGGAGGTTTTCGTCAAAGCTCACTCCGGTGGCCTTGAGAAAGC
Source organism: uncultured Bacteroides sp. (assembly GCA_964384885.1). Lineage (GTDB taxonomy): Bacteria > Bacteroidota > Bacteroidia > Bacteroidales > Muribaculaceae > Paramuribaculum. The sequence continues at coordinate 2,609 of CAYLMR010000137.1, forward strand.
AATACTTGAAATAATTGAGGTCCCACATCACGGCGCGGTAGTCCATCCGGTCGCGGGGATAGCAGCGCGAGGTGTCGATAGCTTCGGCGGTGAGACACTGAATTGCGGGCAGCGCCCTCACAGTGGCTTCGAGCAGCCGCGCCGGCTCTCCCTCCCACTCCCCGCTCTTGCGCCCGGGAGCCATAGCGTCAAACAGCAACCTGTCGCCGAGGTCCTCCATCAGATAGACTCCCTCGTCGGGCGATTGGGCCACCACGCTCACCACATTGAGCCCGAGCCCCTTCATCACACCCGACAGATAGATGAATGTCTCGTTTTCGCGCCGGTCGGGGCCCCATGCGCCCACGAGGGTAGTGCCATCGTGGAGCAGCAACCTGAAATAGCTGCGCGCCGAGCCGGCGGCGGCAAGAGGCACCACATCTTTAGGTTTGTAACCGTTGAGTTCGGCAAGCCTTATCAAGGCTCGGGGAGCGTTATCGCGCGATTTCTGCCGGGGGGATAGTGACATGGGATGGTCTTTAAAAGTCAACAGCCATTACTGCGACACGGGATCTCATCCCGCCGTAGTAATGGCTGAAGTAAGAAGTTTGAATCAAAAAAAAAGGTGATTTCCGATTAGAAAGGAAGATCGTCGATAGCGGCACCGCCACCTGAAAGGGGATCGGGCACCGAAGGAATCGGGGGAAGGTCGGGAATACCTACGGGGGGAACGTCGGCGGGTTGCTGGGCAGCGCCTTGCTTCTCGGCTTTCCAACCGCGGATAGAGGTGTACCAGCGACCCTGATATTCGCGGCTCTCAATGTCAAAGCTCAGAGTAATCTCGTCGCCAACATTGAGGGGATATTGGTCTGCACGCTCGCCAAAAAAGTCGAAATGCACCTTTTTGGGATAAGTTTCCTGTGTTTCAAGCACATA
>CAYLMR010000138.1:0-3437 GCA_964384885.1 uncultured Bacteroides sp.
TTGGTGGCTACAACCAGGCCGAGCATCGAGAAGCTGAACAGCGACAGGAATGCGTAGTAGCGCTGGAATCCTTTTTCACCTTTCATATAGCCCAAACTGTAGAGATGCACCATAAACGAGATGGTGGGAATCACTATCAGCATCATGGCCGAGCTAGGATCGAGAAGGAATCCGAGACGGATCACCAGGTTGGGGGTGAAGGCAAGCCAGTCGACATTGAAGATGATCGACTGAAGTCTTACTCCCTCGGCCGAAATAAATTCGGGATTGCCTGAGAAGTAATAGGTAAAGGCTGTGTAATAAGACAGCACAAGAACAGTGCCCATGCCTAAGCATCCGAGCACACCGGCGAGTTTGTGACTCATCTTCATGCCCGCAAGACCGAGCAGAAGAAACATGAAGAGCGGAATCGCCAGAATGAGTAAAGGTATTGTAAATTCCATACGGCTTTAATTTTTCATTTTGGTGAGGTCGGCAACGTCGATGTTTTTGGCGGCGCGGAACACATTGATGATAATGGCTATTGCCACGGCTGTTTCAGCGGCTGCGATGGCGATGGCGAAAAGAGTGAAGAACATGCCTTCGAGGGCATGAGGATAGAGATAGCGGTTGAACACAACGAAGTTGATGTCAACAGCGTTGAGCATCAGTTCGAGCGAGATGAGCATGGCTATCATGTTGTGGCGGGTGATAAACCCGTAGACGCCGCAACAGAACATGATCATCGAAGGCACGAGATAATAGATAAGAGTAAGATCCATGGCTTATGACGGAGTTTTTATGTTGCGGTTGATATTAACGTTTACGGGCTACTACTACGCCGCCGATTATGCAGGCGAGCAGAAGCACCGAGATAGCTTCAAACGGGAGAAGGAACTCACCTTGGCCTGTGCCCATAAGGGTTGAGCCAAGCTCTTTCATGTCGGGATTGCTCATGGCGGGGAGCGAGGTGAATGCCATCGAGCAACGGCTGATGAGAGAGCCGCCGGCAACTACGAGTGTAGCCAGAGCAGCCAGCAGACCGGTGATGCGCTTACGCGAAGTGAGCGAACGGGAGTTGTCGCCCGGCTTGCTGGTAAGCAAGATTGAGAACACAAACAGCACCACGATACCGCCTGCATAGACAGCTATCTGCACTGCGCCGAGAAACTCGTAGTCGAGCTTGAAATAGATCACGGCGGTGGCAAACAGTGTGAAAAGCAGGTAGGTGGCTGAACGCAAGATTTTGCGTGTGGTGACAGTCAGTACCGAAAACAGGATAATCGACAATGCGACTACCACATAAATAATGATACTTCCTACTGATTCCATAAAGATTGGTTGATAAGATTGGGGAGGTAAGAATTTACTTGTTTAGGTTCCGGAGCGGATGAGGGGTCAGATATTGGTGTCGAGAGGCTTTTCAGTCTTGCTCTCCTTATCTTCCACTTTCTCAGCTTCGGCGGCAGCGGCCTTCTTGGCGGCGGCAGCGGCTTTGGCGGCAGCTATGCGGGCTTGTTTCTCAGCCTCGATTTTAGCCATCTCCTCGGGTGAGGGCATCGGCTCCTCCTTTTCGGGGAGGTAATTGAGTTTTTTTACAAGTTTCTCGCGTGTAAACACTGCCTGCTCGAAATCATTTGAGAATGAGATTGCCGAGGTGGGGCAATTGGTGACACAGAGCTGACAGAATGTGCAGCTTCCGAGGTCATACTCATACTTCTCGAGCTTTTTCTTCTTTTTGCCGTCGGGAGTATCCACCATTTTGGTGGTAAGGTGGATTGTGCCGTTGGGGCAACTGCGTTCACACATTCCGCAAGCGATGCATTTGTGACGACCCTCGGCATCATAGTCAAGCTGAAGAATGGCTCTGAATCGTTTGGGCACATGCACAGTCTCGCGGTTTTCGGGATATTTTTCGGTAATTTTAGGCGTAACAAATTCTTTGCCGGTCACCGCCATGCCTTTGAGAAGGCTGGAGATGCCGCTGCCCAATGACGAAAAATAGTCTTTAACACTACCCATGTTGATTAATTTCTATATTGGTGTGGTTTATTATATTATTTCTTGTTAGAATTTCTCTCTTATCTTACCTGACCTCCGAGAATATCGAGAAGCTCGGTGGTGATGCTCTGCTGACGCAACTTGTTAAACTCAAGCTGCAGCTGTTCGAGCAGCTTCTGAGCATTGTCGTTGGCGCTCTGCATTGCCATCACGCGGGCGGCCTGTTCGGAAGCTCGGTTTTCGGTGAAAATCTCCTGCATCACCGACACGAGGAACATCGGCAGCAAGGAGCTGAATATCTCCTGAGGATTGGGTTCAAACAAATAAGGCTGGGTGCCGCTCTTTACTCCGTTGGCCGAGAATGTATCGGTCGAAACGGGCAGCATCTGCTCAAATTTGGGACGCTGACGACCTGCGCTCTGGAAGTTCATATATAAGGTGAACACCTTATCAAAGTGGCCCACGATAAACTCGTGGCTCAGGTGGTCGACAAAATCCTTCACTCCGGCGCCGGCGGTGTGACTGTCAACACCTTCGAGGGTCTCGATGCGGATGTTGGCCTCCTTCTGAACGAAACGGTCAACGGCCTTGAGCATCTTTCCGCCTACGGGATAAAGCACGATCTCTGCCGAGGGATGTTTCTCCCTGATTTCAGCGATATGCGAAACCAATACCTTGAAAATGTTGATATTAAAGGCGCCGCAAAGGCCGTCGTCACTGCCAAACACCACAACGGCGATTCTGCTGACCTCTCTCGAAGTGTCGAGCAGGGGCGAGCTGAAATCAGCATCAGCACCCAAAAGGTTGCCCATGATGGTTTCGAGCTGAGAGCGATAGGGCACAAGCCGCTTGAGCTCCTGCTCGGCCTTATGCATCTTTGCCGACGAAATCATCTTCATGGCTCCGGTGATTTTCTCGGTCGAAGCCACAGAGCCGATTCTACCTTTAAGTTCTCTGAGTGTTGCCATTGTGGGGATTCAGATTCAGCTGTTGGAGTGATTGGTGAGTTAGTATCTTTTATTAAGCCTGGGCGTAGGAGGAAGAGATTTCCTGAGCGGCGTCGGTGAGGAGTTTCTCAACATCCTCGGTGAGCTTGCCCTCGCGGATAGGCTTCAGCACGCTGTCGGCATACTTGGCATGGATGAGCTGCAGGAAGCGGTGTTCAAAATCCGATACCTGATCGGTAGGCACGTTTTCGAGCAGACCCTTGATGCCGCAATAGATCACGGCAACCTCGTCGGCAACCTCCATGGGGTGATACTGAGGCTGGATGAGGAGACGCTCGTTTTTGCGGCCCTTGTCGATCACGCGGGCTGTAACGGCATCCATATCGCCGCCGAATTTGGTAAACGATTCAAGCTCGCGGAACTGAGCCTGGTCGATTTTCAGAGTGCCGGCCACCTTCTTCATCGACTTGATCTGAGCGTTACCACCCACACGCGACACCGAGATACCCA
>CAYLMR010000139.1:0-3427 GCA_964384885.1 uncultured Bacteroides sp.
GAACTTGCCGAACCGGCTCATCATAAGGAACGTTTCACTATCGGTTACTAAAAATCTCAAGACTATGGATAAGAAAATGTTGGAGGTGTTCCACAAGAATAAGGAGGTTGCTTTTGCAACAAGTGTTGACGGCAAGCCTCATGTGAGAATCTTCCAGATCATGAAAATTGATGAGGAAGGAAATTCAATCTACTTTGCCACCTCTCCCAAAAAAGAGGTTTATGCCCAGCTGAAGGAGAATCCCAACGTGGCGATTCTTGACCTGAAGGGAGCGGAGTTTGCCCGCATTAACGGCACGATTGATTTCGATGTGCCCGACGGGGTGCAGCGCGAGATATTCGACACCAACCCCGTGTTGCCTCATCTTTATAAAACATACAAAGACCTGGTGTATCTGCGGTTGCCGGCTGAGTCGGCCGATTATTTCGACCTGCGCACAACGCCTCCCACTCTCATTCACTATGATTTCTGAGAAAGAAAAACTTGACACGCTGCTCAGTGCGCTCCTCAGGGAGCGGGCTGAGTATGCCCGTATCTCTATACCCGAGTCGATAGACGACAAGCGCACCCTGCTTCGCTCGCTTATGAATGTGCGTATGCCGGCGCCGCTGCCTGAGGAGCTGATGAAGATTCAGGATGAGGAGCTCTTGGAGCAGAGAGCTGAGAAAGGGGTGGTGGCGCTCGACTCTATCCCTGAGTCGCCGCTCTATCCGCGCCTCCGGCTCTGGCAGGGTGACATCACGCGCCTTGAGGTTGACGCTATTGTCAATGCCGCCAACTCGCAAATGCTCGGCTGCTTCATACCCATGCACCGCTGTATCGACAATGCCATTCATTCGGCTGCCGGTATGGAGCTGAGAGAGGAGTGCGCACGGATAATGCACGCCCAGGGACATGAAGAGCCCACCGGACAAGCCAAGATTACTCACGGCTACAACCTTCCGGCCAAATGGGTGATACATACGGTCGGCCCGATTGTCTACGGAGAGTATCCCACTGTGGAGGATTGCCGGTTGCTCGCCGACTGCTATCGCAACTGCCTGAGTCTGGCCGATGAGAAGGGTCTGCGGTCGATTGCCTTCTGCTGTATTTCAACAGGTGAATTCCGGTTCCCTCAGGATGAGGCGGCTCAGATCGCCGTGGCAACGGTCAGGGAGTATCTTGAGGCCAATCCCGCCTCCTCGCTGACCGCCATTGTGTTTAACGTGCTTAAAGACACTGATTTATATTTATATAAGGATTTATTGGGTTATGAATAGTTTTAGCGAAAGGATAGGCGTCGCCCGTGAGAAACTAAAGGAGGCCGACGCCGTCGTTATAGGCGCCGGAGCGGGACTGTCGGCGGCAGCCGGCCTCGACTATTCCGGGCCGAAGTTTCGCAAAGAATTTGCCGACTATATAGCTAAGTATGGATTTCCCGACCTCTATTCGTCGAGCTTCTATGAATTTCCTACTGAGGAGGAGCGTTGGGCGCGCTGGGCACGTCATATCAATTACTCACGATTCAGTCAGGGCGCATTTCCCCTTTATCGCAAATTGCTGAAATTGGTTGAGAACCGCAACTATTTTGTTATCACCACCAATGTCGACGCCCAGTTCCGCAAGGCGGGTTTCGACCCCTCAAAGATCTTTGAGGTGCAGGGCGATTACGGGCTAATGCAGTGTGCCGTGGGGTGTCACCCTAAAGTCTACTCCGACAAAGCCACCGTTGAGGAAATCCTCACTCACTCTCACGACCTTACCGTCGACAGTAAGTTTATCCCCGTCTGCCCCGTGTGTGGCGGAAATATGGATGTGCATGTGCGCAAGAATCAATACTTTGTTGAGGATGAAAACTGGCAAAAGGCTGCCGAACACTATGAAGAGTTCATCACCGGTTATGCCCTCGGGGGGAAGGTTGTGCTCCTCGAACTCGGAGTGGGCTTTAACACACCCGCCATTATCCGCTATCCGTTTGAGCAGATCACCTACCGCAACCCCTACGCCACCCTCATCCGCCTCAACTCCGATTATCCCGCCGGCCCTAAAGAGACCGAAAGGCGCACAATCTCCTTTACCGAAAACATGGAGAAGGTCATCACCGCCCTATCGAAATAATCTTTGGAAAATTAACGGATTATCCCCTCAGCCGAAGATGTTGCGACACAATGCGTCTCCGGCTTTGGCTTGTAATCATTGATCATTCAGTCACATTTTTCAACTCGGCGTGTTGGAGAGAAAAATTGTAACTTTGCACAAAAGTTCCCCCACCCTATGGCTCAGTTCAGCAAAAAATACTACCTCTTTCTCATCCTCTTTCTCGGAATGTTGTCGGCCTTCGGCCCGTTTGTCACCGACATGTATCTGCCCACCCTGCCGTCGATGGCCGAGATTTTCCACACCACTGCCTCGCTCGTGCAGTTCGGTCTGGCAACAAGTATGCTCGGTCTTGCGGTGGGTCAGATATTCTTCGGCCCCTTGAGCGACAAATATGGCCGTAAAGCCGTGCTGGTAAGCGCCATGATACTTTTTGCCGTCTCGACAGTGGCCGCCATCTACTCGCCCACTATTGAGTTTTTCAACTTCTGCCGATTCCTGCAGGGTCTCGGCGGTTCGGGAGGCATAGTGCTGTCAAGATCGATCGCCACCGACTGCTATTCGGGGCGAGAGCTGGCAAAGACACTTGCCGTGATCGGCGCTGTAAACGGCATCGCTCCCGTCACAGCCCCGGTGATAGGAGGTGTGGTGTCGGAAAGCGTGGGTTGGCAAGGTATCTTCTGGATACTCTTTGCCATCGGAGCTGCCATTCTTCTTATGTGTCTTATATTCAGGGAGTCGCACCATAAGGAGAAAAGATATAAAGGATCCATAGGGAGCTTGCTGCGCAAATTCCCCGAGATTTTCAGATTGAAATATTTTGTTGTCTACACGCTCCTCTATGCCTTTACCTGCGGCATATTGTTCTCTTATATCTCGTCGGCGTCATTTATTATTCAGAACCATTTTGGATATTCCGAGCTGCAGTTTGCCATTGTGTTCGGAGTCAACGCTATCGGCATAGGTATCGGATCGGCTCTGTCGCTGAAATTCCGCACAATGAAGAAAGCCGCCCTGTTTGGAGCCTCGGGAACTGTTCTCACCACCGCCCTTCAGGTAGTCGCCTGCATATTCCTCCCCACATTCTGGCCCTACGAGGTGCCCACATTCTTCATGCTTGTCAGCATAGGCTTCATACTCACCTCCGCCACCACTATGGCGATGGACGAAGGGCGCATGATGATAGGCACGGCGTCGGCCATCTTCGGCGCCTCGGGCTTCCTGGCGGGAGGCATTGTGTCACCTATTGTTGGACTTGGCAACATCCTCCACACCACCCTCCTGCTGCTCTGCGTCTGCTCGCTGGCCTCCCTCCTCTTCGCCCTCCGCGCCTACCGCCGCCCCACCTCTC
>CAYLMR010000140.1:0-3315 GCA_964384885.1 uncultured Bacteroides sp.
CGAGATAGTCGGCAGCAGCCTTGGCAACGGCGAGAGAAACACCGAGGATGGCGTTGGCACCGAGGTTTGACTTGGTTTCAGTGCCGTCGAGGGCAATCATTGTTTCGTCAATGCGGATCTGGTCGAGGGCAGACATGCCTTTGAGGGCTTCGGCGATGGGGCCGTTGACGTTGGCAACAGCTTTCTGAACGCCCTTGCCCATGTAGCGGGCTTTGTCGCCGTCGCGGAGCTCGAGAGCCTCGTTTTCGCCGGTAGAAGCGCCGGAGGGAACAGAAGCACGGCCACGGGCACCTGATTCGAGGATTACATCAACTTCAACGGTGGGATTGCCGCGAGAATCAAGCACTTCGCGACCAATGATTTTCTCAATTTTCATATTAAACTGAATGAGTTAGATATTGGGTTGTGATTATGAATTATTGGTGTGGGGAGAAAAATGGGAGAGGCATATATTATGCAATGCAAAGATAGCTATTTTTTTGATACTATTAATGTATCGTGGGGAATGATGTGCGGATTTTTTGAAGTTTTTTCTTCAAAAGAGATTCCTCCGGCCGCAAAATAGCAAGCCGGGTCGGAATCACGAGTGAGATTCCGACCCGGCTGAAGGGATATGACTAAATTTAAATCGTCATGAATTATTCAGCTGCGGGAGCTTCGGCCTGGGGCTGAGCGGGAGTTTCGGCCTGGGCGGGAGCGCTCTTTTTGGAGCGTTTGCGACGTGCGCGGCCCTCTTTCTTGGCCTCCTTCTGACCGAGCATGCCCTCGTTGTAGTCAACGAGCTCAATGAAGCAGGTCTTGGCGTTGTCGCCCAGACGGTTGCCGGTTTTGAGGATGCGGGTGTAGCCACCGGGACGCTCGGCGATTTTCTGAGCTATCTCGCGGAAGAGTTCAGTAACGGCCTCCTTGTTCTGAAGATATTTGAAAACGAGACGACGGTTAACCATGGTGTCGTTTTTAGCTCTGTTGATGAGCGGCTCTGCATAAACGCGGAGAGCTTTGGCCTTGGCAAGAGTGGTGAAGATGCGCTTGCGCATGATCAGGGCGATTGTCATGTTGGCAAGGAGGGCATCGCGATGGGCTTTCTTGCGGCTGAGGTGATTGAATTTTTTATTATGTCTCATTGTTAGTTGTTGTCGTTATCAAGTTTGTATCGGGAGATGTCCATACCAAACTGGAGGTTGAGGTTGCTCAGGAGATTGTCGAGCTCTGTGAGCGACTTTCTGCCGAAGTTTCTGAATTTGAGAAGGTCGGTCTTGTTATATTTCACAAGCTCACCGAGAGTCTCGACTTCAGCGCTCTTGAGGCAGTTGAGGGCTCTGACAGAGAGGTCCATGTCAACAAGTTTGGTTTTGAGGAGCTGACGCATGTGGAGTGCCTCTTCATCAAATTCCTCGTTGCCTTCGTTCTCATTGGTTTCGAGAGTGATTTTCTCGTCGGAGAAGAGCATGAAGTGGTGGATGAGAATCTTGGCAGCTTCCTTAAGGGCGTCCTTGGGAAGAATGGAGCCGTTGGTGGTGATTTCGAGGGTCAGCTTATCGTAGTCGGTTTTTTGGTCTACACGGAAGTTCTCAACGGTGTATTTAACGTTTTTGATAGGAGTGTAGATCGAGTCGATAGCGAGGGTGTGGATGTCATCGCCGGGAGTAACATTTTCTTCGGCGGGCACCCAGCCTCTGCCCTTGTTGACGGTAATCTCGAGATTGAACGAGGCTCCCGGATCCAAATGACAGATGACAAGGTCGGGGTTGAGAACCTCGAATGAGGAAAGGGCTTTACCAATGTCGCCGGCTCTGAGCTCCTCAGTGCCCGAGACATTGATCACGGCTCTTTCGAAGTCGACGTCATCAACAGTTTGCTTGAGGTCAACCTTTTTGAGGTTGAGGATGATGTTGGTAACATCCTCGATAACTCCGGGAATGGTGTCAAATTCATGAAGCACCCCGTCGATTTTGATCGAAGAGATAGCAAAACCTTCGAGGGATGAAAGCAGAATGCGACGCAGGGCATTGCCGATGGTAATGCCATAACCGGGTTCCAATGGCTTAAACTCAAACTTGCCGAAGAAGTTGTCGGCTTCCAACATCAGAACCTTGTCAGGTTTTTGAAATGCTAATATAGCCATTATGGATCTAAGTTAGGGATTATTTAGAATACAACTCAACGATAAGTTGTTCCTTGATGGTCTCGGGAATATCTTCGCGGGCGGGCATGTGAAGGAATTTGCCTGCCTTGAGGGTCTCGTCCCATTCGATCCAGGGATATTTCGAGTGGTTGAAACCTGCAAGTGCGTCAGAGATAACCTCGAGTGACTTTGCTTTTTCACGCACGCCGACTACATCGCCGGGCATTACTTGATAGGAGGGAATGTTGACAACTTTGCCGTTGACAGTGATGTGACGGTGGAGCACAATCTGACGGGCTGCTGCGCGGGTGGGAGCGATGCCGAGACGGTAAACCACATTGTCGAGACGGCTTTCGAGAAGCTGAAGGAGAATTTCACCGGTGATACCTTTGATACGTGAAGCTTTCTCAAAGAGACGGTGGAACTGACGTTCGAGCACGCCATAGGTGTATTTGGCTTTCTGCTTTTCGCGAAGCTGAACACCATATTCAGAAGTTTTGCGGCGTTTGTTAGCGCCATGCTGACCCGGGGGGAAGTTTTTCTTCGAGAGCACTTTGTCAGGGCCGAAGATGGGTTCTCCGAATCTACGGGCTATTTTGGTTTTAGGGCCGGTATATCTTGCCATTTTAGTTTTTTCAGTTTGGGGTTTGTTGGGGTGGATGTGAAAAAAACCTCAGTCATTTCGCCATGGGGAGCGTGTGCAGCCGCGACCACAGAGAGGTGATGAAAATATGGTCATTCACAGAGGCTCACAGGCTATGACATCGAGTTGTGTAGATTAATCTAAGAGCATTGTCCGGCAAGGAGGAGCTGAAACAGACAGGTCAAGGGGTCAAAACAGATCTCACGCCAGGGGAGATTGTCACCAATTAAACAGCTTGAGCGCGAAAGTAAGCACTCTGACCAAGCCCCCGTGTCTGCCCTCCGCGCAACCGGAGCGACGGCTCAGACTCTTCTTCTCTTGGGAGGACGACAACCGTTGTGGGGAAGCGGAGTAACGTCGATGATTTCGGTTACTTCGATACCTACTTCGTGAATTTTACGGATAGCGGCTTCGCGGCCGTTACCGGGACCCTTGACATAAGCCTTCACCTTGCGGAGGCCGAGATCGAATGCCACCTTACCGCAGTCTCCGGCTGCCATCTGAGCAGCATAGGGAGTGTTTTTCTTCGAACCGCGGAAGCCCATCT
>CAYLMR010000141.1:0-3236 GCA_964384885.1 uncultured Bacteroides sp.
AAGGCAGCCTAAAGGCTGAGTATAAGCCTTATAAGGCCTATAGGGCTTATAGGGCTAAATGTGAGTTTTTTGAGATTGAGGCGATTTTTTGGCAATTTTCAGTAGACAATATAAGAATAGATGCTCCGTTATATATAAGGAGCTCCGAAAATATTTTTTTGAAGCTCCGGCCGCGAAGCCAAGAGAGCTTCAGGCATAAATTCCGATCAATCCCCTACTCCTAATTAATTATACAATGGCAAAAAGAGTGCTCGTGATGGCAACCAACAATCTCCACAAACTCAAAGAGCTCAGAGAGATTGTTGACGGTGAAGTTGAAATTCTGTCGCTTCAAGACATTGACTGTCATGACGATATACCCGAAACATGTGACACACTCGAAGGGAATGCCCTTCAGAAAGCCCGGTGGATAAAAGACCGCTATGGCTATGATTGTCTGGCAGATGACACCGGCCTGATGGTCGACGCGCTCAACGGTGAGCCGGGTGTCTACTCGGCAAGATATGCCACCGAGGGTCACGATTCAGCTGCCAACACCCGCAAGCTCTTGGCCAATCTCGAGGGGGTGGAAGACCGTAGCGCTCATTTCTCAACCTATATCGCGCTGCTCATGGGCGACTCCTGCCATATATTTGAGGGGAGGGTCGACGGCCAAATTGCGCACACCCCCATCGGCGAGGGCGGTTTCGGCTATGACCCGGTGTTTGTGCCCGACGAGGGGGGAGGTAAAAGCTTTGCCGAAATGAGCGCCGAGGATAAAAACCTCATCTCCCACCGCGGCCGCGCAGTGAGAAAACTTGTGGAATTTTTACACACACTTGACCGATGATAAAAAAACTCTATCCGATAATATTTCTGTTAGCCCTCCTTGCGGGCATTCCGGCCGCCAAAGCCGAGGTGGCTCCCGGCAACTGGAAGATACATTCAGCCTATGCCATGCCGGTAAGCAAGGTGGTTGACACCGGCACCCGCGTCTTCACCCTCGCGGGTGGCAATCTGTTTGTCTATGACAAGCAGGAGGGGGAGAGCCGCTCTCTGACCTCGCGCAACATCCTTTCAGACAACGATATCCACTCCATCTACTATGACCCCGAAGGAAAGCGCCTGCTGATAGCCTATTCAAACGGCAACATCGACCTACTCGACAATGACATGAATGTGGTCAACATCAGCGACATCAATGTGTCGGGTTGGGAAGTCAAGACCATCAACGACGTGTGTTTCACACCTCAATATATATATGTGGCCACCGACGGGGGTCTCGTGGTGCTGTCGTCAGCCACCCACGAAACCGTAAAATCGGGCACCTATCCCGGCGGCGTGAAGGGCGTGACCGTAATGGCCGACCACATCGTGATGAAAAACGGCGACAAGCTGATGGTCATTCCGGTTGAATCGCGCATCAACACCCTCGACCTCTGGAAACCGCTCTGCAACTGGGGCGACGTGGCCGAGCTGGTAACCGCCGGCAACGGCAAGCTGCTCGCCCGCCGCAACACCAACGGCGAGACCACCATGTCGCTGATCACCGTCAACACCGACAACTGGACCGCGACCCAGAGCACCTCACTGACCAAGGGAATCTATCGCGCCGCAAGCCCGCTGATAGCCACCTCCAACCCTGATGTGTGGAGATTTGTGGCCGCCGACGTTTTATATGAATACAATCCCGCCACCGGCCTCAAGACCCTCTTCAAACTGCCTGAAAACCTCACCGGCAACTCCATAGGCTGTTATGACTCCCCCGCCGAGATATGGGCGGCGGGCATCGACGGCATAGGCTGCTACAGCTATGACGGCAACGGATTCACCACCCTCAGCGACAAATATATGCCCGAGGAATTCTGTGTGGGCAACGTGGCCTATATCATTGCCGGCAACGACAAATCGCGCACCTATTTCACCAACCTCGGTCCGACGGTCTACCGTCTCGGCCTCACCACCGGCTCTGACAATGTGAATCAGCGTCAGGCCTCGGCCCGCCACAACTCGGCCACCGATGAGTTTGAAAACATCACCGCCTGGCCCGCTCCGGGAAAATTATCCATGGTGAAAGACTATCAGAAAAGTCTCGGCGAATATGCCCTCGCCACCACCCGCCTGTGTGAAGACCCCGACGATCCCGACACCTATTATATAGGTACCGGCAACGACGGCCTGCTCAAAATCACCGACGGACAACTCGCAGGGCGCTATGACAGCGACAATGGCCCCTTTGTGGCCGAATGGGGCGTGAGGGTGTTTGATGTGAGCATCGACCGCGGGGGCAACCTCTGGGTAATCTCCCACACCGGTCCCGGCACCTCGGGTGTGTCGGTATTGAGCGCCGAGAAGCGCCGCCTCGACCCGTCGGAAGTGAAAGCCTCCGACTGGACTGTGCTCGACATCGACGGCTACAGCAACAACAAAGACGCCATCACCCTGCATTGCAAGAAGTCGAACATGGTGTTTATCACCGACGCCAACGTGGGCATCAAGCTCGTGGCCATCGACACCAAGGGCACATTCAACGACCTGTCGGACGATGTGGTGAAAGTATGGACCAAATTCACCGACCAGGACGGCAAAGTGTTTGACCCCGACCGTCACACCTCACTCATCGAGGACCTCAGCGGCAGGGTGTGGCTCGGCACCAACAACGGCATCGCCGAAATCTCCAACCCTTCAGCCGCCATCAACGACAACATGACCATCACCCGCATCAAGGTGCCCCGCAACGACGGCACCGGCACCGCCGACTATCTGTGTGAGAGCGACCTCATCTATGACCTCTCGGTCGACCACGCCAACCGCAAATGGATAGCCACCGCAGCCTCGGGCGTGACCCTCGTGTCGGAGCGCGGCAACGAAATACTCGAGCGCTTCACCACCGCCAACTCCCCCCTGCCCCACAACAGGGTCAACGCTGTCTACGCCCACCCGCTCACCAACTCGGTGTTTATGGCCACCGAAGCCGGACTGATGGAATATGGAGGCACCGCCTCACCCTCGGCTGAAAAAATGGATGAAATCTTTGCCTATCCCAACCCGGTGAAGCCCGACTTCATGGGCCACGTCACCATCACCGGCCTCACCGACGGCGCCCTGGTCAAGATAGCCGACGCCGGGGGCAACCTCATCTGGCAGGGCAAAGCCGACGGAGGCATGTGCCGCTGGAATGTAACCGACCTCTCGGGCCACCGACCCAAATCGGGCGTCTACTATATCATGGCCTCCAAAAGCGGCGAAGGAATCTC
>CAYLMR010000142.1:0-3217 GCA_964384885.1 uncultured Bacteroides sp.
CCGCCAAGCAGATGAGAGCCAACCTGCTCTTCAACGGCCGCATGGTTGAGGACGCCGCCGGCGTTGAAGAAGTAGTCGCCGATACTATCTCCGGCAAAATCTACAACCTGCAGGGCATTGAAGTCACCAACCCCACCTCCGGCATCTACATCATCAACGGCCACAAGGTAATGATTAAATAATCCCTCCCCCCACATCCCCCACAGCTAAGGCGGAAAATGGCTCACCCCATTCTCCGCCTTAGTTATTTAATAATCAATAAATTAGAGGAATAATTACCCCCCACCGGCGGTAGGGGCGCGAAATTTCGCGCCCGCGTCCGGATGGCCCACCCGGATTGCCCGATGAATTTGCGGGGGATGGGCTGCGCGGAGGCTCCGCGAGGGGCGGGCGTGACATGTCACGCCCCTACAAATCAGCGCGTTAAAGTCATAAAGATATGTTATTTTTGGGTGGGGTGGGGCCGGCGGAGGAAGCTGCGCCAGGCGGTGGAGTCGCCCCAGAACACGTTGAGGTCGAGGTCACCTTCCACTCCGGCGGCGTTTCCGCGGTGGGAATACTGCCAGAAAATCCAGTCATGGTCGGGGAGTTTTGATGAGAGCGAGCATATCCACAGCGGCAGGCTGTCGAGGCGGTTATCGACATATCGGCGGTGGCCCTGCTTGTTGGTGTAGACAATCACCTCATAGCCCTCGGCGGCGAGCATATCGGTCATGACCTTAACCATGCGGCTCACGCTGTCGGCCTTGAGATAGGGGTTGGTCCACTCCTCTATGTCGAGAGCCACCGGGAGGTCGAGACTCTTGTCGCGCAGGCTGTGGATGAGGTTGAGGGCCTGACTCTCGGCGTCGACATCAAACCTCACGAAGTGGTAGGCCCCGACCTTGAGGCCGGCGTGACGGGCGCGGATATAGTTGATGTTAAAGCGGCGGTCTTTCCAGCTGCGCCCCTCGGTGGCCTTGAGATATACAAAGGTGAGGTTTTCCTCACGGGCCAGGCGGCCAAAATCCACGTCACCGTTGTGGGCCGAGATGTCGGCGCCCTTGACCGGGAAGCCCGACACATCGGGGCTGAGCAACGGCTCGTCGCTCCACAGCAGCATCCATCCGGCTCCCGCTCCTATGAGCAGAGCCACCGCCGCTATGGCGAGCCATTTATAAGTGCGTCTCCCAATCATATCGCAAATTTAGCCAAATTCTCCCAACTCTCCAAAACTTGATTTGCATTTGAAAAATTCCAAAAACTTGATAAAAATTCGTAACTTTGCGCCCGTAAAACGGGCACACGTGGCCCGGCAGTCACTCAACCGACTGTAATAAAACTAATTATTATCAAAATCCACCACTCAAGAAATGGAATGGTTAATTGAACTGCTCAGTCCGGGCAACACCGCTCTTGCAGCAACCATCTGCCTCTATTCGTTTGTCATTGCGGCGGGCGTGTTTTTAGGCAAGATCAAGGTTGCGGGAGTGTCGTTAGGAGTGACTTTCGTGCTTTTCATTGGTATTCTGATGGGCCACTTCGGCTATATCGTCAATGAGGAAGTATTGAAGTTTGTCAGAGAATTCGGCCTTATACTCTTTATCTTCTCGATAGGTCTGCAGGTCGGCCCCGGTTTCTTCTCCTCATTTAAAAAAGGAGGCGTGAGGCTCAACATGCTCGCCCTGCTCGCCATCGCGCTCAACGTGGCCCTGGTGCTCGTGATCTACTACACCGACGGCAATGTGTCGATGGATGTGCTTGTAGGTGTGATGAGCGGTGCCGTGACCAACACCCCCGGTCTTGCTGCCGCCCAGCAGGCCGCCAACAACACCGACATCATCAACACCATGTCGATGGGTTATGCCGCCGCCTATCCTCTCGGTGTGCTCGGCATCATCGGAGCGATGTTCCTAATCAAAGGTATCTTCGGCATCAAGACCGAAAACGAAATCAAAGCCATCGAGGAAGCTCAGGCTGCCGCCATTTCAAAGCCCAACATTATCTCTATCGAGGTTACCAACCCTCTGATTTCGGGCAAATCGCTTGTGCAGCTCCACCATATCATTCAGTGCGACTTCATCATCTCGCGTCTCATCGGCGAGACCGGCCAGATCATCATCCCCACCTCCCAGACCCAGCTCCGCGTGGGCGACAAGCTGATGGTGGTGATCGCCGACAGCGATGTGGAGCGCTTTGAAAGCGTGGTTGGCCCCGGCATCGAGCTCGACTGGGAAACCGTCACCCCCACCGACGTGGTTTCGCGACGCATTCTCATCACCAAGACCGAATTTAACGGTGTGGAACTCGGCTCGCTCCGTCTCCACTCAGCCTATATGCTCAATGCCACCCGCGTCAACCGTGCCGGCGTGGATCTTCTCGCCGCTCCCGGCCTCCGTCTGCAGATGGGCGACCGCATCACCGTAGTGGGCGACATCAACGACATCCAGCGTCTGGCCACCAAGCTCGGCAACTCAGTGAAGCGCCTTAACGAGCCCAACATCATCACCATCTTTGTGGGTATATTCTTCGGCATCATCCTCGGCTCGCTCAACATCGGCATGGGCATGAAGCTCGGCCTCGCCGGCGGTCCTCTGGTAGTGTCAATCCTCCTCAGCCGCTTCGGCTATAAGTTCAAGCTCGTCACCTATACCTCTTCAGCGGCGTCAATGCTGATGAGAGAATTAGGCATATGCCTCTTCCTTGCCTCGGTGGGCATCTCGGCCGGTAAAGGCTTTGCCGACACCGTGTTCAACACCACCGGCATGTGGTGGGTTATCTGGGGCTTCATCATCACCTTCGTGCCTCTGGTTGTGGTTGGATTTATCGCCCGCGGAGTCTACAAAATCAATTTCCTCACCATCATGGGTCTCTTCTCGGGCGGTTACACCGATCCCCCGGCCTTGGCCTATGCCAACGGCTCGACCGGCAGCGACGCCCCTGCCGTGGCCTACTCAACCGTCTATCCTCTCACAATGTTCATGCGCGTAGTGGCGGCACAGGTTCTCGTGCTCGCCTTCCTATAACAGCACCCCCACTCTACCAAAATGGCCAATCAGTCACTCCGACTGATTGGCCATTTTGGTTTATATAAGATTGATAGTCAGCATTTTAAATGTACGGACATGCCGCCGGCATGTCTACAAACGCACCCGACATTGATACGCCTCGCCTCGCCTGACATGCCAAAGGCATGTCCCTACAAATCAATGCGTTATATCTTCTTGCGGGCGAATCA
>CAYLMR010000143.1:0-3193 GCA_964384885.1 uncultured Bacteroides sp.
AAAGTGAGACTTTCGATTTGCACGATTTTACTGCGATTGCCGGAAAGATATGGGGTGCGAAGCGGGGTTTGTCGGCAGGTGAATTAAAAAATGGGGAGGCAGGGAAAACCAAACGCCGCGGAGCTTTGTTTAGAAAATAAAAACAATAATAAATTCATCGATTATGGCTCAAGACAAGAAATCCCGCACCAGCGCATGGCTTATCATAGGCGTGCTTGTTTTAATAGTGTTACTGATCATCTGGCTCACTATCGCCGACCTCTTTGGCGACACCGATGTGGCCGCTCAGGTTATCAACACCACTATCCCTGCTATGGGTCATCTGCTCGTTTAGGGATAACTCCCCCCGACGGTTTAAGGAACTTATCAAGCGCGGAAGGCTGACAATGGTCAGTTTTCCGCGCTGTTGTCTGTGCGCTGAGCGGGCACTGCGCGGTTGTTGATATATTGGGTGAATATCTGTCGGTAGGATTCGGAGACAGGTATGTAGGTATTGCCAAACACTATACGGTTGCGCTCAATGACCTTGATTTTGTCGGTATTGACGATATATGACCTGTGAACCCTCATAAACTTGTCGGGTGGCAGTGAGTGTTCGAGTGCCTTGATGCTCATGAGCGTCATGACCCCCTTGTCGTTGTCCTCACTGAAGATTCTCACATAGTCTTTGAGCCCCTCTATATAGAGAATCGAGCTGACGGGAATCTGAATAAGCTTATATTCGCTCTTCACGATTATGTGATCGGGATAGCGGCTCTTGTCGGCGGTGGAGGCTTCGGCCGTGAGCCTGTCGGGGTCGCTCTCAGAGCCCGATCGCCACACAGGGGCTATGCGCATGGCCTTGTTGGCGGCGTTGAGAAACTCCTCATAGCTCACCGGCTTGAGCAGATAGTCGAGCGCGTTGACCCTGAACCCTTCGAGGGCATAGTTGTCGTAGGCGGTGATGAAAATCACATGGGTGTGGGGCGAAATGATATGGGCGATGTCGAGACCGCTTAGCCCCGGCATGTTGATGTCGAGAAACACAAGCTCGATGTCGCTGTTGAGAATGGCGCGAATGGCATCGGTGGCGGTGTGAAATGTGCCGGCGTTGGTAAGAAAGGGGGTGCGGTCGATATAAGAAGCTATCAGGCTGGCGGCGAGTGGCTCGTCGTCAACCACACAACATTTCAACGGCTGGAGGCTGAGGTTGGTCATTTGCTTAGGGAGTTAGAGATGGAGAGTCTTGAGGTGATATGCTCGGGAGCCGGTTCGGCTTTCTCGGAATAATATGGGGCGAGGGGCACCTCAAGGATAGCCTTGAAGGTGTGGCTGTCGCTCACTATCGAGAGGGTGGCCGTCTTGCCGTAGATGAGCTGCAGACGGCGGCGCAGGTTGTGGAGTCCTATGCCTCCGTCGGCTTTTTCGGGCTTGATGGCGCTGACGGGGAGAGGGGCTATGGGGTTGGAGGTCTGACACACCACCGTGTTGGTGGCGCGCGAGGCTATTATTGAAATGACGATAGGGCCGGGAGCGGCCAATCCGTGCTTAAACACATTTTCTATGAGGGTGATAAACAGCAGCGGAGTAATGCGCCAGTCGCCGCAGCCGTCATCTTCGAGCGTGAGCGATATGCGTGAGGGGTCGGAGATGCGCAGAGACTGAAGCTCAACGAGGTGGCGCACAAACTCAAGCTCGCGGCGCAGGGTGACGGTCTCGCCGCGGTTGTCGTAGAGGGTGTAGCGCAACAGGTTGCTCAGCTCATGGAGCGACGACTGAGCTTTCTTGGGCGAAATGTCGATGAGGGCGTAGATGGAGTTGAGGGTGTTGAAGAGAAAATGGGGGTGAAGCTGCGAGCGGAGCGAGCGCAGCTCGTCGGTGCGCTGTGAGGAGATAGCTTCCTGAGTCTTGCTGTCCTGCTCGATCCATATCTGCGACATTCTGATGGCGGTGCAGAGCGCTATCACGAGTATTATCATGATGAGGTCGCGCAATATCACGGTGAGATGCTCCAGCTCAAGGCCGGGTGAGAAAGGCTTGATCTTAAACACCGCCCAGCTCGCCAGCTGACACAGCACGAGCGTCACCACCACCACACCGAGGTTGATCGACACAAAGGTGAGAAACCCGTGTCGGCGATTGAGACACCGCGGCGCTATGACATAGTAGTTGAGATAGAACACCCCCACAAAGATAATGGCCCTGAGATAGACCACCGTGGGCACCTCCCCGAAATACGATACCGAGGTGAGCATCTCGGGAAACACACACAATATCGCAATGACGATGAGATGGATGAGCGTGTCGGTGAGACGTCGCAGTGTGTTCTTGGGGGTTATTGTCATTAAGCCGGGGGAAAGTGTCAGGCGAGGAGGTTGAGGAAAAGAGTTGAGATCGACATATAGATCACCATGCCGATGATGTCGTTGGTGATCGAGATGAAGGGGCCGGTGGCGAGAGCGGGGTCGATTTTGAAGCGCTCGAGAGTGAGGGGCACGAAGGTGCCGAACACCGAGGCAAACAATACTACCGCAAGCAGCGACAGCGACACCGCTATGGTTGTGACCTGATGGGCGGAGCCGAGTTTGAGGAAGTTGTAGCCAAACACCAGCAGCGAGATTATACAGCCGTTGATGAGACCCACGCCAAGCTCCTTGAAAAGCTGCTTGCCGGAGTTGCGCAGGTCGAGAGTGCCGTTGGCGAGACCCTGCACCACGATAGCGCTCGACTGGGTGCCGACATTACCGCCGGTGCCACCGATCAGGGGGATAAAGAGGGCGAGGGTGGGGTCGGCGGTAAAGCCCGACTCGAAGTTGCCGAGAATGAGCGAGTTGCCTATGCCGCCCAACATGCCGATGAGCAGCCACGGCAGGCGCGCCTTGGTCTGGGTGAAAAGGGTGTCGTCGGTCTCTACGTCGCTCGAAAGACCTGATGCCAGCTGATAGTCTCTCTCGGATGACTCACGCACCTCGTCCATCACGTCATCGACCGTTATGCGGCCGAGCAGGCGACCTATCGAGTCGACCACAGGCATAGCCACAAGGTCATATTTCTCGAAGTCGAGGGCCACCTCGTCGATGGGGGTATCGGCCTTGACCGAAACGGGAGTTTCCTCCATGACATGTTTGATTTTCGACACCGAGGGGTGGGTGATGAGCTTCTTCAGGGGAAGCACGCCCTTAAGTTTATAATCGTTATCTACCACATAGACATA
>CAYLMR010000144.1:0-2999 GCA_964384885.1 uncultured Bacteroides sp.
TGATAGATTGATTTAATGAATGATTGATAGATTGATATAATGATAGATTGACACTTAAAAATCTTGAAGCGGCCTCCCTGCGCGACGCAGCGATGCCGCTTCTCTTGTTTTTATGTCACAATTGTTAATTAAGGAATATAATTAAAGAAAATGTTTGTAGGAATGAGACTTTTGCTTAACTTTGTGGTTGGTAAAAAATAACACATTCTATTCCTGCCATGAAACAAACCAATCGTATTGCACTTTCGATGCTGTCGGCTCTGACAGCGATTCCCGCAGTGCAGTCGCTCGCGGCTGACCCGGGAAAACAAACCAACGAAAAGCGCCCCAACGTGATTCTGCTCGTGGCCGACGACCTCGGTTACGGAGACGTGGAATGCTATGGCGCTAAAAATATTGAAACTCCCAACGTAAACCGTCTGGCAGCTGAAGGTATCCGCTTCACCAACTGCCACGCTACAGCTTCTACCTCTACTCCTTCGCGTTATGGTCTGCTGACCGGCGAATATGCCTGGCGCAGAAGCGACACCGACGTGATTCCCGGTGACTCGCGCGCTCTCGTTCAGCCCGACCAATACACCATTGCCGACATGTTCCATGACAACGGCTATTTCACCGGCGCTATCGGTAAATGGCACCTCGGTCTCGGCGACGTGACAGGCCAGCAGAACTGGAACGGCCGTCTCACCTGGACCCCCGGCGACATAGGCTTCGACTACCACTACATTCAGGCCGCTACCGCCGACCGTGTGCCTTGTGTGTATATCGAGCAGGACACCGTGGCCAACTACGACCCCACCGCTCCCATCTATGTGAGCTACAGCTCCAACTTTGCCGGAGAGCCTACCGGCGCAAGCAATCCCGAGAAGCTCAAACTCAAACCGAGCCACGGTCACAACCAGTCGATCGTCGACAGCATTTCGCGTATCGGCTATATGAAAGGTGGCGGCAAGGCTCTCTGGAAAGATGAAAACATCGCCGACTCGATCGTTGACCACTCACGCCGCTTCATCTTCGAGCATAAGGATGAGCCCTTCTTCCTCTATCTCTGTACCAACGACCCCCACGTGCCCCGCTGGCCGCATGAACGCTTCAGAGGCAAAAACATAATGGGTCTTCGCGGCGACGCTCTCGCCTCTTTTGACTGGACAGTAGGTCAGGTGCTCGACGCTCTCGAAGAGGCCGGCATCGCCGACAACACCCTCATCATCCTCACCAGCGACAACGGTCCCGTTGTCGACGACGGTTATGTTGACGAGGCTGTGCAGAGACTCAACGGCCACTCACCCGCCGGTCCGTTCAGAGGCTTCAAATATTCAGCCTATGAGGGCGGCACAATGGTGCCCTTCATCGTGCGCTGGCCCGACGCAGTGCCCGCTGCCGAAGCTCCCAACAACACTCTTATGAGCCACATCGACCTCTTTGCCTCACTTGGCGAACTGATCGGTGCCGAGATTCCCGTAGGCGCAGCCAAGGACAGCGGCAACAGCCTCGACCAGATTCTCGGCCGCAGCATGGAACACCGTCCCTGGGTGAGCGAGCTCAGTAGCACACGTAACCTCTGTGTGCGCACCGCCCAGTGGAAGTTTATCGCTGCCAACAACAAGAGCAAGACCATCGGCTGGCCCGCATATGGCTCTGACGGTAAGGAAATCGTAACCGGCAATGATTCAAAGGATCAGCTCTATGACATGATCAACGATCCCGGCGAAACCACCAATGTGGCCGCTGACTATCCCGAGGTTGTCGAGATGATGAAAGAGGTGCTCAAGGATGCCTCTCACGTTGACTTCACTCCTCCCACCTATTCGGTTGACGGTGAAGATCACTGGTATATGCTCACCACTCCTCTGCGCGAAAACCTCGTGATGGGTCTCGGCACAGGCAACTACCTCCAGGGCATGGGCACAAGCAGCAGCAACTTCGCCCGCGGTCAGTGGAAATTTGTTGAGCGCGGCGACGGCACCTGCGACATCATCAACCGTCTCAACGGCTACTATATCGACTCAAGCGCCAAATCAAGCGACCGAATCAAGGCTACCGCAGCCGCCCCTGCCAAAGGCTGGGTTGTTGACTATGCCATGAGCGACGGCATGGTGGTGTTCTACACTCAGGACGGTACCGCTCAGCTCAACCAGACCACCCAGGCCAACCGCTCGGGTCAGATCGTGAACTATGGCGGCGGTCGTCACGACGATGCCGGCTGTCAGTTCCTTCTCACCGAAAAGACCGGCAACCTGCTTCCCGAAATCAAGCTCCCCACCAAGAAAAGTGAGCCCGTGGCCTCAACAGCCGAAAATCCCCGCTGGTTTACCATCTGCGCCCCCCTGCGCAGCAACTACTATGCCAGCGTTTCGCCTACCCTCGGCCTCATAGGTCAGACCTCAACCTATATGCTCCCCGAACTGGTGTGGCGCCTTGAAGAGCGCGCCGACGGCACCATGAACATCATCAGCATGGACACCGAGGAATATGTAAGCCCCACCGTGGGCCCCGACGGCAAGCACATCGAGCTTACCACCGAAGAGCCCGCCGCCGGCTGGACATTCGGCCCCGCCCGCAGCTCAGGCTACTATACCATCACCAGCGGCTCAGTGCAGTTCAACCAGTCGGAAGGCGCCAACAACTTCAGAATCATCAACTGGGGTGACGGCACCAACAAGACCGACGCCGGTTGCCAGTTCCGTTTCACCGACGTGACCGACACCGTAACCGAGTTCTCAGGCCTTCCCTTCGTGCCTGCCGACCAGCGTCGTCCCGACACCTACTATGACATGATGGGTCGCCCCGTAGCCAACCCCGGCCACGGCATCTTCATCGCCCCCGACGGCCGCAAGGTCATCCTCTAATCCCTGACTTCCCCCCTAACAATCAGAGCCGATTCCCCCGCGGAACCGGCTCTGTTTGCATATACCGCCATTATTGATTGGTGTAATGTATTGGCTCGTAGATAGTATGTTTGTGGTGGATTTCAAATCGACGAGAAAAAGTCGTAAATT
>CAYLMR010000145.1:0-2840 GCA_964384885.1 uncultured Bacteroides sp.
AAAACTTTTTGGGAAATTATTTTGTTATTAGAGTAGTTTATTGTAATTTTGCATGTCGAATAGCAGGGGATATGCTCTGCGTTCGGGAAATGAGAGTTAACAGTCTGAATATAAACAATAAAACAATTACATATTATGAAATTCGAGAAATACGAAAAGCCCGATCTTGAAGAGCTCGAACTCATGCTCGAAGGTTCATTCCTTGAGGCTACTACCAAAGGTGAGGTTGGAGTTGAAGGTGATAACGAGCCATTTGATGGTGAGTATGATTAATCCATTCTCTTGAACCTATTTACGCTGACTAATGAAATATTTAGCCGGCGTTTTTTTTATTGACGGTTGATGGAGAGTGTTGAGTCGCGGCGCGAGCAGCTGAGGGAGAGCGGCTTTCTGATAGTCGCTTCGTCGGGCAACAGTATGCGCCCCCTGCTTTGGGGAGGGGAGCATACGGTGGTGGTAGCGCCCATCGAGGGGGAGCCCGAGGTAGGAGAGTTGCTACTGTTTCGTCACAAGCATGCCGACGGCAGGGAGGTGAACGTGGTTCACCGTCTGGTGGAGATTCGTCCTCACGGCGGCGAGCGGCTCTATATCACCCGCGGCGACAATTGCTTAGCGATCGAAACCGTGAGGCGTGAGGCGATAATCGGCAGGGTAGTGGAGGTGCATCGGCTCACGGGCTACAGCCTGAGGCATGTGATTAGGGCGAGGAAGTTTACCGTCACCGACCCCTCCTATCTGAGATATGCCCGCCTGTGGGCGCGGATATGGCCGCTGAGGCGCGTGTATTATATAATGCGTGCTCACGCCAATGGCCTGAGAGTGAGGCTGAAGAGGTTAATAAAACAGTGAGTAGACGATGAAAGAAACTTTTATAGTGGGGGGCAACGCCTTTACGGTCTCGGCGCCCGAGAGCCTGCGGGCGTGGACGGCGATTAGGCCGCGCTTCAGAGAGTTTTCCGCCCCGGAGGAGTGGGCCGGCGAGCCGGCGCTTGAGGCTGAGATCAAATCGGAGCCGCTGCCCGAGCGCGCGGGAGAAAAGATCTATGAGCCGGAGCATGCCGAGGTGGGTCTGATCAACGCCGCGGCGTGGAGGCTCAGCGACGGCGCAATAGTGACGGAGTTCAGCCACATCGAGGAGACAAGGCCGAGGCTGTGGATGAAGATGCCGCCGGCGCTCGACCGCGCGGAGATAGTGCTCGCGCCCGACGGCGACGCCAACGACACCTACTTTATAAGCCATGCGCTGATGATCGCCTACATGCTGGCCACGACGGGCAACGGCACGCTGCTGATCCACGCTTCGGCGGTGGTAAAGGGGGGGAGAGCCTATCTGTTTCAGGGGAAGAGCGGCACCGGCAAGAGCACCCATGCGCGCCTGTGGGTAGAGAACATAGAGGGGGCGGAGCTGCTCAACGACGACAACCCGGTGATAAGAATCTCTGAGGAGGGAGTGGCGATGGCCTACGGGTCGCCGTGGAGCGGCAAGACGCATTGCTACCGCAACCTGTCGGCAAGGGTGGGCGCCTTTGTGAGGATAGTGCGCGCGCCGGAAAACAAGCTGAAGCGCCTCACGGGGTTGCGGGCTTATGCGTCGCTGACGTCGTCGATGTTCTATATGCCGTTTCTCAGCGAGGAGCAGCGCGCCCGGCGCCACAAGGAGATAGAGCGCCTGGCGGGGGAGGTGGCCTGTTGCGAGATGCACTGCCGGCCCGACGCCGACGCGGCGCTGACATGCCTGAGAGGGCTGATGATTTATGCTAACAACTAATTAAGACTTAAGGATATGAAAATCAAGAAAGGCTTTACGATGCGCTCGGTGATGGGCCAGAATGTGGTGTTGGCCGAGGGAAACAACTCTGACAGCTACGGCAAGATAATAACTCTCAACTCGTCGGCGGCAATGCTGTGGAACGAACTTATAGGTAAGGAGTTTGAGATAGCCGACGCGGCCAACCTCTTGGTGGCCCGCTATGGCATAGACCCCGAGCAGGCCTTAGCCGACTCGACCTATATCATCAACCTGATGAGCGACAAAGGACTCATCGACGCCTGAGCGCTGAGAAAAAATAGGGGCACCGGAGTGAACATTAGCCCGCGGTTGACGGTTCTAACTAAGGAGTTGCGATAATGGCCTCTCCTCCCGATGGGGGGTGCGCGGTTGCATCTCCTTGCCGGCTATATGGGCGGCAAGACTATAAGAAGAAATGATATGTCTATAAGAACTGTTTTATCAACCCTTACAATTTTTTTAGGAACAATGTTTATGAAAGCGCAAAATCAGTCATATATCTTCCTCGCGCCGGGCGTGGAGGAAGTTGAGGCAACCGCCACGATCGACGCCCTCCGCAGGGCCGATATCCCGGTAACAGTAGTAGCCGTGGGCGATAATCTTCAGGTGAAGGGGGCGACGGGGCAGACCCTCGTGGCCGACTCGCTGATTTCGGAGGTCAACACCGGCGATGCTGACTGGCTGATCATACCCGGCGGCGACCCGGGGGCACAGAATCTGTATGCCAACGAGGATGTGAGGAATATGGTTACGACCCACTATCTTAAGAACGGCCGCATAGCCTCGATATGCGCGGGGCCGGCAGTGGTGCTCGCTCCGCTGGGTGTGCTCAAAGGTAAGAAGGCCACCTGTTATCCCGGCCTCGGGGACGCCATCAATGCCAACGGCGGCGAGTATGTGAAGCAGACCGTGGTGGTGGAGCCCAACCTGATCACCTCGGAAGGTCCCGGCACAACCCTGCCTTTTGCCATCGAGATTATCCGCGCAACCAAGGGCGACGCCGCCGCTCAGTCCGTAGCCTCGGGCATGTTGGTGGGCTATTGATTTTAAA
>CAYLMR010000146.1:0-2730 GCA_964384885.1 uncultured Bacteroides sp.
TCTTCCAATTAACGGATAATATTAACCCGTCCAACTTTTTGGGGTCACTTCAGATAAGCCCAATAGGGCTGATGGAGCTGATGGAGCTGATAGGGCGGATAAGCCTGATAAGCCCAATAGGGCGGTGGGGCGGTGGGGCTAATAGGGTAATTAGAGAGAGGTGCGATTGGCTGAGGGGGTATTATATTATCTGAGGGGGTATTATATTATAAGGTGGGGATTGGGGAAATTTGTGGGGAGGGTGGGGCTATTTTTTTGATGGGATGGTCGGGATACCGTGATTTTTGCTTAACTTTGCACTCCAATAGATATTACGCGAATTGTGCGATAAAAGCTGAGTCGCGAATGGAATTATTACCGTTAATCAAAAAATCTTTATCAAGATGTCAATAGATAATATAATTGCCACCGGAGTTGCCAACGCCATGCTCCAGCTCCACGGCATAGAGACCGACCCTTCACAGCTGAGGGTTTCAGCCACCCCCAAAGAGTTTGAGGGTAATCTGACCGTGCTAATCTTTCCCCTTGTCAAAGCTGCCCGCATGTCGCCCGACAAGCTCGGCCACGAGTTAGGCGCCTGGCTTGAGGAGAATGAGCCTGCCGTGGCAGGTTATAACGTGGTGAAAGGTTATCTCAACGTTGTTATCGAACCGACATTCTTCAGCAGTATGCTCGAACACATCGCTTCGACTCCCGACTGGGGCGTGAAGCCGGTGACCGAAGACTCGCCGCTGGTGATGGTGGAATACTCCTCGCCCAACACCAACAAGCCTCTCCACCTCGGCCATGTGCGCAACATATTGTTAGGTAACTCTCTGTGTAGAATACTCAAGGCCTGCGGCAACAATGTCGTGAGAACAAACATTGTGAACGACCGCGGCATACATATCTGCAAATCAATGCTGGCCTGGCAGAAGTGGGGCGATAACGCCACTCCCGAGTCGACCGGCAAGAAGGGCGACCACCTCATCGGCGACTTCTATGTGATGTTTGACTCAAAATACCGTCAGCAGGTGAAAGAGCTTGTTGAGGGGGGAATGAGTGAGGAGGAAGCCAAAAATGCCGCCCCGCTCATGCAGGAAGCCCGCGAAATGCTGCGCAAATGGGAAGCCAACGACCCTGAAGTGCGTGCCCTCTGGGCCAAGATGAACCAATGGGTTTATGACGGCTTTGACGCAACCTACGAGCGTATGGGCGTAGGCTTTGACAAGATTTACTACGAGAGCCAGACCTATCTCGAAGGTAAACAGAAGGTTATGGAAGGTCTCGAAAAAGGGCTGCTCTACCGCCGCGAAGACGGCTCGGTATGGGCCGACCTCACTCCCCAGGGCTTGGACCACAAACTTCTGCTGCGCAGCGACGGCACCTCGGTGTATATGACCCAGGACATCGGCACCGCCAAGCTCCGCTATCAGGACTTCCCCATCGACAAAATGATATATGTGGTCGGCAACGAGCAGAACTATCACTTCCAGGTGCTGTCGATTTTGCTCGACCGACTCGGATTCAAGTGGGGTAAAGACCTTGTGCATTTCTCCTACGGTATGGTTGAGCTGCCCAACGGCAAAATGAAGAGCCGCGAAGGAACCGTTGTGGATGCCGACGACCTGATGGACGCCATGGCCCGCACCGCCCGCGAAGTAACCGACCGTCTCGGCAAACTCGGCGACTGCACCGAGGCCGAGAAAGAGGAAATCATCGAAAAGGTGGCTCAGGGCGCCCTCAAATACTTCCTCCTCAAGGTTGACCCCGTTAAAAACATGACCTTCAACCCCGAAGAAAGCATCGACTTTAACGGCAACACCGGCCCCTTCATTCAATATACCTACGCGCGCATCCGCTCGCTGCTCCGCAAAGCTGCCGAAGATGGAATCAAGCCCGTGGAATATACCACAGTGGAAACAGGCGAAAAGGAAACCACACTTATCCAGACACTTGCCGACTTCCCCTCGGTGGTTGAATCGGCCGGCGCAAAATACTCCCCCGCCATCATCGCCAACTATGCCTACTCGCTGGTGAAGGAATACAACCAGTTCTATCACGACTGCTCGATTCTCAAGGAGGAAAACGAATCGGTGCGCTCGCTGCGCCTTGCTCTCAGCGCCGCCACCGCCCGCACCCTCGCTACCGCAATGGGTCTGCTCGGAATCGAGATGCCCGAACGAATGTGATGATCGGGATGTTATTAAAATATAACACAACCATTTCTTAACTCAAAACAACTTAGAAAATGAATCCTTACAGAATTTCCGACAATTATAATGACACTCCCGCGCTCGACAACAGAGTGTCGGCAGTGATGCGCAACGTTTATGTCAGGATGACCTTCGGCCTTCTTGTCACAGCGATAGTTGCACTGGTGTGCTACAGCAGCCCCGCTATAATGGGCTTCTTCCTGGGCCACAGCGCCGCCATGTGGATACTCATGATAGCTGAAATCGGCCTCGTGATCGCCATCTCGGGCGGCATCAACCGTCTCAGCTCAGGCACAGCCGCCCTGCTGTTCTATCTCTTCGCGGCAGTCAACGGCCTGGCTCTGTCGCCTATCTTCCTGATATATACCCACACCTCGATAGCCAAGACATTTTTCATCACCGCAGCCACATTCGGCGCGATGAGTATCTTCGGCTATACCACCCGCCAGGACCTCACAAAGATTGGCTCGATACTCTTTATGGCTCTTATCGGCCTGATTATCGCATCGTTGGTTAACATCTTCATGCACTCCAC
>CAYLMR010000147.1:0-2726 GCA_964384885.1 uncultured Bacteroides sp.
GAAGGAAGCCGATGGCGTGTTTGAGCTTGAAGTTATAGTCATGGTCATCGGTCTGAGGGCCG
This sequence comes from uncultured Bacteroides sp., assembly GCA_964384885.1. Lineage (GTDB taxonomy): Bacteria > Bacteroidota > Bacteroidia > Bacteroidales > Muribaculaceae > Paramuribaculum. The sequence continues at coordinate 63 of CAYLMR010000147.1, forward strand.
AATCTGATTTCCTTGACCACCACCTTGGTTGCTTTGGCTTTCTGCTCTTTCTGCCTCTTTTTCTGCTGATAGAGAAATTTCTGGTAGTCGAGCACCTTGCACACCGGGGGATTGGCGGTGGGAGAGATCTCAATAAGGTCGAGCTCAAGTTGCTCGGCTATCTTGAGGGCTTCCTGAATGGGATAGACACCCGGGGTGACGTTGTCACCTACAAGTCTGACTTCGCGGGCGCGGATGCGCTCGTTGGTGAGATAGGGGTCTTTGGCTGCGTTGTTACGGTCGTTTTGACGCTGAGCCGGGTTTGCGGGGCGGCGGGGCCCCTGGGGAACAAATGGTTTTTTCTCCATTCAGGATTGTTATTGGGTTATCATTTCGTTGACCTCTTTGGTCAAATTTTCTGCAAAGGTAGTGATTTTCATCGAACCTTTGTCACCTTCGCCCTGTTTTCTTACGCTTACCTCGTCATTTTCTTTCTCTTTCTCGCCCACAATGAGGAGATAGGGGATTCTTTTGAGCTCGTTGTCGCGTATTTTCTTGCCGATTTTCTCGTTGCGCTCGTCGATGGTGGCGCGGATGTCGGCTTCGTTGAGGCGTTTCACAACCTCGCGGGCATAGTCGTTATATTTCTCCGAGATGGGGAGCACCACACACTGGTCGGGGGCAAGCCAGAGGGGGAATTTGCCGGCGGTGTGTTCGAGAAGCACTGCCACAAATCTCTCCATCGAGCCGAAGGGAGCGCGGTGGATCATCACGGGACGGTGTTTCTGATTGTCAGCGCCGGTATATTCGAGCTGGAAGCGCTCGGGCAGGTTGTAGTCAACCTGAATTGTGCCGAGCTGCCAGCGGCGGCCGATGGCGTCCTTGACCATGAAGTCAAGCTTGGGACCATAGAAGGCTGCCTCACCGGTTTCCTTGCGGGCCTTGAGACCTTTTTCCTCACAGGCTTCGATGATGGCGTTTTCAGCAAGGTGCCAGTTTTCGTCGGTGCCGATATATTTCTCCTTATTGTTGGGGTCGCGGAGCGAGATCTGAGCCTCGAAGTTCTCAAATTTCAGAGCCTTGAAGATGTAGAAGATAATATCCATCACCTTGAGGAACTCCTCTTTGATCTGTTCGGGGGCACAGAAAATGTGGGCGTCATCCTGAGTGAAACCTCTCACTCGGGTCAGGCCGTGGAGCTCACCGCTCTGCTCATAGCGATACACTGTGCCAAACTCGGCCAGACGCAGAGGCAGGTCGCGGTAGGAGCGGGGGAGTGCGCGGAAAATTTCGCAGTGGTGAGGGCAGTTCATCGGCTTGAGCAGATATTCCTCGCCCTCTTCGGGGGTGTGGATAGGCTGGAAACTGTCTTTGCCATATTTGGCATAGTGGCCCGAGGTGACATAGAGCATCTTGTTGCCTATGTGGGGAGTGATGACCTGCTGATAGCCATATTTTTTCTGAATCTTGCGGAGGAACTGTTCGAGACGGTCGCGCAAGGCGGCGCCTTTGGGGAGCCAGAGGGGGAGACCTGCGCCTACATTCTGTGAGAATGCAAAAAGTTCCATCTCTTTGCCGAGCTTGCGGTGGTCGCGCTTCTTGGCTTCTTCGAGCATGGCGAGATATTCATCAAGCATTTTCTGCTTGGGGAACGATATGCCATAGACTCTCACAAGCTGGTTGCGCTTCTCGTCGCCGCGCCAGTAGGCACCGGCAAGCGACATGATTTTCACTGCCTTGATGGGAGCGGTGTTGGGAATGTGCGGTCCGCGGCACAGGTCGGTAAATTCGCCCTGTGTATAGGTGGTGATATGACCGTCTTCAAGTTCGGAGATAAGTTCGCATTTATATTCCTCGCCGCGGTCGCCAAACATTTTCAGAGCGTCGGCCTTTGAGATGTCGGCTCTCACGATGGGCTGTTTGAGCCGGGCCAGCTCGATCATCTTTTTCTCGATCTTGGGGAAATCGGCCGATGTGATCTGATGGCCCGCGGTGTCGATGTCATAATAGAAACCGTTTTCAATGGCGGGGCCGATACCGAATTTCACACCCGGATAGAGCTGCTGAAGAGCCTCGGCGAGAAGGTGGGCGGAGCTGTGCCAGAAAGCGTGTTTGCCCTCGGCATCTTCCCACTTGAAAAGCTTTATTGTGGCGTCCTCGTTGATGGGGCGTGAAATATCCCACTCCATATCGTTGACCGAGGCTGCCAGAATGTCCTGAGCCAAACGGGGGCTGATTGAGGCAGCGATGTCGAGCGGGGTCACTCCGGCCTCAAATTGCTTCACTGAATTGTCAGGAAAAGTGATGTTAATCATTGATGATTGTCAAAAAATTGGTTAATGATCCGCGCCTACAAACGCGTGGACAAAAATTTGCGACTGCAAAATTAATCAATCTCCCCGACATGTCACTAATTTTCGGCTACTTATTTACACCTTATTTACACTCTTTAGCTTACTTTGGGCTAATGTTGCGGCTTGTTTCGACGGCAATGAGTCAAAAAATCATCAAAAACATTGCACCGCTCAAAAAAACTTTATACCTTTGCGCCGCAAATCCGCCCGTCGCGATGTAGCGGCTGCACGGAAAATGGAGTGATGCTCGAGTGGCTGAAGAGGCACGCCTGGAAAGCGTGTATACCCCAAAAGGGTATCCCGAGTTCGAATCTCGGTCACTCCGCCATGA
>CAYLMR010000148.1:0-2623 GCA_964384885.1 uncultured Bacteroides sp.
CGGCATTCTCACCGTCTCGGCGCTCGTGACGCTGATAGTGGGCTGGCAGACCTATAGGGTTATGCGCCTCGACCCCTCTAAAATCATCGCCAAAGAATAAACCTCACCAACGGTTAATCACAAATCGGCGTGTAAATGATATGAACCTCTTTATCCACAACCTCAAGGTTGCCCTGCGCAACCTGATGAACTACAAGCTGCAGACCCTCATGAGCGTGGCGAGCATAGCCATCGGCATAGTGACTCTGTCGCTCACCCACTCCGTGCTCAACAATTTCAGGCCTCCGCTCATCTGCAACCAGCCCTACTTTGACCGCACCTATAATGTGACTTTCACCACCGACAATCCGCAGAAAAAAGCAAGGGGATGGGACATCATGGTCCATGAAATAGACAACGAATTACTCCACACCCTAAAAGGAAACGGCGGCCTCATTCATGCCGAAAGAATCGTGATTCCCAAAGGGTTCGCGATAAGAGCTGTAAGAGAGATTCAACTCAGCGATTCATCTGTCTTTAACGGACAGTTCGGGGCTGTGCCCGTAGACCCCGAATATCCCGAATTTGCCGGTGTCAGCTCATCCACCACGGGGCAAAAGATACGCAAACTCAAAGCGGGCGAAGCTATCATAAGCCGGGTGCTTGCCAAACAACTCTTCAAGGATAAGAACCCGATAGGTGGAGTTTTCAAAATCAGCTCCTATAATGCCATGAACACACGCCCCCTAACCATAGTCGATATGTTTGAGCCTCTGCCGGAGCATGGAAATTTTATTGACAACCGGACTATTTGCTATGCTCCCGAGGATAATATCGAAGATATGGATATGAGCGACATGTATTCCGCAATGGTGATGGTGGTGCTTCGCGAAGGAAGCACTGAGGCGCAGCTCCGCGATGAAATAATGGAGCGGGTAAAGCCGCTGGATATTACCTCGGTGGAATTATCAAAGGCAGTCGAGCAATCAGACATTAACGTTCTCATTGGGGTGAGGTTACTGGCCTATCTGATAGGGTCGCTTATACTCCTTGCCGCCATAATAGGATTTCTGCGAATACAGATTCAGCTGTTCTGGATACGTAAGCGCGAAATTTCGCTCCGTGTTGTCAACGGAGCTACCAAACTGAGGCTCTTCACCCTGATGCTCACCGAGATTTCGATTACCATTATCCTCTCGATGATTTTAGCCTTGTGGCTCGGCGTGCGCGTGGAACATTTCATAGCCACCAAGCTCATCACTATTATTCCTGACCTATATATCGACGCCCTGTGGCAATTCACCCTCCTCATCGGCGTGGCATTGATAGCGATTTGCGGCCTCATAGCGTGGATAACCCTCCGGAGGATATGCAAATCAGGTCAGGGTCTGGCCGCCAACATGCGCCGCAGCCGCAGCCACCTGTTCCGCAACGTGATGTTGGGAGTGCAGACCACTATCTGCCTGGTGTTTGTGTGTGTAACCTTCGTGCTTATCAAAGGGGTAAATCAACTGATCACCCAATACAACCTGCCCCCCAACGACAGCTACTATAAGCAATTTCTTTTCTTTATACCCTGCTACGCCAAGCAACCCGAAATGTTGCTCGACGAAATCAAGCGCCTGCCCGAACTTGAGAGCATCTTGATGTGGGACAGAGCCTACTACTCCTTCGACGAGATACAACAAAATCCCGAAGCCAAGGATAAACTCAACGGCCGCACCGACTACGAGGCCTATCTCACCACCGACACCGCAGCCCTTTCACTACTCGGAGTGGAGGTGGAATGGCTGAACCGCGATATTGACCGCAACCGTTCTATCCTGCTCACCGAAGATCTCTACAAGACTTTTTCAGAGGCCGGGATTCTTGATAAGAATGCCCTCACAATCTATGGCGGAATAGCCAATCACACCCTCCCCGTGGCAGGTGTCATTAAGAACATTCCCTACAACACCAATCATACCGGCTCACTGATAGCCATCAACCCCGACTGGCCCGCCGCGAGAACCGACTATGTTCTATTCCCTAAAAAAGGTGACGGCGCAGGGCTGGCCGAGAGCGTCAGCGAGGTAATAGCCCGCCTGGAGCCCTTTACGATCAACCCCATGATCGACAACTATCGCGAGAAAGCGGGTCCGAGTGCGGTGCTTGTCGAATCGTTCCGCACCGGTGGCTGGATATTGGGCATCGTCAGCCTCATAATCTGCGCCATGAGTATCTACAGCACCATTGCCCTCGACACCCGCGCCCGCAAGAAAGAGGTGGCCATCCGCAAGGTCAACGGCGCCAAGAGCAAGAACATCTATGCCATGTTCGGCAAGGTTTATATCGTGATAATGGCGATTGCCATACTGATAGCCACGCCGGTAGCTGTTTTGTTCACCAAGGCGGTTGCGGGTATAATCACCGAAAGCACCCCCGGAGTGACCTTCTCGGGCACCGCCCCGATAATACTCGGTATTCTCACCGTCTCGGCGCTCGTGACGCTGATAGTGGGCTGGCAGACCTACCGCGTAATGCGCCTCGACCCCTCTAAAATCATCGCCAAAGAATAATAATCATCTCACCATCATACACTCAAAAATTATGATAAAATTAGATAACATCAAGAAGGTGTTTCGCACCGAAGAGGTCGAAACAT
>CAYLMR010000149.1:0-2602 GCA_964384885.1 uncultured Bacteroides sp.
GCTTTGCTTACGGGCGCTGCCGTTGATAGCCAGTATCTTCATAGGTTTAATACCAATCATGTTTTTCGTTGCGGTTGAGGGATTCGATTCGCGACATATCTTCGTTGGAGAGATTGAAGTCAAAGATGGAGATATTCTCTTCCATGTGGGCCGGGTTGCTTGAACCGGGAATCACCACCACACCGCGTTGCAGATCCCAGCGCAGAATCACCTGAGCAACTGACTTACCATGTTTCTGAGCAATCTCAGTCAACACCGGGTCACTGAGCAGTTCTTTCTGATGACCGCGACCGCCGAGAGGATACCATGCCTCGACAGCAATGCCGAGTGACTGGATATGGGGCACTACATCCAAATCCTGATAATAGGGATGAACTTCATTTTGAACAAGAACCGGTTTGATGTCGACCTGACTGATAAATTCGTCAATCTCCTTGATGTAGTAGCACGACACTCCGAGCGACCGTATTTTACCATCCTTGACAAATTTTTCCATCGCCTTGTAGGCTTTCACATCGTTTGCGCCCGGATGGTGAAGGAGCATCAGATCGACATATCCGATGTCAAGCTTATTGATACATTCCTCAATTGCCTTTTCAGGATCGGAATATTGGTTGGGATAAATCTTTGTTGCTACAAAAATTTCCTCACGGGGAACACCGGATTCCCTGACGCCTCGCCCGACTTCTTTCTCATTGCCATACATGTGGGCCGTGTCAATCTTACGGAAGCCCAATGCTATGGCCGATTTCACGGAGTTGACACACACATCTCCCGTCAGGCTGTAGGTGCCGAGACCCACAACAGGCATATCATAGCCGCTGCTGAGGTGTATTGTGGGAGCCTCTCCATTCTTTCCTTCTGAAAGATGGAATTTAGAATAATCGTTAGCCATATCTTCCTGATTGTTGAAGTCTATGTCAGATTCCGTGGCCTGCGGTTCTTCATTGTCATGAGAGCAGGCACACATTGAAAGCGAAGCCGCCATGAGCAATGAAAGGGATAACAGCCGGAATATCATTTGCTGAGGTTTTTGTTGAAGAAGGCGATGATGCGGTCGAAGGGGATGATCTCTTTTTGGTCGTAGAGGTCGGTGTGGCTTGCGCCCTCAACGGCCACAAACTCCTTGTTGTCGCCTTTGAGTTTGGCGAAAGCGTCTTTGCCGAAATAGAATGAGTGGGCTTTGTCGCCATGCACTATCATCACGGCATTTTCCAGCTCGTCGGCATATTCAAAGAACTTGAAGTTGAGGAAAGGAAGGTTGGAAGTGACGTTCCAGCCCCCGTTGGAGTTGAGCGAGCGGGGATGATAGCCGCGCGGGGTCTTATAGTAGGCGTAATAGTCTTTGACAAACTGAGGGGCATCGTCGGGCAGGGGGTCGACAACTCCGCCGCCAAGCTTGTAGCTGCCGTTGCGATAGTCGTCGGTGCGTTGGGCGGCCATTGCGGCGCGTTTGGCGTTGCGCTGAGCGGGGGTATTTTCGCTGTCAAAATATCCGTTGGCGTTTACGCGGGTCATGTCATACATCGTTGAGGCAACGGTAGCCTTGATGCGGGGGTCGTTGGTGGCAGCCTCGATGGCTATGCCTCCCCAGCCACAGATGCCGAGGATGCCCACCTTGTCGGGGTCGACGTCGTCGCGGCAGAGGAGATAGTCAACCGCCGCACTGAAATCTTCAGTGTTGATGTCGGGTGAGGCCACATAGCGGGGTTGGCCTCCGCTCTCGCCCGTGTATGAGGGATCGAAGGCAATGGTCAGAAAACCGTTCTCGGCCAGATGCTGGGCGTAGAGGCCGGAGCTCTGTTCCTTGACCGCGCCAAAGGGGCCGCTCACGGCTATTGCCGGAAGGAGACCGGTGGAATGTTTGGGCTTGTAGAGGTCGGCGGCGAGGGTTATGCCATAACGGTTTACGAAGGTAATCTTCGAGTGATCTACTTTGTCGCTCTGAGGGAAGGTCTTGTCCCACTGCTCAACGAGGACGAGGTTTTCGGTTTTCATCATATTGTCGGAGTTTTGATTTTGTGCATTGATCGGGAGTGCGGCGGCGAGAAGCGCGGCGGCTGTGATGAGAAGTTTTTTCATGGCTTTAGACGTGTTTGATGAATTTTGCGGGTACACCCCCTGCGATTGTGTCGGGCTCAACATCTTTGGTCACCACCGCTCCGGCCGCTATGATGGCTCCGTTGCCGATAGTGACGCCCGGCAGGATAGTGACGTTTGCGCCGATCCACACCTTGTGGCCTATCCTCACGTGGCGGCATATCATGTCGCCGCGATGGGCCGGGTCTTTGGAATGGTTGACGGTGCAGATAGTGCAGTTGTGACCTATGAGGCAGTCATCGCCGATAGTGATTCCGCCCCAGTCCTGAAACTTGCAGCCCATGTTGATGAAAGTGCGGCTGCCGATGGTGATGTTTTGCCCGCAGTCGGTGTAGAAAGGGGGAAAGAGGCCGAATCCCTTGTCGAGCGGCTTGGCTGTCAGCTCAGACATCAGGGCGCGCAGCTCGTCGGGCGAGTGATAGGCGTTGTTGATGAGGGAGGTGAGCCGCAGGGCGCGCTGACTCATCGAGTGCATGACGGCGTGGATGTCGCTGCCGGCAAC
>CAYLMR010000150.1:0-2577 GCA_964384885.1 uncultured Bacteroides sp.
AAATCGGGGATTTTAACGATTAAATTACGCTGCAAAGGTAAAAGTCCGTACATTTCTAGCGCAATATAATTCTATAAATCAGCCAATTATCGTAGGGATACACCCCAGGTGCATCCGCATCCCGCGGCCTGCCGCCGCCGAATGGTGCATCCGCATCCACGCAAGGTGCATCCGCCGCCCTCGGTCGTAGCCTCATTCATCATAGGAACTCTTTATGTCGTCGTTGGAAATTGAAGATTCTGTTTCCTGAACTCTTGCGCGCAATTTACCGAAGCGGTAGGAAACTCTTACCGAGAAGTTGGCATGAAAGCTGCGGGTGGTCCACTGACTGTAATAATTATCAGCATAGGAGGAATAAGTGCGGCTGTAATATACAGGCACAAAACCCGAAGCGTCAAACGACACACGCAGACGCTGATCCATGAAACTTCTCACCATCGAAACCCCGTAATTGTAGTTCTCGCCACCTTTACCTTGCAGCCCGACCCACTTGGTGTTATAGCGACCGGAGACTTCAAGATAAAGCTGCCACGGAAGCTCCTGCGACACAGTGAGATTGGGATAGAACTGGAATCCCGAGTTTGAGGCTTCGAGCTTCTTCGACTTATATCTCACATAGTCAACAGGCATCGACAACCGGATGAATGTGGTGTTAAACGGCCTCCATGTCATGAAAGGAGAGAGACCCACCGTCGTGCGGTCGGCGATGTTGCCATAGGTTATGTTGAGCAGGTTATCATTGTCGAGAGTGCGATATTGCAATATCAGGTCGGTGGCATACTGCCCCGAGAGGCTCACGCCCAAATATACGCGCCTGAGGTTGTAGTTGCCGCCGATTTTGAGCGAATGTATTTTCTCAGGTTTGAGCTTGGGGTTGCCATAGGTTATTTGGCCGGGAATGTCGCGGAACACATAGGGATTTAACGCCATCACGTCGGGCACCTGAGCCGTGAGCGAATATCCTACATCATAGCTCGAATCATGTTTTGCCATAAATGTGCCTCCCACGCTGGGCGCCCACACCCACGAAGTGCGCGAAAAGCTATATCCGTCGCCATAAACCGTGTTAGAGATTCTGTCGTTATACAATCGGCCGCCGACAGCAGCGTTTAAGGTCATACGCGGGGTGATATATTTATAGCTCACCGAGGCGGCGGCGCTGTTCTGACTCAGTTTGCTCCGCTCCCATTGCGGCAGGCCGAGACTGTCTGACTCATTGTCGCTGTAATTTCGATAGGTCAGCGTGGTATTGATAACATGCCTTTCGTTTATCACTCGTCTCAACTCACCGATAAGCGTGTGAATGGTCGACCTCTTGCGGTGAATCTTGTGATAATCCTGATAGTCGGGCATCAGCGAGGGATCATCACATTTCTCAATCTCAAAAGTTGAGAAGGTGTTAAAGGTCCACGGTCGGTGATATAGTTCGTAGCCGAGATAGAGTTTGCCGTTTTTGGCTCCCCACCCGAATAGCTTTTCAAACTCTAAATGTGCCTGATATTCCGTGTCTTTTATCTTATCTTTCGTTTCGTAGGAATATTTGGCGGTGGAGTGCATATCCTCCCCGAATATCTCAGTCTCGGAGGTTGAGCCGCTGTGAGGATTCACCCTTCCGATGATTCTACCCGAGGCTGTCAGGACAGTAAGATCATCGAAGTTATATGACATCGAGGTTTCAAAACTGTTCATGCCGGTGCGATAGCCTGATTCCTTTGATTTCTGCAAGGTTAAATAGCGCAGCGGTGAGTTATACCTCCATTCCTCAGAGGTTGTTTTGGTGTCATGCATACGGGTCTGACTATAAAAATAGCCTCCCTGAATGGCAAATTTCTTTATCTTTGTCATGCCCCACACCGAGGGACAGATTCTGACGTCAGTAGCTTCGAGGGTGACATTAGCCTGATAGCCCTCCAGTCGCCCTTTGGTGATAATATTGACTTCCAAAAGGTTAGGGTTATCGCCGTTGGGATTTTCAACAATCTCGATTCGCGACACATAGCGCGCCCGGAGCGAAAGAAACGCCGTTTGCAAGTCTCCCCACAAAATCGGGTCAACCAATCCGTTGACCTTATAAGTCAGCTGCTTGCCCTGCATTGAGGATATCTGACCGTTGAGACTCACATTGAGGATAGGAATGTTTCTGAACGCATCAAAGGTTGTGGCATTTCTCAATGTGCTGTCTGAGGCCACATCATATACATATCTGTCTGAGAGGATTTTGAAATTGTTTCGTTGAGCACTCACCGTCACCTCCCTGAGCCAAGCATTGGGAGTCATAAACAGAGTGTCGCCAACCAAAAATATATCAGCCTTAACAGGCTCATAGCCGAGTCGCGAAACCTCTATCTTGACAGTGTTGTCAGGCAGCTTCACTACACCACTCTCCGACGAATAGACCTTTTTTTGATCTGCTCCCCCGGCCAAACCACACACCACCGTCGCCGCCTCAATGCCGACAGAGTCGGTCTTATCAGCTACGACAATTGTCTTAGCTGAAACCATCTGTCCCATTAACACACCTATGAGACAACTTAGAATCTTGATTATTTTTTCCATAAAAATGTTTGATTTATTTCG
>CAYLMR010000151.1:0-2417 GCA_964384885.1 uncultured Bacteroides sp.
TACTTATAAAGAGCCTCGGCATCCGTCTCCAGCCACGGCCTAAGTATCAATCGCTCAGTCTCAATCATATAATTGATGACTTGAGAGTGTCGTTGCAGAACATGGTCGGGGTAAACTCTACTATCCGGTAGTCGGCTATGTCGTTGATGTTGAAGGGGTCTTGCGAGATGATATTGTTGACAGCGTCACGGTCGGAGGCTTTTATCATAATCACGCCACCGACACGAGGATTCTGTGGACCGGAGGTGATGAAATCGCCGGCTGCATAATGCTCGGCAAGATAATCACGATGAGCCTGAAGAAAGCGATCAACCTCTTCCAACGGCTTTTTGTAAGTGAGAATTGCTATAAACATAATTATCTATTATTTATTGGTTTAACGATTGCGTTGTCGCTGATGCCCCCATTCCGGGAAGATTAGGGGAGGAGAGTGGAGAGGCGGTGGAGCTCGGGGGCGGTGAGGGGGAGGATGGTGCCGTGGCGGGGGTGGAAGTTCATTTTCACCTGAGTGTCCATTAGCTTGAAGTTGTCGAGGTCGGTGGAGGTGGTAAACTGATATTCCCCGTTCATATACACGTCATACATAAGGATATAGCTGTCAGAATCGTTGAGCTTGAATATTCCCGAGCCTTCGACGGCCTTGTCGGTCTGCTGCTTGTAGTCGGGGCTCTCCACCCAGCTCATTGCGGTGAGATTGTCGGTAACGGCCTTACGGATGCCGTTGCCGTGACCCTCGGTTTTATAAAACAGGTGATATAGGCCGTCAGCCTCCACGATGTCGCCGTCGATGCATGAGCGGCCGTCGGCGGGAAGAAAGAGCGGCTTGGGCTCGGTGACAAAGTCGGTGAAATCGTCGTTGGCATAGGCATAATAGATTATGTCGGGGCCGTCGCCATGCTTCATCGACCAATAAACCATATACTTGCCTTCGCGCGAGTCGTAGATGGTCTGAGGCGCCCACACCCTCAGGAGGTCGTCATTGCCCTCAAAGCGCTTCTGAATGTTGATCGGCGTGGCGGTCCACCGGATGAGGTCGGGCGATGTGAGCATCGTGAGGCCGCGGTTGGAATCCCACCCGAGGCCTGAAACCATGTCGGTGGCCACCATATAAAACCCTTTGCCGTCGACCCGGCGGAGAATATGAGGATCGCGCACTCCCCCGGTCTCGCTGATGGTGTCGGAGGCAATGACGGGGTTATTGTTATTGAGCGCCCTGAAGTTGAGGCTGTTGTCGCTCACGGCAAACCGGATAGCTTCGCCGGACTTGTCGTTGCCGGTGAAGTAGACAAACAGATAGCCCTCATAATCAGGCGAAACGGCATTGACCGGTAGCCCAAGGGCGAGCACGGTCAATGCCGAAATAAGAGTTCTGAGTGATTTCATCAATTTTTCTTGGCGGGGTCGCAGGTCAGGCCCACTCCGAGCTTGTTGAAGATCTTGTGGTCAACTTCGCCGAGCATCACGGTGGAGTGCATCTGGCAACCGTCGAGCTGCGGCAGCACTTCAAGCGCCTTGCGACAGTTGGGCTGGGTGGTGCTGAGCACCGACAACGCTACGAGCACCTCGTCGGAATGGAGGCGGGGATTGTGGCCTTTGAGATAGTTGAGCTTGGTGTGCTGAATCGGCTCGATCAGCTCCTGAGGTATGAGCTTGATGCTGTGGTCAATGCCGGCAAGATGTTTCACGGCGTTGAGAATCAGCGCTGAGCTCGGGCCGAGCAGTTCGCTCTGCTCGGCGGTGATGATGGTGCCGTCGGCAAGCTCGATGGCCGAGGCGGGTTTGCCGCTCTTGGCAGCGCGCTCGCGGGCGGCGGCGATAGGCTTTCTGAAGTCGAGATCAATCTTGGCCTGCTTGAAAAGCAGCTTTATCTTGTCAATCTCGGCCTCGTTGCCGTCGCCTTTGGCCATCTTGTTGAGGGCGGTGAAATAGCGGCGGATTATCTCGTTTTTCGAGGCGGTGGCACACACCTCGTCGTCGCTTATGCAGAAGCCTACCATGTTGACACCCATGTCGGTGGGCGACTTATAGGGGCTTGAGCCATAGATGCCTTCAAAGAGGGTGTTGAGCACCGGAAATATCTCGATGTCGCGGTTATAGTTGATGGCGGTCTTGCCGTAGGTTTCGAGGTGGAAGGGGTCGATCATGTTGACATCGTTGAGGTCGGCGGTAGCGGCTTCATAGGCGATGTTGACGGGATGTTTGAGCGGCAGGCTCCACACCGGGAAGGTCTCAAACTTGGCATAGCCGGCCTCGACTCCACGCTTGTTTTCGTTGTAGAGCTGGCTGAGACACACGGCCATTTTACCGCTGCCGGGGCCGGGGGCGGTGATGATCACCAGCGGGCGGGTGGTGACGATATAGTCGTTGCGGCCGAAACCCTCGTCAGAGGCTATGAGGTCGACATTGGTGGGGTAGCC
>CAYLMR010000152.1:0-2413 GCA_964384885.1 uncultured Bacteroides sp.
GGTGCATACGCCGTCCTCTCAAAAGGCTCCCCGGCGACCATCCGCAATGTAGCAGCATGGCTTTGCCATGCCTCAAACGCTCCCGCCAAAGCCCCCACCCTGTCGACCATCCGCAATGTAGCAGCATGGCTTTGCCATGCCTCAAACGCCGCGTCGTCCTCGCCTAATACGTCGCTCCTCGCCTGGCGTGGCACGCCACGCCCGTACAAATCAACGGTTTACGCATTCGGCAATTCCTCGCGTACCATCAATGCCCATCAATCGAGCCGTTGCCCATAAAAAAAGCAGCTTCGGTAGTCCGCGGGGGAGTACCGAAGCTGCGGGGCTTATGGTCTTGAGTTATTGTTTTTGGAGGTAGACTTTTATACCCATGTTCTTGTAGTGCTCGAAGGGGCTGCCGGTAAATTCGCCGGTGACGGTATAGGTCTCCTCATTATAGACGGTCGTGCCTTCAAATCTCATGACGTCGGCATCAACCTTGATGGTGAATATCTTGTTTTTGGGCAGGAGGCCTTTGACTTTGAGAGTGGTGAGATAGAGGGGGAAAACGTTGATGGCTGTGCCGGGTGCAAGCTGCAACGAGCTTACGGTAATTTCAGAAACCGAGGTCTGCTCCACGCCGTCGATATAGAATTCGATCTGAGATTTTTCGTAGGTCCAGTCGCGCGGGCTGCCTGAGGTGCCGACAACGGGTTCATCCTTGTCGCCGCAGGCCGACATGATGAGCATGAGTAACATTGAGAGGTAGATGAGTTTTTGTTTCATAGGGATAGATGTTTTTAATGAATGTTTCTATCCCTATGACGGGAAAAGGGGCGGATACCCCTATCGAGAAGTGAAAATTTTTTCAAAAAAAACAAGAGCCGATGCCTCCCGGCGTCGACCCTTGATTTAGGTGTTAAGTATGAGTGATGAGGTATTAAGTGTGAAGGGAATTATTCTTCAGACTGGGTGGCGGCGTAGTCTTTGAGGAGCTTATCCTGCACGTCGCCGGGCACTAACTCGTAGGCCGAGAACTTCATGGTGAATGAGGAGCGGCCGCCGGTGATAGAGCTGAGGGCGGTGGAGTAGCTCGACATTTCCTTGAGGGGCACACGGGCTGAAATCTTTTCAAAACCGTTTTCGCTGCTCATGCCCATGATCACGGCGCGGCGTCCTTGGAGGTCGCTCATCACGTCGCCCATCACGTCGGCGGGAACCATTACCTCAACGTCATAGACAGGCTCGAGAATCTTGGGGTTGGCGGCGCGGAAGGCTTCGCTGAAGGCGTTGCGGCCGGCCAGACGGAAGGAGATTTCGTTTGAGTCAACGGGGTGCATCTTGCCGTCATAGATACAAACTCTCACGTCGCGGGCGTAGCTGCCGGTGAGGGGACCCTGCTCCATGCGGTCCATGAGACCTTTGACGATAGCGGGGATGAAGCGCGAGTCGATGGCGCCGCCTACGATACAGTCGCAAACCACGAGCTTGCCACCCCATTCGAGAGGAATTTCCTGGGTGTCGCGCACCTTCATTACATATTCCTGATTGCCGAAGCGGTAGGAAGTGGGGGCGGGCATACCCTCGGTGTAGGGCTCGATGATGAGGTGAACTTCGCCGAACTGACCCGAGCCACCGCTCTGTTTTTTGTGACGATAGTCGGCACGGGCGGCTTTGGTGATGGTTTCGCGATAGGGAATCTTGGGCTCGTCGAAGGCGATGGGGAGTTTGTCGTTGTTTTCCACGCGCCATTTGAGAGTGCGGAGGTGGAATTCGCCCTGACCTTTGAGGATGGTCTGCTTGAGCTCCTTCGACTGCTCAACGATCCATGTGGGATCTTCCTCATGCATGCGGGTGAGGATGGCAGAGAGTTTTTCGGCGTCGCTCTCGGTCACGGGACGGATGGCGCGCTGATATTTGGGCGCGGGATATTTGATGAAGTCGAAGGCGTAGTCACAGCCCTTGGCGTCGAGGGTGTTGCCGGTGCGCACATCCTTGAGCTTGACGGTGGCGCCTATGTCGCCGGCACAGAGGGTGTCGACGGGAGTCTTGATCTGACCGCACACGCAGAAAATCTGGGCGAGACGCTCCTTTGAGCCGCGGTCGATGTTTTCAACGTCGGCGCCTGTCTTGAGGGTGCCGCTCATAACCTTGAAGTAGCTCACCTCGCCGATGTGGGGCTCAACGGTGGTCTTGAACACGAAGAGGCTGAGGGGGCCGTTTGAATCGGGCTTGACCTCGACGCCGGCGGTGGTGACGGGGGCGGGCATCTCTTCAACGAAGGGCACCACGTTGCCGAGGAATTCCATCATGCGGCGAACGCCCATATCCTTGAGCGCGCTCACGCAGAACACGGGATAGATCGAGCGGTCAACGAGGCCTTTGCGGATGCCTTCGCGCATTTCGTCTTCGGTGAGGTGGCCCTGGTCAAAGA
>CAYLMR010000153.1:0-2340 GCA_964384885.1 uncultured Bacteroides sp.
AGGAAATGGCCGACTTCGTCGGTCTCGGCTTCGACCTCTCCTTTAAATACCGCACCCCCGCCATGATTCTTGCCGACGGCATCGTGGGCCAGATGATGGAAAAGGTGGTGCTCCCCCCGTTCCGCCCCCGCCGCACCGAGGAGGAAATCGCCGCCCAATGTCCCTGGGCAGTTACCGGCGACCCCTCCAAACGCAAGCCCAACGTGCTCACCACTCTTGAGCTCGACTCGGAGATAATGGAGGTTAACAACGAGCGTTTTCAGGCCACCTACCGCCTCATCGAGCAAAACGAGGTGAGATATGAGGAATACTACACCGAAGATGCCGAATATCTCATCGTGGCTTTCGGCTCGGTGGCCCGCATCTGCCTCAAAGCCATCGAGGAAGCCCGCGAAAAGGGCATCCGCATCGGCCTGCTGCGCCCCATAACCCTCTGGCCCTTCCCCACCGACCGTCTCGAAGAGTTGTCAAAAACCATTAAGGGCATCCTTGTGGTGGAACTCAACGCCGGCCAGATGATCGAAGATGTGCGCCTCGCCACCCACGACGCCGTGCCGACCTATCACTTCGGCCGCCTGGGAGGCATCGTGCCCGACCCCCAGGAGGTTTATGACGCCTTTATCAGCCATTTTCCACAGTAAACAACGAGCGGACCTTATATGCCGCGTCATCAATATTTAAACATGACTCCACAAGATATAAAACAGCCGGAAAATCTCGTCTGCACCAAACCGAGACTCCTCAACGACACCCACATGCACTACTGCGCCGGGTGTAGCCACGGAGTGGTTCACCGTCTGGTGGCCGAGGTGCTCGATGAGATTCATCAGGCCGACAATGTGATCGGCATTGCCCCTGTGGGCTGCGCCGTGTTTGCCTATAAATATCTCGACATCGACTGGATAGAGGCCGCCCACGGCAGAGCTCCCGCAGTAGCCACCGCCGCTTCGCGTCTCAATCCCTCCCGGCTCGTGTTCACCTATCAGGGCGACGGCGACCTCGCCGCAATCGGCACCGCCGAGACCATCCATGCTGCAAACCGTGGTGAAAACATCACCATCATCTTCATCAACAATGCCATCTATGGCATGACCGGCGGACAGATGGCCCCCACCACCCTCGAAGGTATGCGCACGTCAACCACCCCCTATGGCCGACGCGTTGACCTCAACGGCTATCCCCTCACCATCACCCCCATACTCGCCTCCCTCCCCGGCACATGCTACGTAACCCGCCAGGCCGTACACACCCCCGCGGCGGTAGCCAAAGCCAAGCGGGCTATCCGTCAGGCTTTCGAAAACACCCTCGCCAAGAAGGGCACTTCGGTGGTGGAAATTGTAGGCACCTGCAACTCAGGTTGGAAGATGTCACCCGAAAAAGCCAACAAATGGATGGTTGAAAATATGTTTGCCGCCTATCCTCCCGGCGACCTTAAAACTCCCCAAGACTAATGAAAGAAGAAATCATAATGGCCGGTTTCGGCGGCCAAGGTGTGCTGTCGATGGGCAAGATACTTGCCTATGCCGCTCTCAACAATGACATGGAAGTGACATGGATGCCCTCCTATGGTCCGGAGCAAAGGGGTGGCACCGCCAATGTCACCGTGATTCTCAGCGACAGCCGCATCAGCTCGCCCGTGTTGTCGAGCTATGACACCGCTGTGATACTCAATCAGCAGAGCCTTGACAAATTTGAAAGCCGCGTAAAGCCGGGCGGCACACTCATCTACGACCCCTACGGCATCAACCGCAAGCCCACCCGCACCGACATCAAGGTCATTGAGGTTAAAGCCATGGAAGAGTCGTTCAACATGTCAAACGCCAAGACCTACAACATGATCGTGCTCGGCGCGCTGCTCGGCGTGAAACCTATGGTGCCGCTCGAAACAGTGATGACCACTCTTAAGAAGGTAATCCCCGAGCGTCATCACGACCTGCTCGACCTCAACCGCGAAGCCCTCACCCGAGGCATCGCCCTCACACAAGGATAAAAAAATCGCCCCTCAGCCCCCGTTTCTTCCGCTACTCAATCTAAATATGAGCGAAAAAATAGGGCTATAACCGATTTTTTAGTAACTTTGCAAGCAAAACCGAGCCATTGGCTCAGGTTAGGCTGCCCCGGTAGTTCAACGGATAGAATAGAAGTTTCCTAAACTTTAGATAGCAGTTCGATTCTGCTCCGGGGTACTAAAATGATATTCAGTCAAGTCAATGCCTCAACACACATGTGTCTGAGGCATCTCTTTCCTGACACATCTCCATCTATCAATCAGCTTCATCACCCCACCAATGGATTTCCGCCCCATCACACGCGCTGTCATCACCCTTGCCTCAATTCTTC
>CAYLMR010000154.1:0-2244 GCA_964384885.1 uncultured Bacteroides sp.
TGTGGGCGCCGCAGGTGTCGCTGAGCAGCAGCGAGTCACACTGGGTGTAGTTTCTCACTCCGTCGGCGTTTTTGGCCACCTTGACCAGTCCGCGGTAGGAGTTCTGGGAATGTCCGGCCGAAATGCCTTTCGACACGATTGTGGAGCGGGTGTTGCGCCCGAGGTGTATCATCTTTGTGCCGGTGTCGGCCTGCTGATAGTTGTTGGTCACGGCCACCGAATAGAACTCGCCCACCGACCCTTCGCCGGCAAGCACACATGAGGGATATTTCCATGTTATCGCCGAGCCGGTCTCTACCTGGGTCCATGACAGCTTGGAGCGGTCACCGCGGCATAATCCGCGCTTGGTCACGAAGTTATACACACCGCCTCGGCCTTGGGCGTCGCCCGCATACCAGTTCTGAACGGTGGAATATTTCACCTCGGCGCGATCTTCACACACTATCTCCACAATGGCGGCGTGGAGCTGGTTTTCGTCGCGCATCGGGGCGGTGCAACCCTCGAGATAGCTCACATAGGCGTCGTCGTCGGCCACGATGAGGGTGCGCTCAAATTGGCCTGTGCCCGAGGCGTTGATGCGGAAATAGGTCGACAGCTCCATGGGGCATCTCACTCCCTTGGGAATGTAGACAAACGAGCCGTCGGAGAACACCGCGCTGTTGAGGGCCGCATAGAAGTTGTCGGCATAGCTCACCACCGAGCCGAGATAGCGTTTCACCAGATCGGGATAATCTTTCACGGCCTCCGAAATCGAGCAGAAGATAATGCCGAGCTCGGCGAGCTTCTCGCGGTGGGTGGTCTTGACGCTCACCGAGTCCATCACGGCGTCGACCGCCATGCCCGACAGCTGCTTCTGTTCTTCGAGAGGTATGCCGAGACGGTTGAAGGTGTCGATCAGCTGAGGGTCTACCTCGTCGAGACTCTTGGGCCCCTCTTTAGCTTTGGGAGCGGCCCAATAGCTTATGGCCTGAAAGTCGATGTCGGGGATGTCGAGATGAGCCCACTTGGGAGGGGTGAGCGTGAGCCAGTGGCGAAAAGCCTTGAGGCGGAAGTCGAGCAGCCACTCCGGCTCACCCTTTTTGGCGGAGATAAATCTCACCGTCTCCTCGGTGAGACCCGGAGGGAGAATGTCGGTGTCGATCGGTGTGTGAAACCCATATTTATATTCATTGCCGGTCACCGAAGCGAGTGTAGGATCGATATCCTTCTCAGCTTTTGACCCGGAGTCGGGCAAATGATTTATATTGTCTTGATTCATGAATTCCGGTTTGAATTGTTTGAGGGTAATATTTTATTAACGTCGGAACTGTCGAGTTGGTTGAGGCCGAGTATGCCCCACAGCCAGGGGGCGAAACCGGCGGTGGCTTCGTTGAGAGCCTTGCCCCACGGCCTCGGCGAGTCGAGAGGGTTGGAGTCGGGCTTCACCACTATCCAGAGATTGAGTGCAATGCTTATGACAAGCAGCCATTTGCCCATGAGAAACAGCGCTCCGCCTATCGAGTCAACCACCCTAAGGTGGGCTATCCTCATGGCGCGTCTCACCATCTTGCCGGCCATCCACACCACAAACCACACTCCGGCAAAAACCAAAGTGTTGGCCAGCAGACCTACGCTCCAGTCGCTCCACGCGCTCTGGCCCGGCTCATCGGCGCCGAGCAGGTTGCCGAGCAGCGAGGCGGCCTCTTCGCCCGCGAGACGGCAGGCTATCACGCCGCATATCACCGCGATGATCGACACCGCCTGGGTTATGGCGCCTTTCTTCCATCCAACTATGGCGCTGCATACCAGCACTACCAGTGTTATAATGTCTATTACCATATAAAAATTGCAGCTCACATCCGCGCGCTTTCCGCCGCCTGATATGAGCTGCAAAGTTACAAAAAAGTTTAGAATTTCGCCCCTCCCCTCAGCCGAGCATTTGCATGAGTTAGAGTGCTATCGGCGATTTCTCAACGCGGGGACGCACCCGAAAAGTAGCAGCATGGCTTTGCCATGCCTCAAACGCCCTCGCCCCATTTAGCCCTCGCCCGATACGCCGCTTCTCGCCTAACATGCCGAAGGCATGTCGCTACTATTTAATACGTTACAACATCAGCCTCACAAATTCCCCTTCAGTAGCGGCGCGAAATTTCGCGCCGACGTCCGGATGGCTCACCCGGATGGATTTGCGGGTATCGGCTGACATGCCAGCGGCACTATGCTTTACCCACAAATAGGCTAATGCCCTGATTTTCAGAGTTATTG
>CAYLMR010000155.1:0-2192 GCA_964384885.1 uncultured Bacteroides sp.
CAGGCTCGCCAAAGCCTACAGACTGAATGATATATGAGGGTAGAATAAACAGCCCCTCTGTGTTGTGGTATTACGGATACGACCCGTAAGGCCGTAAGGTAGATACGACAAAACAGAAAGAGCGTCTAATCTCTCTATGTCTCAGTCTGTTGTTGAATTGGCGATTCGTCTTGCTGAGAAAGAAAGCTTGACACTTTTCTTGCTCAACGGTATTTCTCCTCCGTTTGAGCTTCGCAAAGATAAAACTAATTATCGGGATTAGACGCTCTTATCTGCATTTTAACAAATTTTAATTGTTATACATTGTAGGGCTTTGGCTTCCTGATTGCAAAATTAATGGAGGGGAGTGAAATCTGAAAATCAGAAAATAAGTATTGGCGGGGATTTTTCTGAAAGTTTGAGTTAAGGAGGAATTTTTCGGCCGAAGGGGTGACTTTTGGTTTTTGAGAGCGTAAAGGCTGAGCGGGGAGTGAGAGCTTTTAAGGCGGATGTGTTATATTTGCAGCAGTTTTTCTCAGAATCAAGGCAAACAATGGACACTTCTACCAAATATGAGTTAATCTCTGTGGCCTACAGGTCGCGGTTTCTCTTCCGCTCAGAGGGGGAGTTTCGCGAGGCCATAGGCGTGTCGTATGAAACTGTGGTCAACAATCGCGAGTCGGCCCGCGACATCGACGTTTATTATAACATCATCGACCGCAAGACCGAGGATGTTGCGGGCATGTCGCTTGAGGAGGTGATGGGCGATTATCTGCGGGCATCGGAGTTTTATCTCTCGCTCGATTGGGGCGATAGGTCGCAACTGGCCTCGCGGAGAAAGTTCTGCCGGATGCTTTTCCGTCTGTATGCCACGGCGGGGCTGAGTCTCACTAACGATGAGATTTTCAAGTTCAGAATGAAGAATGACGACCGGAGGCTGCTGGGGGAGTTCTTTCCCGACGGGGAGGGGGAAGCGCCGGCAGTCAATGTTGCGCTGATAGTGTTGTTTGCTTTCGGAGTAGTGAGGCCGTTTTCCGAAAAATTCACGGTGGCGTGACATAAGCGACCGGGATATGGTGGAACAGCTCGGGCAATTCCGCGCTCTGATAGAAATTCTCAGGGAGGACACCCCTCGGCTTGGCTCGATGGAAAAGCCGCTGGCGTTTGACCAGTGGATCGACATTATCGACGGTTGCATCAACGACCCTGAGGAGAGGGAGGATTTTGAGCCGATGATGATGATGGTAGGATTGATGGATATTATCCGCGCGTGCAGGTTGCTTGTCGACTCCGAGCAGCTGCGCATTGACAGCGAAAATTTCCACGGCCTTTATATGCGCGGGATATGGATTGACGACGCCGATTGCGGGGAGAGCCGCTTCTGGATTTTTCCCGACAATTGCATTACGGCCCTCTGCTACCGCCGCAACGGTATAGCCTGGGAGCTCGATACCTATGATTTCAGATTCAGAAAGTCGGTCAATCCCGACCTGCGCGACACATTTATGATGATGGCGCCTATGGGCAACCTCAACTATACCCTTTCGCCGAGCCACACTATCGACCCCGACGATATGGTGACGGGAAGTTATGAGGCGCAACATGATGAGTCGACCGGCGAGATAGACCGGCTGATGATTTATGAAGAGGCGCATCGGTTTCCGGAGTGGATGGATTGGCGCGCGTGGGAGCGGCTCGCGGAAGAGGATGAGCGTTACAGGGAGTTCCGCACAGTGCTCAGCGACATCTATTCGCCTCAGAGTCCTCATTCGGTGATATTCCGCAACACGGCGCCCGAATTGTCTGCCTGCATCAACAATCTTGTGGGAAGCGACAACAGCTACCTTTATGTGTATGACTGGCAGCCCAAGCGTTTTGTTGTCAACGAGAATCAAAAGGGGAGCTTCACCTACGACGGTGAGCCTGAGGATTATGCCACCCTTCAGCCGCTGTTTGGTCTCGATGTCAGCGAGGAGCATCCGCTCTATGCCATTCCCAAAAATGTGACGCAAAAATATTATAACAATGCCGAGCTAAACAGGCTTCTGACAGTGCTCAGCGACGCGCAAAATATCTATGAAGCGTGTATCATTCATTCTGAGCGCATCCCCTTGCCGCGCCTCGTTTTTCCGGCCTATGGCGCCTCAATAGCCCTCGATATGGACGAGCTGAGCAAAATCGGCGTCCTCAAATTCACCCGCCGCCCCTCCTGA
>CAYLMR010000156.1:0-1877 GCA_964384885.1 uncultured Bacteroides sp.
CAACTGCCTCAACTGCACATGGTCGGAGGGCAACCTCTATGGCAACGGCGACGACTTCTATCTCGCTTCCCAGAATCTTGTCAACGCTTTCCGCACCGACGCCAACGGCCTCCCTTACCTCGACGGCTCGTTTAACAGCGAGAATGTCGACAAGGCTGACTATCAGGGCAATGTAGACCCCCGTCTCGACTTCACCCTCGGCCGCATCGGAATGCCCTGGCGCTCCCACACCTATAACGAGCGTTGGTGCCGCAACCTCGAGCTCTACGGCCAGTATTCAGGCAAGAAGCCTTATCCCGCTCCCGAATCTCCCTATGTCAAGCCCGGCATCGTGCCCTGGGGCGCCTCCTCGCTCAACTGCATCCTCATCCGCTATGCCGACGTGATGCTGATGAAAGCCGAAGCCCTCATCGAGCAGAACAAAGACCTCGACGAAGCCCGCACCCTCATCAACGCCGTCCGCGCCAAAGCCGCCCGCTCGGTCGATGCCTCCTATGAGCCGGTTGACTGCAACCCCATGATAGCCAA
Organism: uncultured Bacteroides sp.; assembly: GCA_964384885.1. Classification (GTDB taxonomy): domain Bacteria; phylum Bacteroidota; class Bacteroidia; order Bacteroidales; family Muribaculaceae; genus Paramuribaculum. The sequence continues at coordinate 529 of CAYLMR010000156.1, forward strand.
CTATGCCGTGGCCGAATATCCCTCAACAGGCTGGAATCAGGACTATGCCCGCAGAGCCGTGCGCATGGAGCGCCGTCTCGAACTCGCCATGGAAGGCCTCCGCTGGTTTGACCTCGTGCGCTGGGGCAATGTGGTCGAGACCGTCAACAACTACTATGCCTCCGAAGGCAAGATACGCACCTATTATGAGGGCGCCAATCTCACCGAAGACGAGATCTACTTCCCCATTCCTGTCAATCAGGTTGACAACGCAGGTGACCTTTATAAATAATCACTCCAAACATCACAACAATGAAAAAGATACATTCATATAGCTTCGGACTTCTGGTAGCGCTGCTCTGCACCCTGCTCGGCTCATGCTCCGATTTCCAACCGACCGGTATGCCCGATGTGCCCGTTCTGACCAAAGCCTCAGCCCTCACCGCCGAGGTCTCGGGCCGCAAGATCAATCTGTCGTGGAATCTTCCCGCCGACAACAACATCACCGGTGTGAAAATTCTCGTCAACGGCGACAACAACTCTGCAATCACTCTCCCCGGCCACCCCACCGAATACACCCTCAAGGGTCTCACCCTCGACAAAAACTATCTCTGCACCGTCAAGGTGATGTATGAGGGAGGTTATGTGTCGGAAGGTGTGTCGGTGAGCGCACAGATGCCCGCCAAACTCGACGGCGTGAAGATGGCCTATCTCATGACCGCCCCCGACATCGCTTCGCTGCCCGACGACGACGAGCGCGCTGCCGCCGAATGGTTTGCCGCTCAGCCCGATGCCGAGCTTATCCGCCCCTCGCAGATAGCTTCGCTCGACCCCGATTTCTATCCCGTGATCTGGATTGAGATTGACCGCGTTGGTCTCCCCATGGGTTGGGAGAACCTTCCCGCCGAGATTACCGACGCAGCCACTATCGCTGCCCTTAAGGAATATTCGGCCAACGGCGGCAGCTTCTATCTCGCCAACATGGCCACCCAGCTCACCGTGCCCTTAGGCTTCGTGCCCGACAATATGGCTCCCACCGTGTTTGGCAACGGCGACGGCGGCCGGGGTGATGACGTGTGGGTTATCAATCCCTATCTCGGCTGGGACTTCCGCAACGGCAGCGACCAGGGTTTCTATGACCGCACCGCCCATGCCATCTTCAAAGGCCTCACTCTCGAAGACCCCAACAACTACGGCTACGAGACTCTCCCCCTCATCGGCCCCGGCCAGCGTGAAGACCACAACTGCATGTGGGACTGCAATATCTACGGCCGCGGCAACCAGCCCGACGTAATCCGCAACTTTGAGGTAACCACCAATTCGCTTGTGCTCGCCACCTGGGGACACGTGCGCGACCACTGTGTGGCCGG
>CAYLMR010000157.1:0-1824 GCA_964384885.1 uncultured Bacteroides sp.
TGGAGCAGGGTCATGGCGTCCCACCAATAGCGCTTGATGTTGTTTTTCATCTCCACGCCGTTCTGACCGTAGTCGTAGACCGCGGCGAGACCGTCATAGATTTCTGAAGACTGGAACACGAAACCGTATTCTTTGGCGTGGGAAACTATTTTTTTGAAAACTTCGTCTTGTTGAGCCATATCGGGTAGTAAATTCTAAATTCAGTGGGGTGAAATCAATAATTCGCGCAAATTTAGTGATTTTTTTCCAATTGGTTTTGCGCGCGTGTCATAAACGTGTGAAAAAATGGTTAACTTTGCTATCTCCAACACCGGGAGGGTCTCCCCGCCACGGTTTCGGAGTTATAATAAGTTGATTTAATATTCACCACTGCGTAAAAATTCCCGTTTATATGTTCAGCAAAGAAACCTACATTGAGCGCCGCCGCCAGCTGTCGAAGACAATGGGCTCGGGACTGCTTCTCTTTCTCGGCAACGATGAGCAAGGGCTCAACTATGCCGACAACACTTTCCGCTATCGTCAGGACTCAAGCTTCCTCTATTATTTCGGCATAAGCGAAGCCGGCCTCGCCGCCGTGATCGACGTTGACAACGACACCACCACCATTTTCGGCGATGAGCTGACGATCGATTCGATAGTGTGGATGGGCACCCTCCCCACCCTCCACGAGCGCGCCGAGCGTGTGGGCGTGAAAGATGTCAAGCCCTCGGCCTCTCTCGCCACCCTCATAGCCGACGCCCGCGCCAAGGGCCGCAAGGTTCACTTCCTGCCCCCCTACCGCGCTGAACATCAGGTGAAACTCCTCAACCTCATGGGCCTTCTGCCCGACGCTCAGATAGGCTCGATACCCTTTATCAGAGCCATCGTGGAGCAGCGCAACCACAAGACCGCCGAGGAGATCGAGGAGATCGAAAAGGCCTGTGACGTGACAGCCGACATGCACATCACCGCCATCCGCACCGTGCGCCCCGGCCTGCATGAATATGAGGTCGTGGCCGAGATGCTCCATGTGGCCAACAAAGCCAACTGCGAGGAGTCGTTTGCCACCATCGCCACCGTCAACGGTCAGACCCTCCACAACCACTATCACGGCAACATCATCAAGCCGGGCGACCTCTTCCTGATCGACGCCGGCGCCGAGCTTCCCTCGGGCTATTGCGGCGACATGTCTTCGACTGTGCCCGCCGACCCCAAATTCACCCCCCGCCAGAGAGAGGTCTATGAGATTCAGAACATGATGCACCGCGCCGCTGTGGCCGCCCTCCGCCCCGGTATTCCCTATATGGAGGTCTATGACATCTCGGCTATCGCTATGGTCGAGGGCATGAAGCAGCTCGGCCTCATGAAAGGCGATGCCGTCGAGGCTGTGCGTCAGGGTGCCCACGCGCTGTTCTATCCCCACGGCCTCGGCCACATGATGGGTCTCGACGTTCACGACATGGAAAACTTCGGCGAGCGCTGGGTAGGATATGCCGGCGCCGAAAAGTCCACCCAGTTCGGCCGCAAGAGCCAGCGCCTGGCCATTCCCCTCGAACCGGGCTTTGTGTTTACCGTCGAGCCGGGCATCTACTTCATTCCCGACCTCATCGACCTCTGGAAATCCGAAAAGAAATTCACCGACTTCATCAACTATGACGTCGTGGAGACCTACCGCAACTTCGGCGGCATAAGAAACGAAGAGGATTATCTCATCACCGACGACGGTGCGCGCCGCCTCGGCAAGAAAATCCCCCTCACCCCCGAAGAAGTCGAAGCCCTGCGCTAATCCCCTCCCCCTTTCCGCACCAACCCGGCCGGGGCCCCGCGCCCCGGCTGCCTTTTTGC
>CAYLMR010000158.1:0-1806 GCA_964384885.1 uncultured Bacteroides sp.
GGTGAGCTCGGAGCCACCGCGCTCGGCGGCATCTACACTTTCGGCCCCACTTTCCGTGCCGAAAACTCCAACACTCCCCGCCACCTCTCGGAGTTCTGGATGGTAGAGCCCGAGGTTGCATTCTTCGACATCACCGACGACATGGACCTCGCCGAGGAGTTCATTAAATATTGCGTGCAATATGCCCTCGACAACTGCAAGGACGACCTCGAATTCTTCAACGAGCACTACGACAACGGCCTCCTCGACCGTCTCAAATTTGTGGTAGCCAACGACTTCAAGCGTCTCACCTATACCGAAGGCATCGAGATTCTCAAAGCCTCGGGCAAGAAGTTTGAGTTCCCCGTGGAATGGGGCACCGACCTCCAGAGCGAGCATGAGCGCTATCTCGTTGAGCAGCACTTCAAACGCCCCGTTATCCTCACCGACTATCCCAAGGACATCAAAGCCTTCTATATGAAGCTCAACGACGACAACCGCACCGTCAGAGCCATGGATGTGCTTTTCCCGCAGATAGGCGAGATAATCGGCGGCTCGGAGCGCGAAGCCGACTACGACAAGCTGCTCGCACGCATCGAGGAGTGTCACATTCCCATGAAGGATATGTGGTGGTATCTCGACACCCGCCGCTTCGGCACAGTGCCCCACGCCGGCTTCGGTCTCGGTTTCGAGCGCCTCGTGCTCTTCGTTACCGGCATGACCAACATCCGCGATGTGATACCTTTCCCCCGCACTCCCAACAACGCCGAGTTCTGATTTCGTCAGCCTATACCTTTAACTTCGATTTTAATTATTGAAAGTTAATGCCACGTCCTAAGAAATCAACCTCCGGCCGCAGCAACGCTTCGACCCGCAGAAAAAACGCCCGCAAGGTCTACGACAGCCGCGCGCTCGCGTCGCTGGCTATGGTTTGTGCCATGCGTCAGGGCATCACTCCCGATGCCTACAGCCGCTTCTGCACCATGTTCAGCCGCTCGGAGCTTGACATCAACAAATTTCCGGTGCTCGCCGAGGTGATGAAACCCACCGCCCTCGGCGCGCTGCTCAGGGAAATGCCCGACCCGGGGGGTTTCGACATGCTGCCCGCCACCGCCCCCAAGCTCACCCGCTCGGGGCTGCCGCGCAAGAAGCGCCGTGTGGGGCACCCTGCCTACCGCTACACTCCCCTCTCATCCCAACAGGCCGCCGACCTTACCTATAAGGTGAGGCTGAGCCTCAAGGATGTCAAGAGCCCTCCCCTGTGGCGTGAGGTCACCCTCTCGCCGTCGGTGTCGCTGCTCAAGGTTGCCCTTATCGGTTTGGCGCTGTTTCAGATGCCTGAATCAACCCCATGGGTGTTGCTCCCCTCGCCCGGTTCCACCGAGTGTAGCATCGGCGTCAACTCCAACGAAGTAACCTTCAATGCCTCAGAGGTTGAGCTGTCGGCTTTTCTTCAGAAAAAGAACGACAAAATCACCCTTTCAACCGGCAACGGAGTGTGGAACATCGAGATAAAGCTCGTGGAAATAGACCCTCATCCCCTCGTCAGCTCACGGCTCACCGACCAGAAAGGTGGAGGATTTATCAGCTCAGTGGCCACCCCCTCTCAGTTTGAGCTGCTCCGCGAGATAGCTTCCTACACCGGCCCCAAGCTGTTGGGCGGCTATCGCAAGGTGCTCGACGATTATGGCTTTGCCGACCGCAACGCCCTGCGCCATGCCATTCTGGCGCGCCGCTCGGCCGACGAGCTCAACCAGGCCATCGCCTCGATTCTCGCCCGCAAGTAACACATTTCATCCCCATAATTCGCCCCGGAAGACCCTCACG
>CAYLMR010000159.1:0-1773 GCA_964384885.1 uncultured Bacteroides sp.
TGCCAAAGGCATGTCCCTACAAATCAATGCGTTATATCTTCTTGCGGGCGAATCAGCGTTTGCGGCGCCAGGTGGGCTCGGGGTGGGAGACGCGGGTGTTGAGGTTGCGGCCCAGCACGAAGAGGAGGTCGCTGAGGCGGTTGACAAATTTGAGCACCGCGGGCGACACCTGAGCTTCTTCGGCGAGCGTGAGGATGCGGCGCTCTGCCCTGCGCGCCACCGTGCGGGCTATCTGAGCCGTAGCGGCCGACTGTGTTCCGCCGGGGAGCACGAAGAGCTTGAGCGGCGGGGTGGCGGCGTCAACCTCGTCGATGATGCGCTCAAGCTGCTCCACGGCCTCGGCGCTTGCCCCCTCTCCCACCATCACGTTGCCGTCGGCATCGGGAGGACAGGCGAGGTAGCTGCCTATGTCAAAGAGGCGGCACTGAATCCATTGCAGCCACTCCACCTCCGAAGGGGTGATGTCGGGCTGCGCGGCCACGAGCCCTACCCATGAGTTGAGCTCATCGACAGTGCCGTAGGCCTCGATGCGCACGCAATTTTTCGGAGCGCGGGTGCCACCGATGAGAGCGGTGGTGCCGTTATCGCCGGTGCGGGTGTAGAGGGGTGATTTTTTCATCTTCTGAGGGATGGATTAATAGAATTTGCGGATACCCATTATCTCGCGCGCCTCGGCAAGAGTCTTGGCGGCACGCTCGCGGGCATGTTCGGCGCCGCGGCGGAGTACTTTGCCGATATATTCATCGTCATTTCTCAGCTCAATGATGCGCTCGCGTATGGGAGCTGTGAGAGCCACGAGGTCGTCGGCAAGTTGACGCTTCAGGTCGCCGTAGCGAATCGAGCAGTCGGCATAGGCGTTGCGGAACTGCTCAACCACCTCGGGCTTGCTTGCCAGCTCCATGAGCGAGAGCAGGTTGGCCACCGGCTCGGAGATTTCGCTGTTGGGCTCGGTGGGACCCTGATCGGTCACTGCGCGCATCACCTTCTTGCGGAGGGTCTTTTCGTCGTCGATGAGATAGATACAGTTGCCTTCGCTCTTGCCCATCTTTCCCGAGCCGTCGAGGCCGGGCACCTTGATGCTCTTGCCGCCGAAGTTGAAATTATAGGGCTCGGGGAAGAAATCCACGCCGTAGAATGAGTTAAATCTCCTGGCAAAACGGCGGGTAAGCTCGAGGTGCTGCTCCTGGTCTTTGCCCACGGGCACCTTGGTGGCCTTCTGAATGAGAATATCCACGGCCATGAGGGTGGGATAGGTCAGCAGACCTGCGTTGACGCGCTTCGAGCTGCTCTCGTTGCCGATAATCTGGGTTTCGATATGATCGTCGTCCTCCTCGTTCTGATTGTTGACCTTGATGCCGAGCTGCTTGCGGGCCTTATCCTTAAACGAGGCGGTGCGCATAAGCTCGCCTATGCCCACATGCATGTTGAGAAGCAGATAGAGCTCCGACACCTCGGGCACGTCGCTCTGCACGAAGATAGTTGATTTCTCGGGGTCGAGACCTGCGGCAAGATACTCTGTAACAATGTTCTTTACATTGCCATGAAGCTCCTCGGCCGAGGGGTTGGTGGTAAGCGCGTGAAGGTCGGCGATAAAAAAGAGGGGATGATAGATACCCTCGTCCTGCATCTTCACAAACTTGCTGAGGGCACCGAAATAGTTGCCCAAATGGAGATTGCCGGTGGCACGTATGCCGCTCAACACAATCTCGCGCTGAGGTTGGGTGGGTTGAGTCATAAGATATGCTTTTATTTTTTTTGCAAATTTATAAAAAA
>CAYLMR010000160.1:0-1674 GCA_964384885.1 uncultured Bacteroides sp.
AGGGGGTGAGCAGCGCCACGAGGCCGCCTAAGAAGCCCCAGATAAAGATATACCACCAAGACTGTTCGGCAATGTTCTGATTGTTGGGGGTGTCGCTGTCGGGGAAGACTGCGGGTGCCCACCAGCCTGATTCGCCGGCAGGAGCGTCATCGGCTACGGCATCGTTATTGCCGTCACCGGCCTCAGCGCTTCCGGCAGCTGCGGCTCCGGCGTCGGGATCACCGCCGGTGAAGCTGAAAGGCTCCTTGGTGGGAGGTATGCAGCTCTCGTCGTTACAACCCTGATAGCTCACATAGCCCTCTATGCGATAGCCCGAAGCGCCCTGTTTGAGGCGGAAGTTGCGGGTGAAGCTCACATTGTTTTCCCACCAGCCGAGCTTGAGGTGAAACACCATGTCAACGGTCTCGGGAGCGGGGGTCGAGGGGGTGATTTCGTCGGTAAAGTCCACACCGGTCACCTTGTCAAACACAAACTTGGTGGGGTTGGGGCCTCCGTCGGGAAGCTCGAGGGCATAGAGGTGCCAGCCCGGCTCGATTTTAGCGTCAAAAATCAGCTTGCCCTCGGTTTCGGAGGTCATCTCAAGGCGTGAGCTCCATGTTATCGGGGTAAGTATCTGAGCCGTTGCGGCGGCTATGGTGGCCACAAGTATGGCGACAAACATTGACAGTCGGCGTGTCATATCTTCTTAAATTACTATGTGATTGGTGATTGAGCAGCTGTCGCAGCCGTTATTTCTTTTCCTGATTGATGATTGCCACGATTTTGTCGGTAGTGGGGGGAGCGCAGGTCACGTCGTTACAGGCCATATAGCTCACGGTAGCCGTTACGGTCATGGTGGGGCCGACTTTTGAGGGGTCGACGGTAATCGGGGCGGTGAAGGTTACGGGCTTATCCCACCAGTTGAGTTCCACGCCAAACATGGGGTCGTTGATCTTGACGGGAGCCACCGAGGGGTGGAGCACTCCGGCAAGGGTGAGGCCCTTCGACAGCGCAAACTTGATTTCGGTGGCCTGGGGGCCATCCTCGGGCATTACGGTGCCATAGAGATGCCAGCCTTTCTGAATATCGGCACGAAGCATAATCACTCCGTTTTTGGAATCTTTCATCTTGACTTCAAGCGACCATTTCACAGGTTTAACAGCCTCTCCCTGCATTTGAGCGGAAGCGGTCATAATTGTGAGAACTGCAAAAAACAGAGCAACTAACTTTTTCATTATCAACTTTTTGAGGTTTATTTATTGAATACTTATCGGGATAATCGGGGCAACAAAGCCAACGGCAGCCCGATGAATATGGCAAAGTTACAAATTTTTTCCTATCCGCCGCCCTCAGAGCCACTTTTTTTAACGCTTCTTTCTCGCGGCCACCTTGCGACAAACCGCCTGCTGAGCCCTCTGCGGCGCGGTTTTTCCGCGCGAAGCGGGTTTGTCGAAGGTGTCGAAACAACAACCCGGCCCGCGGCAAAAAAGCTGCGGGCCGGGCTTAGAGGATTATCGTTACCGGGCGGGATCAGTCAGCGCACTTGGCGTTGATATACTCGCGGTTGAGACGGGCGATATTGCTGAGCGAAATGTTTTTGGGGCACTCGGCGGCGCAGGCACCGGTGTTGGTGCAGTTACCGAAGCCGAGTTCGTCCATCTTGGCCACCATGGCGCGGGCACGACGCTTGCGCTC